>JAEZCD010000228.1 GCA_023430145.1 Pseudomonadota bacterium
GTGCCCGGCAAGCCGCTGCCGGACGGATCGCCGGGACCTGCGACCTATTGCGCGGTGATCATGAAGCGCGTCGACGAGCGCACGCGCGCAAAAGTGTCGATCAACGAGCTGCTGCGGGATTGAAGTCAGCCGCAAGCGGCTATTGGTTGGTCTCCGCGCTCGCGCCTCGTCATCTCCGCAAAGCCTCTCCACTCGTCATCCTCCGAAGGCGGAGGATCGAGCTTTTTCTTCTCCTCGCGGCAAGAAAGCCTGGATGCTCCGCCTTCGCGGAGGATGACGAGCGGGTGGACCTTTGCGGCGGATGACGAGCGGAGATCTTTGGCATTGCTGCTCGGACGTCCCCGACGAGTTGCTCCGGTATGTTGCGGGCGACCCTGCTGCCCAGCGCAGGGGATCGGCGACCGCGCCGGCTTGACAATTTTGGTCAAAGGCTGTTGCGGGATTAACCGCCCGTCCATTGTTATGCGCTAGTTCAGCGCAGTCCTCGATGGAGATGGCGCAATGGACTTTAGGCATCTATTCTTCGACTTCAATGGCCGGATACCGCGATCGTCCTACTGGCTCGGCACGCTGGCGCTCAGCGCATACGTGCTGCTGGTCGTCGGATTCGCCATCTTCATGGGTGTGGAGCTCGGTCCGCGCTCGCTGCTGCTGCTCGTTTTGGCGCTGCCGGCGGTCTACTGCGGCCTGGCGCTGGTCGTGAAGCGGCTGCACGATCGCGACAAGAGCGGTTGGTGGGTCCTCTTGTTCTACTTTGCGCCCGGATTTCTGCACCGGATCGGCCTCCACACCGGCGACATCGGCATCCTGTTCTGGCTGCTTGGCTCGGCGATCTCGGTCTGGGCGCTGGTCGAGATCGGCTTCCTGCGCGGCACGCCGGGGCCGAACCGCTTCGGACCCGACCCTTTGCCGCAGCCCTATCCGGCCTGAGCGGACGACGCGGCGTCGCAAATCCCGTCGCCTCCGCACGCCTCGTCATCCTCCGCACCTCGTCATCCTTCGCGAGGCCCATCCGCTCGTCATCCTCCGCGAAGGCGGAGGATCCAGCCGTCTCTTCTCTCTCGCGGCAAGAAAGCCTGGGTCCTCCGCCTTCGCGGAGGACGACGAGCAGAAGGCGGACGACGACGCGCCGGGGCGCGGGTGGTGAGCGGGGAGGCGGAGGACGACGAGCGGATGGCTGGTCGCGCGCTCGGGGGAAGCGTGCATTGACCTGAACCGCTGCCGCCCCCTACTGCATACGCATGCCCCCCGATCCCGTCGCCCTCACGCAAGCCCTCGTCCGCTGCCCGAGCGTCACGCCCGAGGAGGGCGGCGCGCTCGCCCTGCTCGCCGAGGTGCTGGCGAAGGCGGGCTTCGAGGCTCGCCTGCTCACCTTCTCGCAAGCAGGCACGCCGGATGTGCAAAACCTCTTCGCGCGGCTCGGCAGCGCGCGGCCGTGCTTCGCCTTCGCCGGCCACACCGACGTCGTGCCGCCGGGCGATCCGGCGGCCTGGAGCCATCCGCCCTTCGCGGCCGAGATCGTCGGCGGCGAGCTGTACGGCCGCGGCGCCGTGGACATGAAGAGCGGCGTCGCCGCCTCGGTCGCCGCGGCGATCGGCTTCGCCGAGCGCCATCCCGGCTTTGCCGGCTCGATCGCCTTCCTCGTCACCGGCGACGAGGAGGGGCCGGCGATCAACGGGATGCCAAAACTGCTCGCCTGGGCGAGGGAGCGGGGCGAGGTGTTCGACCACTGCCTGCTCGGCGAGCCGACCAATCCGAGCGCGCTCGGCGACGCGATCAAGATCGGCCGCCGCGGCAGCGTCTCGGGCACGCTCACCGTGCACGGCGTGCAGGGCCACGTCGCCTATCCGCATCTGGCGAAGAACCCGGTGCGGGCGCTGGTGCCGTTGCTCGCCGCCCTGCAGGACGCCCCGCTCGACGCCGGCAGCGATTTTTTCGAGCCCTCCAATCTCGAGATCGTCTCGGTCGACGTCGGCAACCCGGCCTTCAACGTCATCCCGGAGAAGGCGCGGGCGCGTTTCAACGTGCGCTTCAACGACCGCCACACCGCCGGCAGCCTCAAAGCGCTGCTCGGCGAGCGACTGGAGAAGGCCGCCGCGGGCGCCCGCTACACGCTCGAGTTCGAGCCGAGCGTGAGCCACTGCTTCGTCACCGAGCCGGGCCCGTTCGTCGAGCTCGTCGCCGGCGCCGTGGAGGAGGCGACCGGCCGCCGCCCGGCGCTCGCCACCAATGGCGGCACCTCGGACGCCCGCTACATCAAGGATTACTGCCCGGTGGTGGAGTTCGGCCTCGTCGGCGCGACCATGCATGCGGTCGACGAGCGGACGAGCGTCGCCGACATCGAGCGCCTCGCAGGAATCTACGAGCGCGTGCTGGAGCGCTATTTCGCCGTCGCCGGATAGTCGACGCGCATCAGATAGAGGCCGTGCGCGGGCGCGACCGGCCCGCAGGCGGCGCGGTCGGCGGCCTCGAGCGCGGTGCGCAGATCCTTCGCCGACCAGCGCCCCTCGCCGACCAGCTTCAGCGAGCCGACCATCGAGCGCACCTGCCGGTGCAGGAAGGAGCGCGCCTCGGTGTCGATGAGAATCTCTTCGCCCGAGCGGCGGACGTCGAGCCGGTCGAGCGTGCGCATCGGCGACTCCGCTTGGCATTCGGCGGCGCGGAAGGTGGAGAAATCGTGCCGGCCGAGCAGGGTTTGCGCGGCGTCGTGCATGGCCTCCGCGTCGAGCGCACGCGGCACGTGCCAGGCGCGCATCGCCTCGAGCGCGAGCGGTGCCCGGCGGTCGACGATCCGATATTGGTAGGCGCGGCGGACGGCCGAGAAGCGCGCGTCGAAGCTTTCCGAAGCCTCCTCGACGGCGAGCACGGCGACCGCGTGCGGCCGCAGGTGCGCGTTGGCCGCATCGCGAATCGTGTCCGTGCGCCACGCCGCGGCGAGATCGACATGCGCGACCTGGCCGCGGGCGTGCACGCCCGAATCGGTGCGGCCGGCACCCTTCACCGTGACCGACTCGCCGGTGAACGCGGCGATCGCGGACTCGAGCGCCTCCTGCACTGAGAATCCGTTCGCCTGCCGCTGCCAGCCGGCGAAACCGGTGCCGTCATATTCGATCGTCAGCCGGTAGCGGGGCATGTCATCCGAGCCCCGCGAAGGCATCGGGGTAGATCACCTGCAGGCCGCGGGCGGCGCGGCCGCACTCGGAGAGCGCCAGCGCCTGCTGGTGCGGCCCGTCATAGGGGGTGCGCAGCGCAAGATCGGCGGCGGGCTCGAAGCCGAAGCGGCCGTAATAGGCCGGGTCGCCGAGCACCAGCACGAGGTCGCAGCCGCTCGCACGCAGCTCCTCGAGCGAGGCTCGCACCAGCGCCGCGCCGACGCCCCGGCGCCGCCACGCCGCCGCCACCGCCAGCGGCGCGAGGGCGACGATGCGCCTCCCCTCGTCATCCTCCGCGGCGGGAGCGGCAGCGGTGAGGGAAGGGGATCCGGTCGCCGCATTCTCTTTCGTCATCCTCCGCGAAGGCGGAGGATCCAGCTTTCTCCCGGACCGGCCGACTGAAAAGGCTGGGTCCTCCGCCTTCGCGGCGGACGACGAGGGGGATGGGGTTGCCTCCGAAGTACTTGCCTCCGCGGCGGCTTCTCCGGCCGGCGCGACCGCCAACCGCGCGAAGCCGACATATCCGACGATCACCCCGCCCGCGACCCCCACCCGCTCCAGCGCCATGTCGCCCGCCGCGCGCAGCGCCTCGACGAGTCCCGCCTCGGCCGGGCCGCCGAAGGCCTCCGTCAGCAGCGCGCGAACAGAATCCACGTCGCTCGCGTGCACCTCGCGGAAGGTGATCTCCGTCATGGTTGACTCACGTCAATGCGTCCGCGCCGGCCTGCCCGCACCTGCTTCGACAAGGCGAGATCCTGCGCGGGAGACCGGCCATGCGCGACGAGATCAGGCAGAAGATTCTTCGGCATCTGGCGGAGAACCGCATCATGTCGGTGGCGACGCTGCGCCCGGACGGCTGGCCGCAGGTGACCATCGTCGGCTACGGCAGCGAGGGCCTCACCATCTACTTCGTCTGCGGGCGGGACAGCCAGAAGGCCAAGAACCTCGCCCGGGACGACCGCGTGTCGCTGACGATCGGTCGCGACACGACGAGCCCGTTCGAGATCGAGGGCCTGTCCATGGCCGCGCGTGCCCGTGCCGTCGAGGATCCGGCCGCGGTCTCCCATGCGCTCGATCTGATGGCCGCGAAATATCCCGAATATCTCGAGCTGCCCGACCTCGACATGTCGCAGACGCGCATGTTCCGCGTCACGCCGACCGTGATCTCGGTGCTCGACTACCGGCTCGGCTTCGGTCACACCGACCTCGTCGAGGTCGAGACGGGCTGAAAGCCCCCGTCGAGGCGCGTGCCGGGCAGGAGCCGGGCGCCGCGCAAGAAGTCGGCGAAGGCCATGGGTGCCCTGCCGGCCCGCTGCACCTCGATGAGCGTCACCGCGGCTGTGCCGCAGGCCACCGATCCCGCCTGGTCGAGCAGTTCCCCGGGGGCGCCGGCGGCGGCGGCGAGACGGGTGCGGAGGACCTTCACGCGCTCGACGCCGCGGCCGAGATCGGCCTCGAACCACGCGCCCGGAAAGGGGGAAAGGCCGCGGATGTGGTCGTGCACGCGGCCAGCCGGGAGGGACCAGTCGATGCGCGTCTCGCCCTTGGAGATCTTTTGCGCATAGGTGACGCCGCCGGCCGGCTGCTCGGTGAAGCCGAGCGTCCCGGTCTGGAGGCGCGCGAGCGCGAGACCCATCAGCTCGGCGCCCATCGCGGCCAGCCGGTCGTGCAGCTCGCCGGCGGTCTCGTCGGCGCCGATCGGCGTCGTGCCGGCGAGGGCGACCGGCCCGGAATCGAGCGCCTCCTCGACCCGCATGATCGAGACGCCGCTCTCGGCATCGCCGGCCATCACCGCGCGCTGGATGGGCGCCGCGCCGCGCCAGCGCGGAAGGAGCGAGGCGTGCACGTTGAGGAAGCCGTGTTTAGGCACATCGAGGATCGCCCGAGGCAGGATGACTCCGTAGGCGACGATCACCGCCACCTCGGGGGCGTAGGCGGCGAGACGCGGGACGGCGTCCTCGCCGCGCAAGCCCTTCGGCGTCTCGACCGGGATGGCGAGCTCCTCGGCGAGCCGGTGCACGGGGCTCTTGCTCAGCGCCATGCCGCGGCCGGCGGGTTTTGGCGCCCGCGTATAGACGGCGGCCACGTCGTGGCCGTCGGCGACGAGGCGGCGCAGCGTCGGCACGGCGAAATCGGGCGTGCCCATGAAGACGAGGCGGAGCGGCATGGCGCCTCCTTCGGCGAAGGAGCGAGAGCCTATTCGCCGAGCT
Organism: Pseudomonadota bacterium; assembly: GCA_023430145.1. Lineage (GTDB taxonomy): Bacteria > Pseudomonadota > Alphaproteobacteria > Rhizobiales > Methylopilaceae > JAEZCD01. Next base: position 5,363 of record JAEZCD010000228.1, read on the forward strand.
CGGCGGGAGCCCCGTCCGGCGTCAGGATGCGCGGCTGCCGGCGCTCGCGCGGCTGCCGCTTGGCCGGCACCGGCGGCGGCTCGCCGCGCTTGGCCGCGTTGCGGAACTTTCTGACGATCAGGTCGCGCTTCAACCGCGACAGGTGGTCGATGAACAGCTTGCCGTCGAGATGGTCGATCTCGTGCTGGACGCAGACCGCGAGCAGCCCGTCCGCGTCGAGCACTTGCTGCCTGCCCTCGAGGTCGAGGAAGCGGACGCGGCAGCGCGCCGGGCGCACCACCTCCTCGTAGAACTCGGGGATCGACAGGCAGCCCTCCTCGTAGACCGCCAGCTCCTCGGAGGTCTCGACGATCTCCGGGTTGACGAGCGCGATCGGACGCGGCTCCTCCTCCTTGGCGGCGACGTCGACGACGGCGATTCGCTTCGGCACGCCGATCTGGCTCGCCGCGAGGCCGACCCCCGGCGCGTCGTACATCGTCTCGAACATGTCGGCGACGAGCGTGCGCACCTCGGCATCGATCGCCTCGACAGGGGCACAATGCTGGCGCAGGACCGGGTCGGGAATGAGCAGGATGGGGCGGATCGCCATGGCGGAGAGCTAAGCGGTCGGTCCCCTTGCGTCAATATTGGCGGCCATGCGGGCGCCGCGGGGGAACGTGCACCGTGGCGCTCGTCGGCGTATGAGAAGCGTGCATGCCGAACAGCGTCCTCATAGCCACTGCCGAGCTGCAGCGCCGCGCCCAGGACGTGGAGGCGTGCCTGAAGGCCGAGGAGTCGACCGCCGGCCGCGACGGCAATGCCGACCTCGTCGCCTGCTGGGGGCCCAAGGTCGAGGAGGGCCAGGCGGCGCGGCTCGCGCAGCGCGGCAGGCTCGTCCGCTTCTACCCGGCCGCCTTCGGCATCGGCCGGCTCGACGTCGCCGACTGGCCGCTCGGCTACCGGCTCGAAGGGGCGCCGTCGAAGCTCCTGGCCGGCCGCAAGGGCGGCGAGCGGCGCGCCGAGGCGGTGGCCGAGAAGCTCGAGGGGCTGAAGCGCCTGCCCGGCTTCGCCGCGGTGGCCTCGGAGATCCGCTTCCCGGAGCCGGGCGCGGTCGCCGCCATGATCGAGAGCTCGGTGTGGCTCGATCCCTACGACCGCAAGCGGATCGAGATCGAGGAGGCCATCGACTACGCGGCCGAGCTGATCGGCTATTTCTCGCGCGACCCGCTGCCCTCGGTCGGCCTCAACATCACCGTCGGCAAGCGCCGGCACGTGAAGGATTTCCTCGATTCGCCAGCCGGCCCGGTAACCCACCACACGAGCCCCGATGCGGCCGTGGCCGAAGCCAAGAGCCGCGGCGCTCGCGTCGTCGTCTGGGCTTCGAAGCGCACCGAGAAGGCCGAGAGGCTCTGCGCGAAGGAGGGCGTGCCGCTGGCGCGCATGGAGGACGGCTTCCTGCGCTCGGTCGGGCTCGGCGCGGCCTTCGTGAAAAGCCTGTCGCTGGTCGTCGACGAGCGCGGCATCTATTACGATCCCTCGCGCCCGAGCGATCTCGAGCACATCCTCGAGACGGCCGACATCGGCCCCGATCTCGTCGAGCGCGGTCGCAAGCTGCGCGAGGCGGTCGTCGCCGCCAACCTCACCAAGTACAATGTCGGCCGGCAGGGCGGGGCGCGGATCGTCCCGTCGGGCCGCTTCGGCGTCCTCGTGCCCGGCCAGGTCGAGGACGACGCCTCGATCCTCCTCGGCGGCGCTGCCGTGAAGACCAATCTCGGCCTCCTGCGCGCCGCCCGCGAGCGGCATCCGGACGCCTTCCTGATCTACAAGCCGCATCCGGACGTCGAGGCGGGCTACCGCACCGGAAAGATCGAGGATGCCGAGGCGCTGACGATTGCCGACGCCGTGGTCCGCGACCGGGCGATCGTCTCCCTGTTCGCCGAGGTGAAGGCGATCGAGACCATGACCTCGCTCGCCGGCTTCGAGGCGCTGATGCGCAACCTCGAGGTGACCACGCACGGCCAGCCCTTCTATTCCGGCTGGGGCCTCACCACCGATCTTGCGCCGCTCGCCCGTCGCACGCGGCGGCGGACGCTCGACGAGCTGGTCGCCGCGGCGCTGATTCTCTACCCGCGCTACGTCGACCCGATCTCGCGCCTGCCCTGCGGCCCGGAAGTGGTGCTGCGGCGTCTCGCCGCCGAGGCGGCCGCCATCCAGGCCGGCGAGGGTGCCATCCGGTCACGCCTCAAGCATGGTGCGGCACTCGTGCGACACCGAATCCTCGGCGGGCTCCTGCGGCTCCTACCGTGAGCGGAACCGTGCTAGAGTCGCTCTCAGGCCACGCTTGCGAAAACAAGCTCGGGGACGGGGGCGCCGTTGGTTGGCGGTTTACCATTTCGGTGCTAACTGCGAGCGCCCATGCGGCGTTTTTCGCTTTGCGGCACAACCTTCGGTGACAGGCCGGATGCGAGCTTTTGTACCTGCGTTTCTCGCCTGCGCCCTGCTGAGCGCCTGCGATGCGATCCCCAGCTCCGGGCCGGGCGCCTCGGTCGTAGATCCACACGACAGCGAGGCCAAGACCGGCCGTAACTATCTGATCGTCGATCTCTCCAACGAGGCGGTGAAGATCGTCTCGCAGTACCGCGTCAGCCCGTTCGCGCAATATTTCGCCGCCGCCAAGCCGGTGCCGGTGCAGATCATCGGTATCGGCGACCTGTTGTCGATCACCCTGTTCGAAGCCGGGCAGGGCGGCCTGTTCGCGAGCGAGAACGGCGCCCGCGTGACGCTGTCGGTCAGCGTGGCGAGCGACGGTGCCGTGACGGTTCCCTATGCGGGCCGCATCCGGGCAGCCGGCAGGACGGCGGCGCAGGTCGAGCAGGCGATCGTCGGCGGCCTCGAGGGCAAGGCGATCCAGCCGCAGGCGGTGGTCCTCATCCAGACCAATGTCAGCCAGACGGTCGTCGTCAGCGGCGACGTGTCGGGCGCCGGCCGCATCCCGCTGACGCCGAACGGCGACCGGGTGCTCGACATCGTCGCCCGCGCCGGCGGCATCCGCGCGCCCGCGCACCAGGTCCGCATCCAGCTCGTGCGCAGCGGCCGCATCGCGACCGCGTCCTACATGAAGCTGATGGACTACCCGACCGAGAACGTCTTCGTGCAGCCGAACGACCAGGTCTTCGTGCTGCAGGACCCCGAGGTGGTCACCATCATGGGCGCCGTCAGCAACACCGCGGCGGTGCCGTTCGAGCGCGACAAGGTCTCGCTTCTCGAAGGCCTCGCCAAGGTCGGCGGCCTCAACGACAACCGCGCCGACCGCACCGGCGTGTTCCTCTTCCGCTACGAGGCGCCCGAGATCGCCAAGGCGCTGCGGCCCGACTATGACGGCCGCTTCGGCAACCCGGTGCCGATCGTCTACCGGGTCGACATGGGCGATCCGAACGCCCTGTTCTACGCCAAGAGCTTCCCGCTCCGGGACAAGGACCTGGTCTACGTCTCGAACGCGCCGGCGACGGAGTTCGCCAAGTTCATGGCCGTCGTCAATCAGGTGCGCGGCGGCACCAACATCATCCGCGACATCAAGGTCGTTCGCGATCTGTGACGGGCCGGGCTAACGCAGGGGAGCGTTCGGCGGCGATACGCCGCCGCACTGGCGTCCAAAGGCCGATCCCGACATGAGCGGCAAGCGCTTCCTCTTCCTGCAGGGGCCCATCTCGCCCTTCTTCCCCCGGCTCGCAGACGCCCTCGAGCAGCGCGGCCACAAGGCTTTCCGCATCAACCTCAACCTCGGCGACCGGCTGTTCTGGCGGCGTCCGGGCGCCGTCGACTATCGCGGCCGGCTCGCCGATTGGCCCGCCTTCCTCGAGGACTTCCTCGACAGGAACGCCATCACCGACATCGCCTTCCTCGGCGAGCAGCGCGCCTACCACAAGGCGGCGCTGGCGGCCGCCAAGCCGCGCGGCATCCGCGTCGTCGCCACCGATTTCGGCTACCTCCGGCCCGACTGGATCACCTTCGAGCGCGACGGCATGAACGGCGCCTCGCAGTTCACGAAGGATCCGGACGAGATCCGCCGCATCGCCCGCGCCGCCCCGCCGGCCGACTGGTCGCGGCGGTACCAGGACCGCTTCTTCAACCAGGCGAGCTGGGACATCGCCTATCACCTCGCGCAGATCTTCTGGCCGTTCGCCTTCCCGCACTATCGGTCGCACCAGCTGCACAGCCCGATTCTGATCTATCTCGGCACCGGGCGCCGGATCCTGATGCGCCGCTTCGCCAATGCCGAGGCGGCGCGGCTGATGGACCGCTACCGGGCGCAAGGCACGCGCTACTTCTTCATGCCGCTGCAGATGGAGACCGACTTCCAGCTGCGCGCCTATTCGCCGTTTCCCGACCTGTCGACGCCGATCCGCATGATCACGCGGTCCTTCGCCGCCAATGCACCGCCCGACACGCGCCTTCTGTTCAAGAACCATCCTCTCGATCCGGGCCTGCGCAACTGGCGGCGCCGGGTGATGCGGATCGCCGAGGAGGCCGGCGTCGGCGACCGCGTCGACTATCTCGACGGCGGCGACCTCGACACGATGATCCTCGGCGCGCTCGGCTCGGTGATGGTGAACAGCACCGTCGGCCTGCGCGCGCTCTATCTGAAGAAGCCGGTGCTGATTTTGGGCGACGCCGTCTACCGGGTGCCGGGAATGGTGAGCGGGCAGGCGCTCGACGATTTCTGGCGCGGGCCGCAGGCGCCCGATCCGGGGCTTGTCGAGGACTTCATCGCCGCGCTCGCGGCGACGATCCAGATCCGCGGCGTCTACTACAACCAGCCCGGCATCGACGCCGCCGTCGCGGCGGCAGCCGAGCGGCTCGACCTCGGCTGCATCAACGCCATGTTGCCGGTTTCCGAAGCCGCCTGACCGGCGCATAGTGGCGGGGCCTTCCTCCCTCCTTTCCCGTGCGAGCCTGCCAATGCCCGTCCTCAACCGCATCGCCGAAACCGCTCCCGAGATCGCCGCCTGGCGGCGCGAGCTGCACCAGAAGCCCGAGCTGCTCTACGAGGTGCACGAGACCGCCGCCTTCGTCGCCGAGCGGCTGCGCGCCTTCGGCTGCGACGAGGTCGTCACCGGCATCGGCCGCACCGGCGTCGTCGGCGTCATCCGCGGCGGCAAGTCCGGCCGCGACGGCGTCATCGGCCTGCGCGCCGACATGGACGCGCTGCCGATCACCGAGGCGACCGGGCGCCCCTACGCCTCGACCAATCCGGGCGTCATGCACGCCTGCGGCCATGACGGGCACATGGCGATGCTGCTCGGCGCCGCGCGGCATCTGTGCGAGACGCGCAACTTCGCCGGCTCGGCGGTCGTCGTCTTCCAGCCGGCCGAAGAGGGCGGCGCCGGCGCCAAGGCGATGCTCGACGACGGGCTGCTGGAGCGCTTCGGCATCGAGCGCGTCTTCGGCATGCACAATCATCCGGGCATGTCGGTCGGCGAGTTCGCCCTGCGGCCGGGCCCGCTGATGGCGGCTGCCGACAGGCTCAGCATCGAGGTCGAGGGCGTCGGCGGGCACGCGGCGCGGCCGCAGGCCTGCATCGACACGATTCTGGTCGCGAGCCACATCGTCACCGCGCTGCAGTCGATCGTCGGCCGCAACGTCGATCCGCTGGAAGCGGCGGTGGTGTCGATCACGCTGTTCCAGGGCGGCTTCACGGACAACGTCATCCCGCAGACGGTGCGGCTGCGCGGCACGGCGCGCAGCCTGAAGCCGGAGATTCGCGATCTGCTCGAGCACCGCATCACGGAGATCGTGCCGGCGGTGGCGGCCGCCTTCGGCGCCCGCGCCACCGCAACCTATCGCCGCGACTATCCGGTGCTGCAGAACGACGCCGCCGAAGCCGCGTTCGCGGCCAGCATCGCCGAGGAGGTGGCCGGCACCGGCGCGGTGCGCACCGACACGCCGCCGGTGATGGGCGGGGAGGATTTCGCCTTCATGCTCGAGAAGCGGCCGGGCGCCTTCATCTTCATGGGCAACGGGCGCTCGGCGAACCTGCACCATCCCGAATACGATTTCGACGATTCGGCGATCCCCTTCGGCACCTCCTACTGGGTGCGCCTCGTCGAGACCGCGATGGCGGCGTAGTTCGGAGCCCTCTTTCTTCCCTCTCCCCCTGGGGCCCACAGGGAGAGGGTGCCGCCGAAGGCGGCGGGTGAGGGGCTACCGAGCTTCAGAACGAGCGCCGTACCCCTCATCCGGCCGCTGCGCGGCCACCTTCTCCCCCTGGGAGAAGGAAGAAAGCCTATTCCTTTGCCGGCCGTGCGTAGCAGCCGGGCACGGCGGGCGGTGGCGCGGTTGCTCCCGCGTCGAGGCGCGAGAAAAGGGTCTTCAGCGCCGGCTGGTTCTCGGGCAGCCCCGTCTGCGTTTCGAGATAGGCCTGCACCGGCTGCGACAGCCACCAGCTCATCGACACGTTCTCGATGAACACCGGCGCGTCCGGCTTCTTCGCCGGATCGGCATCCGCGGGCGGCGGGCTCGGGAAGACGGCGACGTGCAGGTACTCCGACGGTCCCTCGCGGTCGTCGACGCATTCGATCGCCTCCCGCGCCGCTTCCGAGCCGTGCCCGGCGCGCGTGTTGTAGAGGCCGGTGACGGGACTGACGAAGGAGATCAGGAAGCCGCCGGTCGTCTCCTCCGGTCCGGCTGGCCGCGGGATGGAGGCCCGGTCGGGCGGCGGTGTCGGCGCGGCGGGATCGGCGGGCTTCGGCCGCACCGGCGCGCTCGACGGCTCGTTGGTGATGCGCAGGATGGTCGGCACGAGGCCGCTGCGACGCAGCAGCACGGCGATGTCGCGCGCCGTGGTCAGCCCGTCATTGTCGAAATAGCCGCCGTCGACGACGTGCTCGAACACCGCGCCGCTCCGGAGGCGAAGCGTGCCGGGCGGCGAGACGATCGGGAAGCGGGCGCTGACCGTCGCCGCCGTCGACAGGGCGACGTCGGGCGCCGCGGAGCCGCGCTCCGGCAGGCCGCCGGCGCAGGAGCGCTCGTAGACGAGATCGGCCCTTTCGGCGCCGAGAATCTCGAACAGGTCGAAGGCCTCCGAATAGACCGCCCAAGGGCGCGCGGTGCCATCCTCGGCGAGGCAGGTCCAGGGCAGGATGTCGGCGGCGATCACGCGCCGGCCGCTGCCCACCGCGCTGCCGTTGAGGAACAGCAGTGGCGACCATCGCTCGGCCCCGGCCCGCGCCGCCGGGTGATAGCCGAACGGCCGTTCGAGCCCGACCGGCTCGCCGGCCGAGACCTTGCCGACGACCCGGCGGTAGTGGTTCTCCCAGGCGCGCTCGAGGATGGTGGCGCGGTCCGCCCACAGCGGCCGGTCGCCCCAGGGGATCGAGATGTTGTCGCGGAAGGCGAGGCCGACGAAGGTCGGCGACAAATAGTCGCCGGAGACGAGCAGCTGCAGGCAGTCGCGCCAGGAATTACGCGGGTCGCGGGGTGGCCCGGCCATCGGGTAGCGGCCGTGCCAGAGCGGGGTCCACCGCGTGCAGGGCGGTCGAAAACCCTCCCCGGCATCCTCGAGCGCCGCGCGGACGGCGATGGCGCCGAGCGAGCTTCCCGAGACCGTCGACAGGGCGAACAGCTGCTTGGCGAATTGCGGCCGCCCCTGCGCATCCTTCGGGCTCTCGTCGAGCAGCTGGCCGAGCGTGCTCGCGGTGAAGAACGCCGCCCGGCTGGCGCCGCCCTGGCCGGTGACGATGATCGGGCTCGGGCAGGCGGCGTCGCCCTCGCAGCCGTTGATGCGCCGCCAAGCGGCCACCGCCTGGTCGAGCCGGAGCTGCCGCATCGCCGGGGCCTCGGGCCTGCCGGCGAGCACCCGAAGGTCGTGCGCGTGCAGCGAGGCGAGCGAGACGAGCGCGCAGACGATGACGAGGGCGAGAATCAGCGGCGCCCGGGTGACGTGCGACTTGTAGGCGACCCAGGTGAGCGCGAAGACCGGCGCGCCGAGCATCACGGTGAGGAACATCGCCCGGTAGACCCGCGTCACGAGCTCGATCGGGAAGGCGACCGCCGCCACCCAGGCGAGCGACAGGACGAGCACGTAGGCATAGCCGAGCGCCCGCTCCGAATCCCAGGCGGGCGCCTCGTCCGAGCGCAGCACATCGCTCCTCAGCTCGGGATCGGGCAGGCGGCGCTGCCGCCAGGCGGTGATGATGTCGCGCCGCAGGACGAGGAAGACGGTGAACAGGATGGCGACGGCGATGTCGGCCCAGAAGAGGACGGTCAGCTGCTCGACCGAGCGGCCGACGACGGGCAGTCCGGCGGCCGGCTCGAGATTGGCGCGCGCCTTCCAGATGCCGATCGCCACGGCGGCGAAGCAGAGCACGCCGAGCACCCGCGGCACCCAGGTGACGAACGGCGCATAGAGCGCCAGCACGCGCTCCTCCTCGCGCCTGTCCATGTAGGGGAGCGATTCCGGCTCCAGCACGCGCAGGCCGCGGCGCAGGATCCAGCGCGAGGCGAAATGCACCGGGAAAGCCCAGCCGAAGGCCAGCACGAGGAAGAACAGCGGCCAGTACAACGGATCGGGATTGTGCTCGGCGAAGACGTCCTGCGCCTGCGGCACGCTCCACATCAGGAAGAAGCCGAAGGCGAGGCTGACGACGCTGACGCGGCTGACCCAGACGACGCGACAGAAGCGGCAGAAGCCGTTCCAGAGCCCGGCCTCGGCCGGATTGTGGACCGGCGGCGCATCGCCGGTCGCAAGGGCTCGCGCATGCATGCCGCACCCCCAGCCTCTAGGAGCACGGTCCGCTCCGGCTCCTATGCGATCCTAACCGCGAATGGCGCGAGCGGGTATAACCTCGCCGAAAAGGAGAAGGGCTGCCCTTGCGGGCAGCCCTTCGAATTGCCAGACCGACAGGTCCCACGGGACCCGAAATTCTCGTCTCAAGCGGCGAAAGGTCCCGCAGAGGCGACAATCCAGGTCTTCCGGTACCCCGGCTTCCGACAATCAGACACTGGATCACCTCCTTTCGGTTGTTGACGACGCAACGAATATGGCCGCGTTCGCGATTCCCCACAATAGGCAGCGGCGATCGAGCGGCGTATGTGACCCGATTGCACCGTCGGACACGGGGGGCCGACAGAAGGACCGCCGTCGCCGCCAGCGGCGGCCGACCGGGACCCGTCCCCGTCCGCTTCGAGCGCGCCAAAAGGCCGTTCAGCAATCCGACAGATCCCGTGACGTAGGAGTGCGTCCGGAACTCGCTCGCCGATCGAACCGGTGATGACCGTGACGCTGGAATTCTGGCCGACGATCCTGCTCCTCGGGCTCGCTATCGCTTTCGCGGCCGCCTGGTGGCTGAGGGCGCGGCAACGCAGGGCGCCCGCCCGCAAGACCGGATCTCGGCATCGTACGGGCGACGCGACGGCGCCTTCCGGCGATTCGTCCTCGCCGGCGTCGGGGACGTCGGCGGCGGCCTCGCGAGATGGCGCATCTCTGGCGCCCGGCGGCGGCTGGTTCGGCGGCGGCGGCGCCTCCGCCTTCTGGGGCGGCGGTGCGTCCGCGGACAGCGGCGACAGCGGCGGCGATGGCGGCGGAGGCGGGGGCGACTGAGGCTGCTCTCAGGCCACCCGCTCGGGCTCCGGCAGCACCTCGGTGAGGTGGTCGTCCTTCGGTACCGCCCAACAGGCGACGAGGCGGCCGCGCTTCTCCTCCTCCTCCGGGCGGTCGACCGGGCAAGGCTCGAAGGCCCAGGCGCAGCGCGGGTGAAAGACGCAGCCGGACGGCGGCGCGAAGGGCGAGGGCAGCTCTCCCTGCAGCACGATGCGCTCGCGCCGGCGCTCGGGGTCGGCCACGGGCGTCGCCGAGAGGAGTGCGCGTGTGTACGGGTGCTGCGGCGCGTCGAAGATCGCCCGCGCCGCGCCCTGCTCGACGGTGCGACCGAGATAGAGGACGAGCACCTCGTCGGCGACGTGCCGCACGACCGAGAGGTCGTGGCTGATGAACAGGTAGGCGAGGCCGAGGCTCGTCTGCAGCTCGGCGAGCAGGTTGAGGATTTGCGCCCGGATCGACAGGTCGAGCGCCGACACCGGCTCGTCGAGCACCAGAACCTTCGGCCGCAGCATCAGCGCGCGGGCGATGGCGATGCGCTGCCGCTGGCCGCCCGAGAACATATGCGGGTAGCGCTCGGCATGCTCGCGGCGGAGGCCGACGCGCTCGATCATGTCGAGGGCGGCCTCGCGCCGGCCGGCGCCGTCGAGCCGCCCGTTGACCAGCAGCGGCTCCGCGAGCGCATCGACGATCTTCTGGCGCGGGTTGAGCGAGCCGTAGGGGTTCTGGAAGACGATCTGCACCGAGCTGCGCAGCCGCCGCAACGTCGCCTGGTCGGCGGCGACGATATCGACCCCGTCGATGGTCAGCGCGCCCGCCGTCGGCCGCTCGATCATGGTGATCATGCGCGCCAGCGTCGACTTGCCGGACCCCGATTCGCCGACCACGGCGAGCGTCTTGCCGGCCTCGAGCGAGAAGGTCACGCCCGCCACCGCCTTCAGGTCGAGCGGGGCGGCGAACATGCCGCGGCGAACCGGATAGACCTTCACCAGCTCCCTGGCGCGGACGATCGGCTCAGGCATGCGCCGCCTCCCGGGCGAGGGTCTCGACCGGCACCGAGCGGCCCTCGAGCAGCGGATAGAAGCAGCGTGCGAAGCCGAGCTCGGCCGACAGCGGCGGCGGGCTCTCGGCGCGGCAGCGCTCGGTGCCGTAGGGGCAGCGCGGGCTGAACAGGCAGCCGGCCGGCCGGTCCCACTGCCCGGGCACGACGCCGGGAATGGAGGGCAGGAGGCGCTCGGTAGATCGCTCGGGCAGCGCCGCCAGCAGCGCGGCCGTGTAGGGATGGTGCGGATCGCGGAACAGGCCTGGCGTGTCCTGCTGCTCGATCTGCTGGCCGGCATATTGGACGATGACGCGGTGCGCGGTCTCGGCGACGACGCCCATGTCGTGCGTGATGAGGACGAGGCCCATGCCCCGCTCCTTCTGCAGGCGCACGAGCAGGTCGAGGATCTGCGCCTGGATGGTGACGTCGAGCGCCGTCGTCGGCTCGTCGGCGATCAAGAGCTTCGGCTCGCCGGCGAGCGCCATGGCGATCATGCAGCGCTGCGACATGCCGCCGGAAAGCTGGTGCGGAAAGGCCGCGAGGCGCCGCTCGGGCTCGGGAATGCCGACGAGCTCCAGGAGCTCGACGGCGCGCTTCCTGCGCTCCGCGCGCGGCATGGCGAGGTGGGTGCGCAGCACCTCGCCGATCTGGAAGCCGACCGTGAAGCACGGGTTGAGGCTCGTCATCGGCTCCTGGAAGATCATCGCCATGTCCTTGCCGACGAGGCGGCGGCGGGCGCGCGGCGAAATGCCGACGAGGTCGCGGCCGTCGAAGGCGAGCCGGTCGGCCGTGACGACGGCGGTCTTCGGCAAGAGGCCCATCACGGCGAGCATTGCAACCGACTTCCCGGAGCCCGACTCGCCGACGATGGAGACGATCTCACCCGCCTCGACGCCGAGCGAGATGCCGTCCACGGCGCGGAACAGGCCGCCCCGGGTGCGGAAATCGACGGAGAGGTTCTTGATGTCGAGCAGGGCCATGGGGTTCGGGTGCGGTTCTCGCTCTGGATCTAAGTTATTGGAAATGCTCTAGAATGTCGTAGTTCCCGTGGTGGCCTATGGATATCCGTCGCCGCGTCAGTAGCTTGGCTTCGGGCCCATCGGGCCGGAAATAGCTGTCTGATCGCGCGAAGTAGGGCCCACCGACGCTGGGCGGCCAGACTGGCGTCGCTCGACAACGGTCATGGTGGCGAATGTCAGGACCGATGAAAGCACCGCAGCAATCACTGACGGACAGACCCAATCTGGCATCCCTCATCCCCGCTTCAGCTTCGGGTCGAGCGCGTCGCGCAGGCCGTCGCCGACGAGATTGATCGCGAGGGTCGTCAAGAGGATCGCGAGGCCGGGGAACGTCACCACCCACCAGGCGCGAAGAATGAACTCGCGCGCCTCGGCGAGCATGGTGCCCCATTCCGGCGTCGGCGGCTGCGCGCCCATGCCGAGGAAGCCGAGCGCGGCGGCGTCCAGGATGGCGGTGCAGAAGGACAGCGTCGCCTGCACGATTAGCGGCGCGAGGCAGTTCGGCAGCACGGTGACGAACATCAGCCGCAAGCCGCGCACGCCGGAAACGCGGGCGGCGACGACATAGTCCTTCGACATCTCCGTCATCACCGCAGCGCGGGTGAGGCGCACGAAATGCGGCTGCAGGACGAGCGCGATCGCCACCATGGCGTTGAACAGGCCCGGCCCCAGCACCGCCACCATGACGAGCGCGAGGAGCAGGCTCGGGAAGGCGAGGATGACGTCCATCACCCGCATGATGACGGTCTCGACCCAGCCGCGCGCGAAGCCGGCGACGAGCCCCAGCAGGATGCCGACCGAGGCCGCGCCGAGAACCACGACGGTGCCGATGAACAGCGAGTAGCGGGCGCCGTAGAGGAGCCGCGAGAGCATGTCGCGGCCGACCGGATCGGTGCCGAGCGGGAAGGTGGCGCGGCCGCCCGCTTCCCACATCGGCGGCAGGAGCAGCGCATCGCGGAACTGCGCGTTCGGCGGATGCGGGGCGATCACCCCGGCGAAGACGGCGCAGACGACGAGCAGGATGAAGAAGACGAGGCCGACGACGGCGCCCTTGTTGACCGAGAAGCTGGCCCAGAACTCGCCGAAGCGGGCGCCCGCGCCGGTCGGCCGGGTGTCGGGTGCGACGAGGACCGCCTCAGACATGTCGGATCCTCGGATTGACGATGCCGTAGGTGAGATCGACCAGGAGGTTGACCACCATGATCACGCCGGCGACGAGCAGGAGCCCGCCCTGCACGACCTGGTAGTCGCGGCGGAAGATCGAATCGACCATCCATTTGCCGATGCCGGGCCAGGCGAAGATGGTCTCGGTCAGGATGGCGCCGGCGAGCAGGGCGCCCACTTGGAGGCCGATCACGGTGACGACCGGGATCAGCGCGTTGCGCAGCGCGTGGATGCCGACGACCCGGGCCGGCGCGAGCCCCTTCGCCTGCGCGGTGCGGACATAGTCCTCGCCGAGCACCTCCAGCATGGCCGAGCGCGTCTGCCGGGCGATGACGGCGAGCGGGATGGTGCCGAGCACGATCGCCGGCAGGATGAGGTGCCGCACGGCCGAGGTGAAGGCGCCCTTCTCGTCGGAGAAGAAGCTGTCGATCAGCAGGAAGCCGGTGACCGGCTCGACATAATAGAGGACGCTCATGCGGCCGGAGACCGGCGTCCAGCCGAGCCAGCCGGAGAAGACGATGATGAGCAGCAGGCCCCACCAGAAGATGGGCATCGAGTTGCCGGCGAGCGTGACCGCCATCACCGAGTGATCGAAAGGCGAGCCGCGCTTGACGGCGGCCAGCACGCCGACCGGCAGGCCGATGATGGTGGCGAACAGCATCGCCGCGATTGTGAGCTCGATGGTCGCCGGGAACAGGGTGGCGAACTCTTCGAGCACGGGGCGGGCGGTGACGATCGAGCGGCCGAGGTCGCCGTGCAGCACCCGCCAGAGGAAGTTCAGGTACTGCTCCCACAGCGGCTGGTCGAGACCGAACTGCTTGAGCAACTGCTGGTAGCGCTCCTGTTCCATGCCGCGCTCGCCGGCGAGCAGCATGACCGGATCGCCCGGCAGGAGGCGGATGAACAGGAAGGCGATGATCGTCACGCCGATGAAGGTCGGGATCAGCAGGACGATGCGACGGGCGATGAAGCCGAGCATGCGCTCTCCGGGGAAGCGCGCCCTACGAGGCGCTTTGGAGCCGGCGGAGGCGGCGACCGGCGAACCGGCCGTCGCCCCCCAAGCTCACGTCCGGGACGATATCGTCCCGGCCCCGGCTATTCCTTGATGTCGACGCCGTAGAAGACGTGCTGCCCGAACGGGCTGATCTTGAAGTCCTGCACTTCCTTGCGCACCGGCTTGAAGACCACCGAATGGGCAATGGTCGCCCAGGGCGCCTCGCGCTTGAAGACGGCCTGCGCCTGCTCGTAGAGCTTGGTCCGTTCGCCGATGTCGGAGACCGTCTTCGCCTTCTGGATGAGGTCGTTGAACTCCTTGTTGCACCAGCGGGCGCGATTGGCCGAGCCGACCGCGTCGCAGCCGAGCAGCACGGCGAGGAAGTTGTCCGGGTCGCCGTTGTCGCCGGTCCAGCCGAGCATGAAGGTCTGCTGCTCGCCGGCCGCGGTGCGCTTCAGGTACTCGCCCCATTCGAAGGAGACGATCTTCGCCTTGACGCCGATCTTGTCCCAGTCCGCCTGGATCAGCTCCGCCATGCGGCGTGCGTTCGGATTGTAGGGACGCTGCACCGGCATCGCCCAGATGTCGGTCTCGAAGCCGTTCGGGAAGCCGGCCTCGGCGAGCAGCTTCTTGGCGGCTTCCGGATCGTACGGGTCGTCCTTGGTGCTCTGGTTGTAGGACCAGATGGTCGGCGGAATCGGGTTCTTGGCCGCCGTGCCGGCGCCCTGATAGACGGCGTCGATGATCGCCGCCTTGTTGATGGCCATGTTCAGCGCCTTGCGGACGCGCGGGTCGTCGAAGGGCTTCTTCTCGGTGTTGTAGCCGAGATAACCGATGTTCAGGCCTTCCTGCGTGAGCAGGTTGACGGCCGGGTCGGTCTTCATCGCAGCCAAGTCGGCCGGGTTCGGATAGGGCATCACGTGGCACTCGCCCGCCTTCAGCTTCTGATAGCGGACGGAGGCGTCGGGCGTGATGGAGTAGACGAGGGTGTCGATCTTCGCCTTGCCGCCCCAGTAGTTGTCGAAGGCGCGATAGCGGATGACCGCGTCCTTCTGGTAGTTCTGGAGCGTGAAGGGACCGGTGCCGATCGGCTCGTTGTCGACCTTCTCGGGCGTGCCGGCCTTCATCATCGCGTCGGCATACTCGGCCGAGAAGATGGAGGCGAAGTCCATGCCGAGATTGGCGATCATCGGCGCTTCCGGCCGCGTCAGGATGAACTTGACCGTGTAGTCGTCGACCTTCTGAACATCCTTGAGCAGCTTGTTCATGCTCATGGAGGTGAAGTATTCGTACGACTTGTTTGATACCTTGTGGTACGGATGGTCCGGCTTCAGCTGCCGCGTGAAGGAGAAGACCACGTCATCCGCATTGAAGTCGCGCGTCGGCTTGAAGTTGGCATTGGAGTGGAACTTCACGCCCTTGCGGAGATTGAAGGTGTACTCGAGGCCGTCGGGCGAAACGCTCCAGCTCTCGGCGAGACCGGGCACGATCTTAGTCGTGCCGCGCTCGAACTCGACGAGTCGGTTGTAGAGCGGGCGGCCGCTGGCGTCGAACGTGGTGCCGGCGGTGAAGAAGGCCGGGTTGAAGCCCTCCGGGCTGCCTTCCGAGCAGAAGATCAGCGTTTTGGCCGAGAGCGGGGTCGTGCTGGCCAGCAGCGCCGCGAGGCCGAAGCCGATGCAGCCTCTCGAGATCGTCCGTTTCATGATACCTCCAAAGGTTGGGCGGGGCGGCGGTTCGTGCCAGCCGTCATTTGCGCCCGATGGAGGTATGGAAGCCTAGTTGCGATGCGACTGCAACATGTCGCTTAGATGTAGGTTGCCGGCGTAGCCGCGCGCGCCTCACCGCGGATTGGCGAGGCGGATGCGGCGCGCGTCCTCGAAGTCGTCCTCGCCCGGCCCCGGATCGTCCGGCGGACGCGGCAGCGGCAGCACCGGCGGGAGCGGCTCGGGCACGGCCGGCGCCTCCGGCT
>JAEZCD010000235.1 GCA_023430145.1 Pseudomonadota bacterium
GGGGCGGCCCGCCGAGCCGAGCACGAGCCTGCGCCGCAGCCCGATGCTGCAGCGGCTGCGCAGCCCGGCGCCGCCGCGCGAGGCCGCGCTGCTGCTCGCGGTGATCAACCACCCCGACCTGCTCGACCGCCACTGCGACGAGTTCGGCGGCCTCGAATTCAGCTCGCCCGACATCGAGCGTTTGCGGCGAATCGTCATGCATGCGACAGCGGAGGGGCTCGCCGACGCCGCTTCCGTGCGGCAGGCGATCGTCGATTCGGGCCAGGGAGCGGTGCTGGAGCGGATCGAGAGCGGCGTACGCGGCCGGCGGGAGTGGTGGACCGACGCCGGCACGGCCGTCACCGACGCCGAAACCGGCTTCCGTCACGCTCTGGCCTTGCATGTCAAGGTGAGCGCGTTACATAACGAGCTTCGATCAGCGGAAGCAGCCCTTGGACAGGAGCCGAGCGAGGACAACTTCCGCCGGGTCGTCGAGGTGCAGCGGGGTCTGCGCGCGGTCGAGGGATCCGAGGCCGCGATCGAGGGATTCGGCGGCGCCTCCGGGCGGCCCGTCCGGTCGCTCTGAGTGAGGCCGGAGGCCCGGCCGCCCGACGAGGTTTAATGCGGACTTAAGGCGGAAGTCCGCCAATTGGTCATTTCCCGGAGGTTCTCGACAGCGACGGATGGCGGCCAGCGGATGCGGTTCCGGTGGTCGGCGGCGCTGCGGCGAACCTCTCCGAACGGAGCGCGCACTGCATGGCGACCAAGGCGACGGTGAAGGAAGAGGGCGAAGTCGCGGCACCGGAGACCGCCCCCGACAGCCCGCTCCTCGATCTTTCCGATCAGGCCGTCCGCCGGATGATCAAGGCCGCCAAGAAGCGCGGCTATGTCACCTATGACGAGCTGAACGAGGTGCTCCCCTCCGAGGAGGTCACCTCCGAGCAGATCGAGGACACGCTCGCGATGCTCTCCGAGATGGGCATCAACGTCATCGAGTCGGAGACCGAGGAGGCCGAGACCGAGACGCGCGAGGAGGCCGAGGAGCCCGAGGAGGTCGAGGGCGAGCTCGTCGAATCGCCGCGCGCCGTCCCGGCCAAGACCGAGCGCGCCTCCGAGCCGGCCGAGCGCACCGACGATCCGGTCCGCATGTACCTGCGCGAGATGGGCTCGGTCGAGCTCCTGTCGCGCGAGGGCGAGATCGCCATCGCGAAGCGCATCGAGGCCGGCCGCGAGGCGATGATCGCCGAGCTCTGCGAGAGCCCCCTCACCTTCCAGGCGATCATCATCTGGCGCGACGACCTCGCCGCCGCGAAGATCCTCCTGCGCGACATCATCGACCTCGAGGCCACCTATGCCGGGCCGGACGCCAAGCAGGCGCCCGCCGACCCGGCCGCAGAGGCCGAGGTGGTGCCGCCGCCGCTCGCCGGCGAGGACGCCGCCCCGCCCGAGCCCGACCTCGACGACGACGACATGGAGAACTCGGTCTCGCTCGCCGCCATGGAGGCCGAGCTGAAGCCGACCGTGGTGGCGACCTTCGACGCCATCGCCGACCAGTACAAGAAGCTGCGCCGCCTGCAGGACCAGAACGTCGAGCAGCGCATGCAGAACGCGCGGCTGACGCCGGCCCAGGAGCGCCGCTACAAGAAGCTGAAGGAGGAGGTGGTCGCGCAGGTGAAAAGCCTGTCGCTGAACCAGAACCGCATCGATTCGCTGGTCGAGCAGCTCTACGACATCAACAAGCGGCTCGTCGCCATGGAGGGCCGGCTGATGCGGCTCGCCGATTCCTACGGCGTCGAGCGGCTCGACTTCCTGAAGCAGTACCAGGGCTCCGAGCTCGACCCGAACTGGATCCGCCGCATCGCCTCGCTCGGCGGGCGCGGCTGGCGCGGCTTCGTCGCCAGCGAGAAGGAGACGATCCGCTCCATTCGCGCCGACATCCACAACCTCGCTACCGAGACGGGCCTGGAAATCCAGGAATTCCGCAAGATCGTGCAGATGGTGCAGAAGGGCGAGCGCGAGGCCCGGCAGGCGAAGAAGGAGATGGTCGAGGCCAATCTCCGCCTCGTGATCTCCATCGCCAAGAAGTACACCAACCGCGGGTTGCAGTTCCTGGATCTCATTCAGGAGGGGAACATCGGCCTCATGAAGGCGGTCGACAAGTTCGAGTACCGCCGGGGTTATAAGTTCTCGACGTACGCTACATGGTGGATCCGGCAGGCCATCACCCGCTCGATCGCCGACCAGGCGCGGACGATCCGCATCCCGGTGCACATGATCGAGACGATCAACAAGATCGTCCGCACCTCGCGCCACATGCTGCACGAGATCGGCCGCGAGCCGACCCCCGAGGAGCTGGCCGAGAAGCTCGCCATGCCGCTCGAGAAGGTGCGCAAGGTGCTGAAGATCGCGAAAGAGCCGATCAGCCTCGAGACGCCGATCGGCGACGAGGAGGATTCGCACCTCGGCGACTTCATCGAGGACAAGAACGCCGTGCTGCCGATCGATGCGGCGATCCAGTCCAATCTCCGCGAGACGACGACCCGCGTGCTCGCCTCGCTGACGCCGCGCGAGGAGCGCGTGCTGCGCATGCGCTTCGGCATCGGCATGAACACCGACCACACGCTGGAAGAGGTCGGCCAGCAGTTCTCCGTGACGCGCGAGCGCATCCGCCAGATCGAGGCGAAGGCGCTGCGCAAGCTGAAGCACCCGAGCCGGAGCCGGAAGCTGCGGAGCTTTTTGGATAATTGAGGGCCGGGCCCTCGGTGGTGATCCGCCGTGCCGACGATCTCGATCTTTCTCGGGTTCGTCGTCCAGATGTACTGGCGCGATCACCCGCCCCCGCACGTACACGTGTTCTACCAGGGCTTCGAGGCTCTGATCGTGATCGAGACCGGGGACATCCTTGCGGGCAGCTTGCCGCCTGGCGCCCTCCGCCTTATCCGAGCCTGGGTGGGACGGCGGCGAGCCGAATTGCTCGCGAACTGGGAACGCGGCAAGCTGAAGCAACCGTTCGAGCGCATCCCGGGAGCTGACGTCGAGTGATCGACCTTGTCAAAATCGTCGAAGTGCGCGCTCTCGATGGATCTCGGCTATGGCTGCGATTCTCGAACGGGTGGCAGGGCGTGCGGGACCTGTCGGACGTCCTCGCCGAAGGTGGTCCGATGGTCGAGCCGCTGCGCGATCCGAAGCTTTTCGGCCGCGTCTTCATCGAATGCGGCGTACCGACTTGGCCGAACGGCTTCGACCTCGACGCAATCGCTCTTTTCGAAGAAATGCGTGACGCCGGCCTGCTCTCGCGCGCCTCGGATGCCGCCTAGCCACCAAGGAGAACGGCCATGTCATTCCTGAAATCGCTGTTCGGCCTCGGCGGCGCGAAGGAGCCTGCGGCACCCGTGCCCGGCAAGGAGATCGAGCACAAAGGGTTCGTCGTCCGCGCCGAGCCGATGCCGGCGGGCGGGCAGTTCCAGGTCGCCGGCTGGATCGAGAAGCGCTTCGGCGACGAGCTGAAGCGCCACCACTTCATCCGCGCCGACCTCGCCGCCTCCGTCGACGAGGCCTCCGACACGGCGCTGCAGAAGGGCATGCGCATCGTCGACGAGCAGGGCGACCGCATGTTCGGGTGACACTCTTCCTTCTCCCATCGAGGGGAGAAGAGCCTGTCTCGGACTTGATCTTGGGTGGCCGCGCGATCGGATGAGGGGTCACGGCGCTCGTTCCGATGCTCCCTACCCCCTCACCCGCCCGCTTAGCGGGCACCCCCTCTCCCCATGGGCTACGAGATTCACACATCCGCCGGGTGGCTCATCGCGACAGGTCGGGAAGGCTTCCATCCTCCCCCTGAAAGGGGGAGGCGGACTCGCGTAGCGAGCCAGAGGGGGTCTTCTCGCCGCCGTGTCACCGCAGAGGACCCCCACCCGGACGGCTTCGCCGTCTCGGCCTTCCCCTTTCAGGGGGAGGGTAGAGATGTGTGAATGCCGTAGCCCGTGGGAGGGGGAAACAGTGCGCTCGCAATGACGGGAGCGGCCGCTTCGTCGCAAGCTCACCGCCGACCGGCGCCGACTCCGCCCCGATTGACGCCGTCGCGCCGGCCCGGCACCATCGCGCGCGAGCTTTCCCGCCCGCCTGCACGAGGTCCGTGCGGGCTGCGGGAGGGCGGCCCACCGCCGCCGGCGGGCGGGCGCAAATGTCGTCAACGCCAAGCGTGTCATGAGAAAGCCGAAAGCAGTCGAGCGCGAGGCGGTGGCCTCCGCGCGCGGCGTCGCCACCATCGAGGCGGCCCGCGCCTGGGTGCATGCCCGCGGCATCGAGGAGATCGAATGCGTCGTGCCCGACCAGGCGGGCGTGGCGCGTGGGAAGATCATGCCGGCGTCGAAGTTCTTCAACGCGCCGACCATGAACATGCCGAGCTCGATCTTCCACCAGACGATCTCCGGCGACTATCCCGACGAGGACGTGCCGGGCTCCGGCGATCCGGCCGACGCCGACCTCGTGCTGGAGCCCGACTTCGGCACGCTGACCGTGGTGCCGTGGGCGAACGATCCGACCGCGCAGGTCGTGCACGACGCCTTCCACCGCGACGGCCGCCCGGTCGAGGTGGCGCCGCGACAGCTGCTGAAGCGCGTCGTCGACCTCTACGCGCATCGCGGCTGGTCGCCGATCGTGGCCCCCGAGATCGAGTTCTACCTCGTCGAGCCGAACACCGATCCTGACTATCCGCTGAAGCCGCCGGTCGGCCGCTCAGGGCGTCCGGAGACCGGCCGGCAGTCCTACTCCATCCAGGCCGTCAACGAGTTCGACGACCTGTTCGAGGACATCTACGACTTCTCCGAGGCGCAGGGGCTCGAGATCGACACCCTCATCCACGAGGAGGGCGCCGCGCAGATGGAGATCAACCTGCGCCACGGCGCGCCGCTCGCCCTCGCCGACCAGGTGTTCATGTTCAAGCGCACGCTGCGCGAGGCGGCGCTGAAGCACAAGATCTACGCCACCTTCATGGCCAAGCCGATCGCCAACGAGCCCGGCTCGGCGATGCACATCCACCAGTCGATCGTCGACGCCAAGACCGGCCGCAACGTCTTCTCCGATGCGCAGGGCCGGCCGAGCCAAGAATTCTTCTCCTTCCTCGCCGGGCAGCAGAAATACCTGCCGATGGTGATGTGCATCCTCGCCCCTTACGTGAACTCGTACCGGCGGCTGACGCGCGACTCCTCGGCGCCGATCAACGTCGCCTGGGGCTACGACAACCGGACGACCGGCATCCGCGTGCCGCCGTCGGGCCCTGATTCGCGCCGGGTCGAGAACCGGGTGCCGTCCTCGGATGCGAACCCCTACCTCGTCATCGCCGCCTCGCTCGCCTGCGGCTATCTCGGCATGGTCGAGAAGCTGACGCCGACCGACCCGATCGAGGGCTCCGCGCACGGCCTCGCCTACGACCTCCCCCGCGGCCTTCTGGAAGCCGTCGGCGAGTTCGAGGACTGCGAGCCGCTGAAGGAGATGTTCGGCTCCTCCTTCATCGCCACCTACGCCGCGATCAAGCGCGCCGAGTTCGAGACCTTCATGCGGGTGATCAGCTCGTGGGAGCGGGAGTATTTGTTGCTGAACGTGTGAGCGGAGGACGCGAGGGAGACCCCTCCCCGAAGCAAGGGCCGTTGCTGGGCGGCACCCGCCACACGCAAGGCCTTGTGTCATGCGCGGCATGCGTGCATCATTCGTTGCAATGCTTTGCCCTCTCGCCTGGCTATCGTCGCTGCAAGGCGGGGACTGTCAGGGCCTCACCCGAGTTGGATGATGCCGCCCCCGCCGGACGCACGTACCCAAGAGCAGATGGCCCAGCAAAAGCTCGAGGCCGAGATCGCCAAGATTCGGCAAGAAACAAAGAAACTCGAACTCGAGTCGGACGCCCTCCTCGCCCATGAAATAATCCACGATCGCGCCAAGGCAGAACTTAATCGCGTCGAATCCGAGGTAGCCAAGCTTGTTAGGGAGAACGAAACGTTTCGCAACGGCATGCGACTCGAATGGATAAAAGCGATCGGTTCTCTGAGCTCTGTTTTTCTCGGGATTGCAGCCATTGGGGGTCTAATCGTAAGCCTACAAACAAGCCAGCTCGCCTCTCAGCGAGCAGAGGCAGAGGCCGAGCGTGCTCGGATCGAATCTTTCTCCGCCCTCATCCGAGAACTCGTGTCCGAGCATCCCTTAAATAGGGCATCTGCAGCGAACCGTGTATCCGTTTATAGCTCGTCTGAAACCTATTCAAAGCAAGCGATTAGCAGCCTAATCAATGCATTTGCTTTCGAGAAGAACCCACTCGCACAGGATGCCTTGCTTAATTCAATTAGAAGCATCAATAAAGTTGAATACATAAAATCAGAACTATCGTTGATAAAGGGACAAATCTCACGAGCAACAGAGCGCTTATTTTCTAGGGTTGACACAACTACCGGCCTACCCAACCGCGATGTGAGCGAAGAAGTTGACATCCAGCAACAAGCAATGATCAAAATTACAATCGCGCTTTCTGAGTCTCCGCTTTGTGAAAAGGATAATTGTGTTGCCGATTTCAGAAACATGAAATCACTTCGCCGTGCAAGCTTTTTTTTATACAATGATCGACTTAAGGGAGCCAACTTTACGGACGCATCACTTAGCGAAGCGGACTTATATAAGGTTGATTTATCTGGCGCATCCTTTCAAAGGTCCGTCCTAGATGGCACCAACTTCGCTGGCGCGATTCTAGCACACACAAATTTTGCCAACTCTATGATGAGAAAAGTTAATAATAGAATACGAGGACCGTTACAGCTCGCAGTATTCAAGGGTGCAAACCTAGATGGCGCCATTTTTACAAACGCCTGCTTGGCTGGTGCTGACTTTCGTGGCGCGATCAACGTCGATTTATCTGCGCTTCGCTCCGGCTTTACAGAAGGCATTCTCATCGAGCCAGAAAAGCTGGCTCAAATCGGAACACCGCGGGGAAGTCCGGCATGCGCACAAGTGGACGAATAGTTTCACGTCGGACGGTCTGGTTGTCGGGCATCGCGACTGGAGCGGCGCTCCTTGGTAAGCCAGCTAGCGGCCTTCACGAGCCGGGCCATCTGCTTCAAATCGTCGTTTCCTTTGCGCCGGGAGGTCAGACGGACGCGGTCGCCCGAATACTCGCGAAGGGCATCGATGTGGCTACCGGACATCCGGTTGTCGTGGAGAATAAACCCGGCGGCGGCGGGCGCGTTGGCGCCGCCTTTGTGCAGGACCAGCGGCCGGACGGATCAGTGGTGCTGTTGTCCCCATCGGCCTTACTTGCGATCTCGCCACTACTGAACCCAGACTTCGCGCGTAACCTAGCCGACAACTTCCGTCCCGTCGCCGGCGTCGCCGAGTTTGACTATGCGATCGCCGTGGCGATGGACTCCCCGATGAAGTCCCTTCCAGAGCTTGTAAAGCGAGCCAGGGAAGTGGGGAAGGATCTGATGTGGGGCGTTGTGGGTGGTGGCGCTCTGGCGCAGTTAGTGGCTGGACTCCTAGGTATGGCGATAGACGTGAAGTTATCTCTCGTTCCCTATTCTAACTCCAATGACGTTGTTATAGCTCTTCTTGGCGGTCAAGTGCCTGTCGTTATCGTCGAGACAGCTACAATCGCCAAGCAGCATGCGGAGGGAAGGGTACGGGTACTGGCGACAACGGGAAAGGCTCGCTCGCCACTGTTGCCGGAGGTGAAGACGGTCGAGGAACAGGGCATCCGCCTGGAGGCAGTCAACCACCTTGGCGTTTTTGCGCCCGCGGGCACACCTAACGATATAGTCAAGACGATTAGTGACGCGATCGTCGAGGCCGTAAGTAACCCAGAGGTGAGAAACGGACTGGAAAGGCTAGGTGCCCAGGCAAGCGGGCAAGCGACCAGCCAGTTTGCCGAGACGTATGCTAGAGATCAGCGCTTATGGACCGAGGCGATTGTCCAACTTGGACTCAAGCCCTAGGCCATCCTTCTTGAAGCATGAGCACAGTACAGCGCGCGCTGCCCAGCTTGAGTACCCACAATAGCTCGATCTGGGATAAGCGCCGCTTGCGGGTTACGCAACCAAGAAACTCCGCGTCGCCCACCCCTCACCGCGTGATCAGCGTGCCGGCGCCGTGGTCGGTCAACAGCTCCAGCAGCACGGCGTGCGGCACCTGGCCGTCGAGGATCACCACCCCTTCCACCCCCTGCTCGAGCGCGTCGATGCAGGTCTCGACCTTGGGGATCATGCCGCCGGAGATGGTGCCGTCGGCGATCAGCCGGCGCGCCTCCTCGACCGAGAGCTGCTTGATCAGCCGCTTGTCCTTGTCGAGCACGCCCGGCACGTCGGTCAGCAGCAGGAGGCGCTTGGCCTTCAGCGCCCCGGCGATGGCGCCGGCAAAAGTGTCGGCGTTGACGTTGTAGGTCTCGCCCTGCTCGGAGGCGGCGACCGGCGCGATGACCGGCACGAGGTCGGATTTGGCGACGCTGTCGAGCACCGTGCGGTCGACGCGGTCCGGCTCGCCGACGAAGCCGAGATCGACGACGCGCTCGATCGCCGAGCCCGGGTCGACGACCGTGCGGCTCACCTTGCGCGCCGTCACCATGTTGCCGTCCTTGCCGCAGAGACCGACGGCGCGCGCGCCCTGCCCGTTGATGGCGGCGACGATCTGCTTGTTGATCGAGCCGGCCAGAACCATCTCGACCACCTCCACGGTCGCCCGGTCGGTGATGCGCAGGCCCGCGGCGAACTCGCTCTTGATGCCGAGTCGGTTCAGCATGGCGCCGATCTGCGGCCCGCCGCCGTGCACGACGACCGGGTTCACGCCGGACTGCTTGAGGAGGACGATGTCCTGCGCGAAGGTTTTCGCCCCCTCCTCGTCGCCCATGGCGTGGCCGCCATACTTCACTACCACCGTGGCGGCGTCGTAGCGCTGCATGTAGGGCAGCGCCTCGGCGAGGATTCGGGCCTGGTCGTGCGGAGAGGCTGGGGGCATGGCTGGCACTGTCCGGGGAGAGGTGCCGCGTTCTAACCGAGCCGGGCCGTTCGCTCAAATCGCCCGCGGCTGGGCTCACCCGCCGGCGGCGGGAGGGCGCTCGAATCGGGCCCCTCCACATCCGGCCGCACGACCGTCTGCGAAGGTGAGGATCGAACAACGATCCTCAACTATCAGTTTTCACGAGCAATTCTGGATTCGACGCCCGCGCGGCGCCGTTCGCCCCGAGGAGCGAACTTCTAAATCGGATCGGCGGCCTTCAGCCCCTTGCGAGGCGCTCGGCCACCGTCGGCGCGAAATAGGTGAAGACGGCGTCGGCGCCGGCGCGCTTGAAGGCGACGAGGCTCTCGAGCATCGCCCGCTCGCCGTCGATCCAGCCCCGCTCGGCGGCGGCGGCGATCATCGCGTACTCGCCCGACACCTGGTAGGCGAAGGTCGGCAGCCGGAAGCGCTGCTTCAGGCGGTGGACGATGTCGAGATAGGGCATGCCGGGCTTGACCATCAGCATGTCGGCGCCCTCGGCGACGTCGAGCTCGGCCTCCATCATCGCCTCGTCGCCGTTCGCCGGGTCCATCTGATAGGTCCGCTTGTCGCCGACCAGCGTCGCGCTGGTGCCGATCGCCTCGCGGAACGGACCGTAGAAGGCCGAGCAGTATTTCGCCGTGTAGGCGAGAATCTGCACGTCGGTGCGGCCGGCGGCGTCGAGCGCGCGGCGGATGGCGCCGACCCGACCGTCCATCATGTCGGAAGGGGCGATGACGTCGGCGCCCGCCTCGGCCTGCAGGAGCGACTGGCGGACGAGGACCTCGACGCTGGCGTCGTTGACGATCGTCGTCCCGTCGAGCAGGCCGTCATGGCCGTGGCTCGTATAGGGATCGAGCGCGACGTCGGTGATCAGGCCGAGCTCCGGAACCCTCTCGCGGATCGCGCGCAGCGCCCGGCAGACGAGGTTCTCCGGGTTCAGCGCCTCGCTGCCGCGGGCGTCGCGCGCATCGGGATCGGTGTTGGGAAACAGCGCGATGGCCGGGATGCGTAGGGAGGCGGCGCGCTCGGCCTCGGCCACCGCCTCGTCGACCGACAGGCGCTCGACGCCCGGCATCGCCGAGACCGCCTCGCGGTGCCCCTGCCCCTCTATCAGGAACAGCGGCCAGACGAGATCGTCGGCCGTCAGCACCTCTTCGCGCATCAGGCGCCGCGACCAGTCCGCCTTGCGGTTCCGGCGCGGTCGCCGGACGAGGTCCAGCGTCGGGCCGCTACGGGCGGCGAGCTCGGCCGCATCCGGCCTGCGGGGCTCGGTCCTGAGAAGGCGTGCCTTGGCGACGCGCCCGATCGGCTCGTGCATTGCTCTCGTACTCCCTGGCCCGCATCCCTACGCCGGCCCGGCTGTATCGGCGCTGAACGAATAGCACATTGGACAAAGTCCAAAAACGCCTCATTGACGCACAGCAATGCGGGAGTTCGTCGCCGGGGCCGACTTCCTCGCCGGGGCCTGCGCCGCGACTGCCCGGCGGCGCGAGCTGCGCTATGGTGCGCGCGAGTCACCCCACGGCGGCATGGCGCAAGGCATGGTTTCGGGCTTGAGAAGATTCTTGTCGGCAGCGCCGGAGGTCGTGGACGAGCCGGAGGGCGAGCCCGGGCACGAGGGGGGGCCGCAGGGCCGCTGGGCGGCCAACCTCTTCCTCTACACGCGCGTCCTCGCCGGCCTCGAGCTGCTGAAGGGCTTGTTCCACTGGTCGCAGCTGCTCGGGGTCGGCTACGGCGCGGCCGGCTTCAGCCAGGAATCGAGCGCCTGGCAGGGTGCGACGATCTATTTCGCGATCGTCGACCTCGTCGCCGCCGTCGGCCTGTGGATGGCGCCCTCCTGGGGTGCGGTGATGTGGCTGTTCGCGGCGGCGAGCCAGCTCGGCGTGTTCATCGTGCTGCCGGAGGTGTTCGCGCGGCTCTGGTTCGTGCTCGTCTACGAGCTCGCCGCGCTCGGCGGCTATGCGTATCTGGCCATCCGCGCCGGCTACGAGCCGGAAGAGTAAACTTTTCGCTTAATGTCCCGCAACGATCGGTTCAGCTTTACCATCCCTTACTCCAGCTTAGGCGGAAATAAAGACAAATTTCAGCAACGTCTTTAAGCGCATTTTCATCCGGTGCTCTTAAGTTGCTACACAAGTGGCGAGGATACAGCGAATGCCACGGCAACGACGAGGGGCTGACACGATGAAGACTCTGGCACGAGCTGCCGAACCCGCTGACCGCCAGGCCCGGCCGAGCGACGTGCAGCCGCTGTATCTGGAGTCGCTGACCCTCGTCGAGCGCCTTCACCGACGGCTCCTCGACGTCATCAAGGACGAGTTCGACCGCCGCGGCCGCTCCGACATCAACAGCGTGCAGGCGCTGCTGCTCTACAACATCGGCGATGCCGAGCTGACCGCCGGCGAGCTGCGCACGCGCGGCTACTATCTCGGCTCCAACGTCTCCTACAACCTGAAGAAGCTGGTCGAGGCCGGCTACCTGCACCACCAGCGCTCGCGCGTCGACCGCCGCTCGGTGCGCATCCGCCTCACCGAGAAGGGCATGGAGGTGCACGACATCGTCGACGCGCTCTATGCCAAGCACATCAAGACGATCGAGCAGGTCGGCGGCATCGGCCCGGAGGATTTCCGGACCATGAACCAGGCCCTGCTGCGGCTCGAGCGCTTCTGGACCGACCAGATCCGCTACCGCCTCTGAGGCCAAGGGGCTCAGAGGGCCTCGGACCGCTCGTCCCCGCGAATGCGGGGACCCAGACTTTCAAGCGAAGGCAATAGTTCGGCTGGATCCCCGCTTGCGCGGGGATGGGCCAGGTGCAGGCTACTTCGCCTTCACCCGCATGCTGTCCTCCGAGATCATCAGCGAGGACGTGTCGACCGCCTCGAAGGCCGACGCCGGGATCTGCTTCAGCTCCTCGATCAGCCCCTTCGGCCAATTTTTGTCCGCGGTGCCCTGGAAATACCAGGGCGAGCCGTTGTCGGCGAGGACGAGGCCGTAGCGCTTCATCGCTTCCAGCACCGCCTTGGTGTCGGCGCGCAGCGAGCCCTCGATCGCGTAGCCCTTCTTCAGCCGGAACCGCGCGCCCATCGGCGGATAGTCCGGATCGTTCACCGAGCCGGCCTGGTGCCGCGCCGGCCAGAGATAGCTCCTGTCGGTGACATCGGTGGTGAAGCGGATGGCGTGGTCGACCTTGCCCTTGCGAACAAGGTCCCAACGCAGGAGCAGCGGCATGATCGGCAGACCGGCGGCATCCGCGGAGGTCCATC
This sequence comes from Pseudomonadota bacterium, assembly GCA_023430145.1. GTDB lineage: Bacteria > Pseudomonadota > Alphaproteobacteria > Rhizobiales > Methylopilaceae > JAEZCD01. The sequence continues at coordinate 12,255 of JAEZCD010000235.1, forward strand.
CGTCCGGACGCAGATCGTAGCTCTCGAGATCCCACACGGCGCCGCTGCCCGCGGACCATTTCTTGCCGTCGCGGGCCGTCGCCCATGTCTCGTAGAGACGGCACGTGTCGCGATCGATCACCACGGTATGCCGGTCGCCGGACTTGTACTGCCCGCCCTCGACCTTGGTGTCGTCCCCGAGCGGGTAGCGCACGCGGTCGCTCTGGCTCGCATAGCGGAAGCGCACCTTCACCTTCGGGTGGCGGCCATCGACGACGGTGATCGGGATGCCGTAGGGGACCTTCTGCTCGCCGTAGGAGGGGCCGAAATCCGGGTGCAGGTTCCGGTCCGAGGACATGTTCTTCATCCACGCGGCGCTCTTCTTGTGCACCGGCAGGCCGCTGATGTCGGCGTGGAACCAGCTGTCGGCGGGAAAGGTCGGGCAGTCGGTGCCCGGCACCGGGCGCACGGTTGGCTTGTCGGCGGCGAGTGCCGGCGAGAGCATCGCGGCAGCGGCGAGAGCGCAGGCGGCGGCTTTGGCGAGCATCGGTCGCGGTCCCGTTGATCCGCCCATGTCCTATGGGATCGCGGCCCTGCGGGGAAGCTGGCCGGCTCCTCCCTCGTCATCCTGCGCGAAAGCGCAGGATCCATCTTTCTACCGTCGGGCGTCCGCGAAGATGGTCCTGCGGTCGAGCCGCAGGACGACGAGCGGAGGGGCTTGCGCGAGGTTGGAACAGGCCGGCTACTTCTTCCCGTTCGCGCCCGGCAGCGGCCGCGGCGCGGTCTCCTCCGGGGCAAAACGGTTGGTCTTCGGAAAGCCCTTCGGCGGCAGGCGCCCAGCATCGGCGCGATTGCCCTGCCAGTCCATCAGCTCGGTCACCGTCCAGGTGCGGCCGGAGCTGTCCATCCAGGCGAGGCCGTCGGCGGCCTTGAAGGTGCGCACGTCCGACAGGCCGCCGTCGCGGTAGCGCTGCAGGCGGACGCCGCGGCCGCGGGCCATCTCGGGCAGCTGCGCGAGCGGGAAGACGATCAGCTTGCGGTTCTCGCCGACCACCGCGACCGTATCGCCCTCGACCGGCACCGCCGCCTTGACCTCGGCCGGCGCGTCGACATTGACCACCTGCTTGCCCTTGCGCGTGCCGGCGACGAGCTGGTCTTCCGGCACCCGGAAGCCGCGACCGTCGGTGGTCGCGAACAGTCGTGCCGCGCCCGGCCGGTGGACGAAGAGGTCGACGGGCTCGGCCGCCTCCTCGAGGTCGACCATCAGGCGCACCGGCTCCCCCTGCCCCCGCCCGCCCGGCAGTTTCGAGCCGTCGAGCGTGAACACTTTTCCGTTCGAGGCGACGAGCAGCAGCTTGGAGGTCGTCTCGGCGTGCAGAGCGAGCTTCAGGTGGTCGTCGCCCTTGAAGGTCAGGCCGGAAACGTCCTCCACGTGGCCGCGCAGCGCCCGCACCCAGCCCTTGGTCGAGAGCACGACGGTGATCGGCTCGCGCTCGACGAGGGCGGCGGCGACGTCGATCTCCTGCGCCTCCGAGGCGACCGCGAAGGTCGTGCGCCGCTTGCCGAGCGCCGTGTCGGGCCCGAACTCTTTGCGGACCTCCTTGATCTCGGCAGCCACCTTGCGCCACTGCCGCTTCTCGGAGGCGAGCAGCGCCTGCAGCGTCTCCTGCTCGCGGACGAGACCGTCATGCTCCTTGCGGATGGCGATCTCTTCGAGCTTGGCCAGCGCCCGCAAGCGGAGATTGAGGACCGCGTCCGCCTGTACGTCGGTGAGGTCGAAGCGGCGGATCAGCTCGGCCTTCGGATTGTCCTCATGGCGGACGATGCGGATCACCTCGTCGATGTTGAGATAGGCGACGAGGAAGCCTTCGAGAATCTCGAGCCGCTTCTCGATCGCATCGAGCCGGTGGCGGGCGCGGCGCGCGACGACCTCGCGCCGGTGGTCGAGCCAGAGGCGCAGCGCCTCCTTGAGGCCGACGACCATCGGCACCTGGCCGCCGGCCAGCACGTTGAGGTTCAGCGGGATGCGCGTCTCGAGCTCGGTGAGCTTGAACAGCGAGCCCATCAAGAGATCGGGCTCGACGGTTCGCGAGCGCGGCTCGAGCACGAGGCGCACGTCCTCGGTGGATTCGTCGCGCACGTCGGCGAGCAGCGGCAGCTTCTTCTCGGTGAGCAGCTCGGCGATCTTTTCCACGAGCCGGCTCTTCGGCACCGTCCAGGGGATCTCGGTGACGACGATCTGCCAGCCGCCGCGGCCGAGATCCTCCTTCGTCCAGCGGGCGCGCACCCGGAACGAGCCGCGGCCGGTGCGGTAGCTCTCGGCGATCGAAGCCGGCGTGTCGACGACGACGCCGCCGGTCGGGAAGTCCGGCCCCTGCACGAACTTCAAAAGCTCGTCCGGCGCGATCGCAGGCGTCTCGATCATGGCGAGCGCGGCATCGCAGAGCTCGGCGGCGTTGTGCGGCGGGATCGAGGTCGCCATGCCGACGGCGATGCCCTGCGCGCCATTGGCGAGCAGGTTTGGGAAGGCGGCCGGCAGGACGACCGGCTCGCGCTCCTCGCCGTCATAGGTGGTGCGGAAATCGACCGCGTTCTCGTCGAGCCCGTCGAGCAGCAGGGCGGCGACATCGGTCAGCCGCGCCTCGGTGTAGCGCATGGCGGCGGCGTTATCGCCGTCGATATTGCCGAAATTGCCCTGCCCGTCGACCAGCGGATAGCGCTGCGCGAAATCCTGCGCGAGCCGCACGAGGGCGTCGTAGACCGCCTGCTCGCCGTGCGGATGGAACTTGCCGATCACGTCGCCGACGACGCGGGCGCATTTCTTGAAGCCCTGGTCCGGATCGAGGCGCAACAGCCGCATCGCCCACAGCACGCGGCGGTGGACGGGCTTCAGCCCGTCGCGCGCGTCCGGCAGCGCGCGGCTCGTGATGGTCGACAGCGCATAGGCGAGGTAGCGCTCCTCGAGCGCCTCGCGCAGGCTGACGGGTTCGATCGGTCCGGGGATGTCGGTTTTCGCGCCCATGGGGGAGGACTACCGGCAGCGCCGAGTCGCGGCAAGCGCGCGCAGGCGTTGTGCTCCGCTATGCCGCGGGGCTGCCAGCCCTGAGCCACCGGAAATTGCCGTTCACCGCTCGCGGTCGTCCCCCCACGGCTTGGCGCGCACCTTGCTGGGCAAGGACGGCTGGATCACCCACCACTCGCGATCCGTCGGATCGAAAGCGTGCCATCATCGTCCCCGATCCCACGCCGCAATCAATCGGCCTTCATTCGGGGCGGGGATCGGTTATGGGTCTATGACCTAGGCATAGTCTCCTCTTTGGGGCAGAATTGCCTCGGCGCCCTCTTTCCCGCGCTCGCCAACTCACCGGAGAGATGAGATGTCGTGGAGGAAAAGCATGCCGTCGCAGAGCCTGCGGCTCTCCTGCGCTCTCGCCGTCACCCTGCTCGCAATGTCCGCACCCGCCGCGTCGGCGACGCTGGAGTTCGTCTTCAAGAAGCCTTCCGATGCGAAGGGCTGGAGCGCGGCGACCCAGGACTGGGTGGTCAAGAAGTCCGGCTACACGCCGATCATCCAGAGCAAGGTCGACCCGGTGCAGCCGGTCGCGCTCTACAAGGGCAAGTTCGGGGATGTCACCGTCCGGACGGACTTGAATGTCAACCCGAAGAACACGTTCGGCGGCGGGCCGCTGATCCGCGGCAAGGTCAAGGGCGTACGGGTGTCCGGCTACGTCGCGCAGGCCTCGTTCCTCGTCGGCGACTTCATGATCTTCTCCCTCTACCGTTTCGACAAGCTCGCGGTCGACTTCACGGGCGACGGCGATGCCGAGCTGCTGTGCCAGAAAGAGATCTTCAAGTTCCCGAAGGACGCCGAGACGACGGTCACCATCAGCGCCGAGGGCGATCTCATCGAGCTGCGTTACGGGAAAAAGCTCATCTGCTCCAAGCGCGATTCCACCTATACGGAAGGGCGCGTGGGGCTGATCAACCAGTTCTCGGAGAGCTACCCGCGCTATAGGCGCGTCACCATCAAGACGCCCTGAGGCCGCTTCCGGCACGCCGCCACCGATCACTGGCCGGCGTATTTCTTCAGGAGCAGGCCGAGGATGTTCGAATAGTCGTCCGTCCAGGCGGCGACGGCGGAGTCGCCGGAAACCTGCGTCCAGCCGTCGGCGGGCAGGCTGCCGAGGTCCGCATCGCGGCGTGCGAGCACGATCACCGTCGAGCCGGAATGGCCCTTGGCGAGGCCGTCCGGCGTCAGTGATTCCTGCTTCAGCCAGGCGACGAGCCCGAGGTCGTGAGCGATCGCCGCTACCACCGGCTCGAGGTCGAGGTGGCGGTTGGAGATGTGCAGCAGGACGACGCCGTGCGGCTGCAGTTTTTGGAAATAGAGCTCGACCGCCTCCCGGGTGAGCAGGTGCACAGGGATGGCGTCCGACGAGAAGGCATCGATCATCAGCACCTCGTAGCCGGGCGGGGCGTCCGCGAGCGTCAGGCGTGCATCGCCGAGCCGGATCGGCGCATCGGGAGCGCATTCGGAAAGAAAGGTGAAGAGCCGAGGGTCGCGGGCGATCTCGACGACTTTTCGATCGATCTCGAAGAACTCGAAGCGCTCGCCGACCTCGCGGTAGCAGGCGAGCGAGCCGGCGCCGAGGCCGACGATGCCGACCGGCGAGAGGCGCCAGCCATTGGTGTCGCGCAGGATGCGCAGCGCCTCCGCCATCGGGCTGCCCGGGTGGTAATAGGTGAGCGGCTCGGGCGGGCCACCGGCGAGCTTGCCCTTCTCCAGCCGCTGCGCACCGTGAACCGTCGTGCCGTGCAGGAGCAGCCGCCGCGTGTTCGGCGAGACGTCGCGCACCCGGTGGACGCCGAAGAAGCTGCGGGTGACGAGGCCGTCGCGCGAGCCCTTCTCGAAGGCGGGCCCGACGAGTATCAGGAAGGCCAGAACGGCGGCCGATACGACCGGCAGGCCTACGGTGACGATCGCCACGCAGGCGATCGCAACCAGCGCCCAATCCCGGGCAGCGCTGCGGCCCGGCGGGACCGTGTAGCCGGTGGCCTGCGCCGCGGCGACGAGCGCGACGGCCGCCGCGATGATCAGGAGGCCGGCGAGAAGCTGGATGCGCAGCGTCGGCTCCCTGGCGATCAGCACCGCAACGGAGGCGACCAGCAGGAATGGATACTCGACGATGCTCGAGAAGACGTACGGGGCCGCGAGGCCGGCGAAGGCGCCGCCGAGCACGCCGCCGAGCGACATGAAGAGGTAGAACGCCGTCAGCCGGTCGGCCGCTGGCCGCGCGGCGTAGAGCCGGGCATGGGCGGCCATTGCGGCGACGAAGAAGGTCGCCAGATGCAGCCCGAGCGTCATGGGCATCGACAGCGGCAGCACCATGATGAGGTTCAGCAGCACGACGGCCACGAGGATCGGCAGGAGCGTGGCGAACCAGAGCGGCCGCGGCACCTGCTTCTCGCGGAACACGAGCACGAAGGTGAGCAGATAGAGGGCGAGCGGGATCACCCAGAGGAACGGCGCGGCGGCGATGTCGGTGGTGATGTGCGCGGTGACGGCGACCAGCAGCGCCGAGGGCACGAAGGCGAAGGCGATCCATCCGAGGCATTGGGAGACCGCCGGCGGCGGCGATGACGGCGCCCCCGCACGGGCCGCTTCGCCGCGCGCCGACCGCAGGGCGAGCAGCGCCACGAGGCAGCCGAGCACCAGATAGCCGCCCGACCACACCCAGGCCTGCATGCCGAGGCGCAGCTGCGGCTCGATCAGGATCGGATAGCCGAGAAGGGCGATGAAGCTGCCGAGATTGGAGGCACCATAGAGAAAGTAAGGGTCTTGCGCGCCCGACGCGCCCGAGCGGGAATACCAGGCCTGCAGCAGCGGCGCGTTGGCGGCGATGGCGAAGAACGGCGCGCCGACCGATACCGCGAACAGGCCCAGCAGCCAAAAGATCTGCCCCTCGTCGGGCGGCCTGCCCCAACCTTCGGCGAGGCCGAGCGGCAGGAAGACGAGCCCCGTGACGAGCACCGCAAGGTGCACCATGGCGCCGGCGCGCGGCGACAGATGGCGCACGAGCAGGTGCGCATAGGCATAGCCGGCGAGCAGCATCGCCTGGAAGAACACCATCGCCACCGACCAGACGCCCGGCGCCCCGCCGAGCCGCGGCAGCACCATTTTCGCGAACATCGGCTGCACGGCGAACAGCAGCGCCGCCGACAGGAACAGCGCTGCGATGGTCAGGGGCAAGAGGGACCGCGCGGCGGCCGGCACTCGGGTTGGGTCGGCGGTCTCGGCTGACATGGGGATGTTGGCTGGCGGGACTCCGGCGCCGAGCTTCCCGCAGATTCGGCGTGCGCGGTAGACAAATGGGCGTGGAGGAAGGTGCCACATCACACGCACCCTAATCCCGGCCGTCATCCTCCGCGAAGGCGGAGGATACAGTCTTTTTCCTCGCGGGAAAGAGGTAGAAAGCTGGGTCCTCCGCCTCCGCGGAGGACGACGAGACTTACAAGAGGCCTTGCACTGGACGACGAGCCGACGCAGGTCCGCGATGACGCCACGCGCCCGTTGGCCGCTCCCGCGGCATCGGCTAGAGTCGCCCCCCGGGGCAGTGTTGATTTGGCCCCCGCTTGGCGCGCGGGGTCTTCGGAGGCATCCATGCGCAGCTGGCTGACGCGTCTTGGCGCGGCTTTCGCGCTCGTTCTCGGCGTGACCGCCGCAGCAGCCCAGACGGCCCCGCCCTACGTCAACCAGGATCTCGGCGACGCGGGCATCCGGCTCGAGGGCGAGATCAAGACGCTGACGAAGCCCGGCAACCGCAAGGCGCCGCAGCTGACCAAGCTCGGCCAGGAGCAGCTCGACAGGGGCGAGTACCAGCGCGCCGTCGAATCCTTCTCGGCCGCCGCCGTGCTGACGCCGCGCGATGCGAAAGTCTGGATGAAGCTCGCCGAGGCGATGCTGGAGATCTCGGGCTCCAGCGACGGCGCGACGAGAGCCATCCGGCAGCGCGCCGCCGCCCTCGCCTATCTCGCCTTCCAGCGCGCGACGACGCCGGCCGGCAAGGCGGAGGCGCTCGCCCTGGTCGGCCGCGCCCTGGCAGACCGGGAGGAGTGGCGTCCGGCGCTGAACGCCTATCGCGCCAGCCTCGCCCTCGCCGACGTCGAGGACGTCCGCACCACCTATGAGGAGCTGCGCGACGAGCACGGCTTCCGTGTCGTCGACCATTCGGTGGATACGGACGCCCTGACGCCGCGGGCCTGCGTCGAATTCTCCGATCCGCTCGCCAACACCAAGAGCGATTACTCTCCTTACGTGGCGGTGCAGGACGGCAAGGAGGTGACGGTCACCGCCAAGGACGAGCAGCTCTGCCTCGACGGGCTGAAGCACGGCGAGCGCTACGCCTTCACGGTGCGGCCGGGCGTTCCCTCGACCGTCGGCGAGGTGCTGGAGAAGCCGGTCGAGATCTCGATCTTCATTCGCGACCGCAAGCCCGAAGTGCGCTTCACGGGGCGCAACTACGTGCTGCCGAAGACCGGCCAGCGCGGCATCCCGGTCGTCTCCACCAACACCGACGCGGTGAAGGTCGAAATCTTCCGCATCGGCGACCGGGCGCTCGTCGCCGACATCGTCGACGAGGATTTCCAGACCCAGATCGGCAGCTACGAGGCCGAGCGGCTCGCCGACGAGAAGGGCACGAAGATCTGGTCGGGCGAGCTCGCCGTCGAGCGCCGGCAGAACGAGGACGTCACCACCGCCTTCCCGATCGACACCACCGTCGGCCAGACGGCGCCCGGCGTCTACGTCATGGTCGCCCAGCCGAAGACCAAGGCCAGCGACGAGGACGACTGGCGGCCGCGCGCGACGCAGTGGTTCATCGTCTCCGACCTCGGCATCTCCAGCTTCTCCGGCGACAGCGGCCTCGTCGCAGTGGTCCGCTCGCTCGCCTCGGCGACCGCGGTCGCGGAGGCCGGCGTGCGTGTGCTCGCCAAGAACAACGAGGTGCTGGCGACCGCGAGAACCGACGCCGAGGGCGTCGTCGCATTCCCACCCGGCCTCGTGCGCGGCACCGGCGGCTCCGAGCCCGCCGTCCTCGTCGTCGAGAAGGACGGCGACTACGCCTTCCTCGATCTGACGCAGCCGGGCTTCGACCTCACCGACCGCGGCGTCGCCGGACGCGAGGCGCCCGGGCCGATCGACGCCTTCCTCTACACCGAGCGCGGCGTCTACCGGCCCGGCGAGACGGTGCACGCCACCGTGCTCGCCCGCGACGCGGAGGCGAATGCCCTCCCCGACGTGCCGCTGACGCTCGTCGCCGAGCGGCCGGACGGGGTCGAGTACCGCAGCGTGCTCGTCGGCGATCAGGGTTTTGGCGGGCGCGTGCTGTCGCTGCCGATCCAGCCGACGGCGATGACCGGCACCTGGCGGCTGAAAGCTTTTGCCGATCCGAAGCGGCCGCCCGTCGGCGAGACCAAGTTCCTGGTCGAGGACTATCTGCCGGAGCGCATCGAGGTGACGCTCGAGCCGCAGGCGGAGACGCTGTCCCGCACCGGAGAGACCGAGATCGCCGTCGCCTCGCGCTATCTCTATGGCGCACCCGCGGCGGGGCTCGAGGCCGATGGCGAGGCCGTGGTCTCCGTGGCCGAGGCGGCGCCCGGCGCGCTGAAGGATTACCGCTTCGGCGTCGAGGACGACGAGATCACCGACGTGCGCGCCGAGATCGGCCCGGTGACGCTCGACGCCGACGGCAAGGCGAGTCTCTCCGTCTCGCTCGGCGACCTGCCGGCGACCGCGCAGCCGCTCGAGGCCGAGATCACGGTCCGCGTCACCGAGGCGGGCGGCCGCGCCGTCTCGCGCGCCGTGACGCTGCCCGTCGCCCGCGCGGGATCTGCGATCGGCGTGAAACCGCTGTTCGAGGACCAGGTGCCGAACGGCGAGCTCGCGAAGTTCGACGTGATCGTCGCCGCGCCGGACGGCACGCTGCTCGACCGGCCGGCCGTCGCCTGGTCGCTGCTGCGAGTAAATACGCGCTTCCAATGGTATTCGGAGGGCGGTCGCTGGCGCTCGGAGACGTTCGAGACGACGGCCCGCATCGGCGGCGGAACGGTGGCGGCGACCGCCGCCGGCCCGGTCCGCATAGAGGCGCCGGTGGGCTACGGCCAGTACCGGCTCGAAGTGTCGATGGGCGGCGCCGAGGCGACCGTCACAAGCGTCGACTTCGAGGCCGGCTGGTATGCCGAAGCCTCGGCCGAGACGCCGGACCTGGTTCGCCTCGTGCTCGACAAGCCGAGCTACCTCGTCGGCGAGGAGGCGAGGCTGACGCTCGAGCCGCGCTTCGCCGGCAAGGCGACCATCGTCGTCGTCGGCAATTCCACGCATGTCGCGCGGACGATCGACGTCGAGGACAAGCCGACCGAGGTGAGAATCCCGGTCGAGGCGAGCTGGGGTGCCGGTGCCTACGCCGTCGCCCTGCTGCACCGTCCGCTCGACGTCGCCGCCGGCCGCATGCCGGGCCGCGCCGTCGGCGTCGCCTGGATCGGCCTCGACCGCGCGCCGCGCACGCTCGCGATCGAACTCGACGCGCCGGCCGAGATGGAGCCGGGCAACCGGATGACGATCCCGCTCCGGGTGACCGGCCTCGCACCCGGCGAGCAGGCCTATGTGACGGTGGCCGCGGTCGATGTCGGCATCCTCAATCTCACCCGCTACAAGGCGCCGGCACCGGAGGACTGGTATTTCGCCCAGCGCAAGCTCGCGACCGAGATCCGCGACCTCTACGGGCAGCTGATCGACGGCATGCGGGCGACGCCGGGCACGGTCCGCTCCGGCGGCGACGGCGGCGACGAAGGCATCGTCGGCGCACCGCCGACCGAGGCGCCGGTGGCGCTGTTCTCCGGCATCGTCGCGGTCGCCGGCCCGGACGGCGCGGCGGAGGTCGGCTTCGACATACCGCCCTTCAACGGCACCGTCCGCGTGATGGCGGTCGCCTGGAGCCGGAGCAAGCTCGGCCATGCCGAGGCGGACGTGCTCGTGCGCGACCCTGTCGTCGTCACCGCGACGCTGCCGCGCTTCCTCGCCGCCGGCGACAGGTCGACGCTGCACTTCGACTTCGCCAATGTCCGCGGCGCGCCCGGGGCGCACCGGGTCGACCTCAGCGTCGACGGCCCGGTGACGCTGCCGGCCGAGGATCTGTCGCGCACCATCGACCTGGCGGCGGGCGGCCGCGGCGCAGCCACGGTCGCCGCCACCGGCACCGGCGTCGGCGTCGCCAATGTCGGCGTGAAGGTGACCGGCCCGGACGGGCGCATCATGGAGCGCTCTTACGCGCTCGGCGTGCGGCCGACGCTGCCCGACATCAGCCGCCGCATGGTGACGGCGCTGGCGCCGCGTACAGGCAGCGTGACGATCTCGCCGGACCTCTTGGCCGACTTCGTGCCCGGCTCCGGCTCGGTGGCGATCGCCATCGCCCCGTCCTCGGCGATCGACGTGCCGGCGCTGCTCGCCGAACTCGACCGCTACCCCTATGGCTGCTCGGAGCAGATCACGAGCCGCGCCATGCCGCTGCTCTATGCCAACGAGCTCGCCAAGGCCGTGGCGATGCCGATCGACCCGGCGCTCGACGGGCGCATCGATGCGGCCATCGAGCGCGTGCTGACGAGGCAGTCCGGCAGCGGCGGCTTCGGCCTGTGGACGGTCGGCGACGAGGATCTCTGGCTCAACGCCTACGTCACCGACTTCCTGACCCGGGCGCGGGAGAAGGGACACACGGTGCCGGACGCCGCCGTCACGCAGGCGCTCGACCAGCTCCGCAACCAGCTCTCCTACTCGACCGACTTCGAGGAGGGGAAGGGCGCCGGCGTCGCCTATGCGCTCTACGTGCTGGCACGCAACGGCCGCGCGCCGCTCGGCGATCTGCGCTACTTCGCCGAGGAGAAGCTGGAGACGTTCGGCACCGCTCTCGCCCGCGCCCAGATCGCCGGCGCGCTCGCCCTCCTCGGCGACCGGACGCGCGCCGAGAAGGCGATGCAGAGCGCCCGCGAGGCGCTCGCCAGCGAGACCGACCGCGCCCGCGACGACTATGGCAGCATCCTGCGCGACCGTGCCGCGGTGCTGACGCTGATCTCCGAGAGCGGGACGGCGCAGACTCTCGTGCCGGTGCTGCTGCGCGACATCGCCGAGGAGCGGGCGAAGCGGCGCTACACGAGCACGCAGGAGAACGCCTGGCTGGTGATGGCCGCGCAGTCGATGGCCGAGGCCGCGCAGCGCCTGCAGCTGACGGTCGACGGCGCGCCGCACAGCGGGCCGCTGTCGCGGACGATGAAGGCGGCCGAGCTCGCGGCACAGCCGGTGACGGTGCAGAACCGCGGCGCCGACGAGGCGCAGGCGATCGTCGTGGCGACCGGCTCGCCACGCATCCCCGAGCCGCGCGCCGAGCACGGCTTCAGCATCACGCGCCGCTATTTCGACCTCGACGGCAAGGAGGTGAAGCCGGACCGCGTCACGCAGACGACGCGGCTCGTCGTCGTCCTCGACGTCACCGAGCCGAAGCCGGAGACCGCCGACGTGCTGCTCGTCGACCGGCTGCCGGCGGGGTTCGAGATCGACAATCCGCGGCTTGCGGATTCGGACTCGCTGAAGGCCTTCACCTTCCTCAAGGAGATTTCGGAGAAGCAGCCGGTGCACACCGAGTTCCGCGACGACCGCTTCGTCGCCGCCTACAAGCGGCGCGAGGACGACCGGCCGGTGTTCGGGGCCGCCTATGTGATCCGCGCCGTCTCGCCGGGCCAGTACATCCACCCGCCGGCGACGGTGGAGGACATGTACCGGCCCGAGCGCTTCGGCCGCACCGAGGCCGGCCGCGTCGAGGTGGTGGGGAAGTAGGGGGCGGCGGAGAAGCTCAGGTGTCGTCCCCGGCCGAGCTCCCCGCTCCTTCGTCGTCCTC
>JAEZCD010000254.1 GCA_023430145.1 Pseudomonadota bacterium
AGGCCGAGACGCCGCCGGCCGCCCCCGCCGAGGCTGCGCAACCCTGAGGCGGGCGGCGCGGCGCCCGGCTGCCGACTCGATGCCGAATTTTCTCGTCGACCCGTGCGCTTGTGGCGGAATGGGCGCCGAGGCCCCAGATCTGGACGTGAACGAATCCCGACTCTGCGCGAGTCATCGATTCGGCCCCGATTCGTTCGAGACTCGTTCCCTGCGAGTCGCTACAGGTGAATGCAACCTCGGCGCGTGCAGCTCGACGCGCCTCCGGAGATCGTCCTGACGTCCACCACCTTCGCCTTCTCGCCGGGCACGCCGGCGGTCGCCCGCGGCCGCGGCGTCACCGCGGTGCTCGGCCCGACCAACACCGGCAAGACCCACCTCGCCATCGAGCGCATGCTCGGCCACGAGTCGGGCCTCATCGGCCTGCCACTGCGCCTGCTCGCGCGCGAGGTCTATGGTCGCGTCGTCGATCGGGCCGGCGTCGAGCAGGTGGCGCTCGTCACCGGCGAGGAGAAGATCATTCCGGCGCGGCCGCGCTACTGGGTCTCGACCGTCGAGGCGATGCCGCGCGATCTCGACGTCGCCTTCGTCGCCATCGACGAGATCCAGCTCGCCTCCGACCTCGACCGCGGCCACGTTTTCACCGAGCGCCTGTTGTCGATGCGCGGCCGGAGCGAGACGCTGGTGCTCGGCGCCGCGACCATGCGCGGCCTCGTCGAGCGGTTGCTGCCGGGCGTCAGCATCGTGTCGCGCGCGCGGCTGTCGACGCTGACCTTCGCGGGCGAGAAGAAGATCACCCGGCTGCCGCGGCGCAGCGCCGTCGTCGCCTTCTCGGCCGACGAGGTCTATGCCATCGCCGAGCTGATCCGCCGCCAGCGCGGCGGCGCCGCCGTCGTGCTCGGCGCGCTGTCGCCGCGCACGCGCAATGCGCAAGTGGCGCTCTACCAGTCCGGCGAGGTCGACTACCTCGTCGCCACCGATGCCATCGGCATGGGGCTGAACCTCGACGTCGACCACGTCGCCTTCGCCTCCGACCGGAAATTCGACGGCTTCCAGTTCCGCCGCCTCAACCCGGCCGAGTTCGCCCAGATCGCCGGCCGTGCCGGGCGTCACATGCGCGATGGAACCTTCGGCTCGACCGGCCGCTGCCCGCCGCTCGAATCGGAGCTGGTGCAGCGACTCGAGAGCCACAATTTCGATGCCGTGCGCGTCCTCCAATGGCGCAATCCGGAGCTCGACTTCGGCTCCCTCGCCCGTCTGCAGGACAGCCTCGCCGTCGCGCCGCGCGAGACCGGCCTCACGCGCGCGCCGGGCGGCGACGACATCGCCGCCCTCGAGCATGCCGCCCGCGATCCGGATGTGCGTGCGCTGGCCACGAGCCCGCGCGCGGTGGAGAAGCTCTGGGAGGTCTGCCAGATCCCGGACTATCGGCGCATCGCGCCCGCGCAGCACGCCGAACTGATCACGACCCTCTATGGATTCGTCGCCGGCGCCGGTACCATCCCCAGCGACTGGTTCGCGCGCGAGATCGCCGCCACCGACCGGACGGACGGGGACATCGATACGCTTTCGCGGCGCATCGCGCATATTCGCACCTGGACCTTCGTTGCCAATCGTCCCGACTGGCTTGACGATCCGGTGCATTGGCAAGAAACCACGCGGGCGATCGAGGACAAGCTTTCGGACGCTCTGCACGAGAGGCTGACGCAGCGCTTCGTCGACCGCCGCACCAGCGTCCTGATGCGGCGCCTCAGGGAAAAGGACATGCTCGAAGCGGAGATCACGCCCGATGGGGAGGTGCGCGTCGAGGGGCACCTGCTCGGCCGCCTGTCGGCATTCCAGTTCGTGCCCGATCCCGGCGCGGACGCGGAGGAGCGGAAGGCCCTGCAGGCGGCGGCGGCCGGCGTGCTGGCGGGCGAGATCGGCGCCCGGGCACAGCGCTTCTCGACGGCCGGCGACGGCGAGATCGTGCTCGCGGCCGACGGCGTGCTGCGCTGGCAGGGCGCCGTCGTCGGCCGGCTGATCAAGGGCGACAAGGTGCTGGCGCCGCGCGTGCGGCTCGTCGCCGACGAGCTTTTGAACGGGCCGGCGCGCGAATCCGCCGAGCGCCGGCTCGAGCTCTGGATCAAGGCGCATATCGAGAAACTGCTCGGGCCGCTCGTCGCGCTCGAGACCGCCCCCGACCTCGAGGGCATGGCGCGTGGCATCGCCTTCCAACTCGCCGAGGGCCTCGGCGTGCTCGACCGGGCGCGCGTCGCCGCCGACGTCCGCGCGCTCGACCAGGACGCGCGGGCGAGCCTGCGCAAGCACGGCATCCGCTTCGGCGCCTACCACCTCTATCTGCCGGCGCTGCTGAAGCCGGCGCCGCGGGCGCTCGCCGCCGAGCTGTGGACGCTGCACCACGGCAATCCGGAGGAGAAGGGCGCCTCCGAGGTGTCGCACCTTGCGGCCTCGGGCCGCACCTCGATCCCGGTCGACAAGGAGGTGCCGAAGGGCATCTACCGCACGCTCGGCTACAAGGTCTGCGGCGAGCGGGCGGTGCGCATCGACATTCTGGAGCGGCTCGCCGACCAGATCCGGCCGGCGGTCGCCTATCGGCCCGGCATCTCGCCGGGCGAGCCGCCGCCCGGCGCCGCCGAGGGCGACGCCTTCACGGTCACCGTCGGCATGATGTCGCTGGTCGGCTGCTCGGGCGAGGATTTCGCCTCCGTGCTGCGCTCGCTCGGCTATCGCATGGAGAGGAAGCTCGCGCCGCCGGAAGCGCCGCGGCCGAGCGCCCCCGATGCCGCGACCGCCGGGAACGAAGCCGACAGGGCCGAAGCTACCGCCGCGGCGCCGATGCCGGAGACGGCCGAGGCCGGGACGGCCGCCGCCGAGGAAGCGGAGGTTTCCGCGCTTGCTGCCGAGGAGGCGGAGGCTCCCGCGGTTGCTGCCGAGGAGGCGGAGGCTCCCGCCGTGGAGGCCGGTGATGTGCCCGCCGACGAGGCGATGACCGCCGACGTCGCCGGCAGCGAGCCGGAGGCCCTGGCGGTGCACCCGGAGCCGGAGGCTGCCGCCGAGGCCCCGCTGCAGGCTTCGCCCGAGCCGGCCGCAACGGGTGCCGACACGGCCGAGGGCGCGGTGCCGCCGCCGGCGGAGCCGCTGCCCGCAGAGGCATCGGAGACCCCCGCGGCGACCGACGGTGGCGATGCCGCCTCGCTCCCCGCGGCTGCGGATGCCTTGGAGGCCAGCGCTGCGCCGGACGCTCCTGCTACCCCCGACGCTCCCGCGACCCCGGACGCTCCCGCTACTCCAGAAACTCCCGCTGCCCCAGAAACTCCCGCTGCCCCGGACGCTCCGGCGACCCCGGCCGAGCCGGTCTTCCGCGAGATCTGGCGGTTGGCGCGGCACGAGGAGCGGTCGCGCGACAACCG
>JAEZCD010000268.1 GCA_023430145.1 Pseudomonadota bacterium
AGGGCGGCCTGATCGGCTCGCCGCTCGATCGCCGGCTCGCCTTCGAGACCTTCCTCGTCGGCCGCTCGAACGCGCTCGCCCATGCCGCGGCGCAGCAGGTCGGCCGCGCCAAGCCGCGCGAGGCGCCGAGCTTCAACCCGCTCTACATCCACGCCGCCGTCGGCCTCGGCAAGACGCACCTCCTGCAGGCCATCGCCGGCGCCGCCGAGGCCGGGCACAGGCGCGTGCTCTACCTCACCGCCGAGCGCTTCATGTTCGGCTTCGTCTCCGCCCTCAAGGCGCAGACCGCCTCGGCCTACAAGGAGAACCTGCGCGGCATCGACGTGCTGATCATCGACGACCTGCAGTTCCTGCAGGGCAAGATGCTGCAGCAGGAGTTCGGCCATACGCTGAACGCGCTGCTCGACGGCGGCCAGCAGGTGGTGATCGCCGCCGACCGGCCGCCGAGCGACCTCGAGGCCTTCGAGGAGCGGCTGCGCTCGCGCCTCGCCGGCGGCCTCGTGATCGAGATGGGCCAGCTCGAGGAAGAGCTGCGGCAGAAGATCCTCGAGCGCCGCATCGCTGCCGCCAAGGCGATCCATCCCGGCTTCGAGGTGCCCGCCTCGGTCATGGCCTATGTGGCCCGCACGGTCTGCTCGAGCGGCCGCGACCTCGACGGCGCCGTCAACCGGCTGCTCGCCCACAACACGCTGACCGACCGGCCGATCACGCTCGAGATGGCCGAGATGGCGCTGCGCGACCTCGTCCGCACGCAGGAGCCGAAGCGCGTCAAGATCGAGGACATCCAGCGCGTCGTCGCCAAGCACTACAACGTCTCTCGCGCCGACATCCTGTCGTCGCGGCGCACGCAGACCGTCGTCCGCCCGCGGCAGATCGCGATGTTCCTGTCCAAGCAGCTCACCCTGCGCTCGCTGCCGGAGATCGGCCGCCGCTTCGGCGGCAGAGACCACACGACCGTTTTGCATGCGGTACGAAAAATCGACGACCTCGCCACCCGGGACTTCGCGCTCGCCGAGGAGATCGAGCTGCTGAAACGCCTCCTGCAGGAGTGAGGCGCGGCACGGCGCCCCTTTGCAAGCGGCGGCTCGGCCGTCTATGAGCCGCCGATGCGACGCACGACCCCGAAGACGGCCGCCCCGTCCCCTGCCCCGGAAAACCTGCGCTTCCTCGGCGTCGGCGACGGCGCGGCGGCGCGGCGGATCGCCGTCCGGCTCTCGCCCGGCGGCGGGCCTGTGGTCGTTTGGCTCGGCGGCTTCCGCTCGGACATGCGGTCGACCAAGGCGGCGGCGCTCGCCGCCTGGGGCGCCCGGCTCGGGCGGGCGGTGCTCCGCTTCGATTATTCCGGGCATGGCGAGTCGGAGGGTCGTTTCGAGGACGGCACGATCGGCGCGTGGCTCGAGGAGAGCCTCGCCGTCATCGAGGCGTTCGGCGGCGAGCGGCCGGTTCTCGTCGGCTCCTCCATGGGCGGATGGATCGCCCTCCTCGCCGCCCGACGCCTCGCCGAGCGCGGCACGGCTCCCTCCGGCCTCGTGCTGATCGCGCCGGCGCCCGACTTCACGGAGGATTTGATGTGGAACACCTTCCCCGAGGAGGTGCGCCGCGCGATCCTTCGGGACGGCGCATTTCTGCAGCATTCCGACTATTCGCCCGAGCCCTATCCGATCACCCGTCGGCTCATCGAGGAGGGCCGGTCGCATCTGCTGCTTTCGTCGACCGTGCGCGCCGGCTGCCCCGTGCATATCTTGCAGGGCATGCAGGACCCGGACGTTCCCTGGCGTCATGCGCTGCGTCTCGTGGAGCGCTTGGCCGAGGACGATGTGCTACTTACGCTTGTGAAGGACGGTGACCATCGACTTTCGCGGCCGGAGGACCTCGAGCGCATCTTTTCGGCGCTGGAGGCTGTCGCGCCGGCTGCGTGATCCGGTCACATTGTGACGCTATCGATTCGGGCCCCGCGGTGATCCGACCCTCCATGCCCTCGCTCCCCTTCGTCCTGCCCGGCCTCGACATCGTCGTCGAGGTGCGGCGCGCCCCGACCGCCCGCCGTCTGACGCTGCGGGTGCGCAGCGCCCACCGCGACGCGGTGCTGACCGTGCCGGCCCGCACCTCACTCGGCGCCGCCCGCGCCTTCGCCGAGCGGCACGTTGACTGGCTGCGCGAGCGGCTGGCGCGGCTGCCGGAGCCGGTCCCCTTCGTCGACGGGGCGATGGTGCCGCTACGCGGAGCGCCACATCGCGTCGTCGCCAAGCCGGCCGGCCGCGGTCTCGCCCGCACATTGGCCGGTCCCGCCGGCGAGCCGACGATCGTCGTCGCCGGGCCGCCCGAGCACCTGTCCCGGCGCCTGACCGACTTCCTGAAGCGTGAGGCGCGGCGCGACCTCGAGGTGGCGGTAGCGATGCACGCGGCAACGCTCGACGTCAGCCCGGGAAAGATCCGCCTCGGCGATGCGACCAGCCGCTGGGGCTCCTGCTCGCCGCGCGGCGGCCTCGCCTTCTCCTGGCGCCTGATCCTCGCGCCGCCGCACGTGCTCGACTACCTCGCCGCGCACGAGGTGGCGCACCGGCGCGAGATGAACCACGGCCCGCGCTTCTGGGCGACGGTGGCTCGGCTGCGGCCTGACTACGAGCTCTCCGAGGCGTGGCTGCGGGCGCACGGCGCCGGCCTGCACCGCTACGGGGCCGAGGCATGACGGCCTATCCGCGCGACCTCGTCGGCTACGGGCGCAACCCGCCGGACCCGAAATGGCCGGGCGGGGCGCGCATCGCGGTCCAGTTCGTCATCAACTACGAGGAAGGCGGCGAGAACTCGATCCTGCACGGCGACGGCGCGTCCGAGGCGTTCCTGTCGGAGATCGTCGGCGCCCAGCCCTGGCCCGGCCAGCGGCACATGAACATGGAGTCGATCTACGAATACGGCTCGCGCGCCGGCTTCTGGCGGCTCTGGCGGCTGTTCACCGGCCGCGGCGTGCCGGTCACCGTCTATGGCGTCGCGACCGCGCTGATGCGCAACCCGGAGGCCGTGGCGGCGATGCGCGAAGCCGGCTGGGAGATCGCCAGCCACGGGCTGAAGTGGATCGACTATCGCGATTTCCAGCCCGAGGAGGAGCAGCGGCACCTCGAGGAGGCGATCCGCATCCACACCGAGGTGACCGGCGAGCGGCCGCTCGGCTGGTACACCGGCCGGACCTCGGCGCAGACCCGCGACCTCGTCATGCAGGAGGGCGGTTTCCTTTATGATTCCGACTCTTATGCGGATGATCTGCCATACTGGGTGAGCGGACCGCGCGGCCCGCACCTGGTGATCCCCTATACCCTCGACTCCAACGACATGCGATTTGCGACCCCGCAGGGGTTCAATTCCGGCGACCAGTTCTTCGCCTATCTGCGCGACAGCTTCGACGTTCTCTATGCCGAGGGCGCCGAGGCGCCGAAGATGCTCTCGGTCGGGCTGCACTGCCGGCTCGTCGGCCGGCCGGGCCGCATCGCCGCGCTCGCCCGCTTCATCGATCACATCCAGAGCTTCCGCGGCGTGTGGATCCCGCGCCGGATCGATATCGCCCGGCACTGGCACGCGCAGTTTCGGCCGGACTGAGGTCCCGCGCGTCAGCGTCGCGGGCGGAAGCGCGCCGCGCGAATTGCCGAGGTGCCCTCCCCCTTCGTTCGCTCTCGCTTAACCGCCTGGAGGCATTCTAAGCTCCGGACTCGTCGCCAGCCGAACCGAGAGGATTCTGCCGCATGCCGATCTCCCGCCGCGACGTCCTGCTCGCCGGAGCGGCCACGGCAGCGGCGCTCGGCGTGCCGGGGGCGCTGGCGCAAAGCCCGGCCGCGCCGAGCGTGGCGGAGTTCCTCGCCCTCTCCGAAAAGCTCACCGGCACCGCGAGCCTCGATCCCGCGGTCGCCAAGACCCTGCTCGACGGGCTCGTCGCCACCGGACAGGGCGCGCCGCTCGCCGAGCTCGTCCGGCTCGGCGGAGCGACGACGGCCGCGGACACGCGGCTCGAGAACACGATCATCGGCGCCTGGTATTCGGGCCTTTATGCCACCGACAAGGGCCAGGGCGTCGCCAGCTTCAAGGGGGCGCTCGTCTGGTCGGCGCTGACCTTCACCAAACCCTGGGGCCTGTGCGGCGGCGACACCGGCTATTGGGCCGAGCCCGCTTGACGCCGGAGAGCTCTCGATGACCGACATCGCCGCCGACGTGATCATCGTCGGCTCGGGCGTCTCCGGCGCGCTGGTGGCCGCGAAGCTCGCCGCCGCTGGGGTGAAGGTCGCGATCCTCGAGGCCGGCGCCAGCGTCGATCGCGGCGCGGCCCTGCAGCGCTATTGGGACGCGGCGATCAAGGTGCCCGAGTGCCCCTACCCGCCGACCCCGCAGGCGATGCATCCGATCTCGAACGATCTCGACTACTGGTACAGGCAGACCGGGCCCGACAAGTTCGCCAGCACCTATCTGAAGGTCGTTGGCGGCACCACCTGGCACTGGCTCGGGACATGCCTGCGCTTCGTGCCGAACGACTTCCGCGTCCGCAGCCTCTACGGGCACGGCGTCGACTGGCCGCTCGCCTATTCCGAGCTCGAGCCCTGGTACGGACATGCCGAGGCGGAGATCGGCGTCGCCGGGAGCATCGACGAGGAGCTCGGCTCGCCCCGCACCACGCCCTACCCGATGCCGCCGATTCCGCCGACCTTCCTCGACAAGGCCTTCGCCGCGGCGCTGCGCGGCTCGGGCTACGAGGTGCGCGCGACTCCGCAGGGGCGCAACTCGCGCGAGCACGCCGGCCGCCCGTCCTGCTGCGGCAATTCGAGCTGCATACCGGTCTGCCCGATCCAGGCGAAATACGACGCCACCGTGCATGTCGGCCGCGCGGTCGCCGCAGGCGCTGAGCTGCACGAGAAGACCACCGCCACCTTCGTCGAGGTCGGCCCGCACAGGAACATCTCCGCCATCCGATTCAAGCGCTGGGACGGCAGCGAGGGCCGCGCCTTCGGCCGCGTCTTCGTCCTCGCCGCGCACGCGATCGAGACGCCGCGGCTGCTGCTCCACTCGCGCACGGAGGCGATGCCGGGCGGCGTCGCCAACAGCTCCGACCAGGTCGGCCGCAATTTGATGGACCATCCGACGCAGCTCAGCTGGGCGCTCGCCAAGGATCCGCTGTGGCCTTATCGCGGGCCGCTCTCGACCTCCGGGATCGAGAATGTCCGCGACGGCGCCTTCCGCAAGGAGCGCCCCGCCTTCCGGATCGAGATCGGCAATGACGGCTGGTCCTGGCCGACCGGCGCGCCGATCACCACCGCCGCCGACTTCGCCGCCAAGGGGCTGCGCGGGAAAGCGCTCGACGAGGCGATCCGCGAGCAGGCCTCGCGCCACATCCGCCTCGCCTCCAGCGTCGAGCAATACCCCGACCCGGCGAACCGGGTGACGCTCGATCCGGACGCCCGGGACATCTACGGCGTCCCGGTGCCGCGCATCCATTATCGCCTCGACGACCAGGTCAAGCGCGGCTTCGCCGCCTCCGTCGCCGCCCACGACGACATCTACCGCCTGCTCGGCGCCGGCGAGGTGAAGCACTCCCCGCAGGCGCAAGGCGCCGGGCACATCATCGGCACGGTACGCATGGGTGTCGACGCCCGGACCTCGGTGGTGTCGCGCGACCTGCGCAGCCACGACCACTACAATCTCTTCCTGCTCGGCTCGGGCACCTTCCCGACCTCGGCCACCGCCAACCCGACGCTGACGATCGCCGCGCTGGCGCTGCGCGCGGTCGGCCCGATCCAGTCGACGCTGGCGGCGAGCGGCGAGAGCCGTATCCCCTTGCCGAAGTAGACCTCGGCACCGCGCGCTGCGCTGGTCGCGCGCGCCGCCTTCCGCGCGGGCGAGAACGAAAGCGGCATTGACGGCCGGCCACCGCCGGCCGAGTATCGCCCCTGTGCTCTCGCGCGCGGCTCCCGAGTCTCGGGGCTTTCTCCGCCGGACTGCATCGGCGCTCGTGGCGCTCGTCGCGGCATCGCCCGCCGCGGCGGCCGAGCTGCAGCCCTGGACATCCCCCGAGCCGCCGACGCTCACCCTGCCCTCGCTCGCCGGCGACGCCGTCGATCTGTCGGCCGTTTGCGGCCGCGTCGTGCTCGTGCATTTCTTCGCCACCTGGTGCGAGCCCTGCCGCGAGGAGATCGCCTCGCTCGAGCGGCTGGCCGCGCTCGCGGATGCTCCGAGAATCCTCGCCGTCAGCGTCGGCGAAGTGCCGGCGCGGGTGCGAACCTTCTTCGGCGAGCGCCCACCGAGCTTTCCGGTCCTGTTCGATACCGACCGGCGCGCGATGAAGGATTTTTCCGTCCTCGGCCTGCCGACGACCTTCGTCCTCGACCCAGGCTTGCGCCTGGCGCGCCGCGTCGAGGGCGATCTCGACTGGACACTGCCCGCGACCCTCGCGGAGCTGACCCGCATAGAGGCGGCCGCCGCGCCGGCCTGCGAACAACGACAACTCCAGGGAGGATAGAATGAGCACCCGTCGAGACATGCTGAAAGCCGGCGCCGCCCTCTCGCTCGCCCTCGCCGCGCCGCGGCTCGCCTTCGCGCAGGCGGGCTTCGATCCGCAGCCGACCGGCTGGCGAACCTATCGGGTCGTCACCCGGCTCGACCTGCCGGCCCGCGGCAAGGCGCAGGCCTGGGTGCCGCTTCCCTCCGTGCATGCCGACGACTGGATCAAGCCGGCCCCCAGCACCTGGACGACCAACGCCGTCTCCGCCGAGGTGGTGCGCGACGAGAAGTACGGCGCCGAGATGCTGCACCTCGTCTTCGCCGACGGCGAGGCCGCGCCGAGCGCCGAGGTCACGAGCATCTTCGCCTCGCAGGACCGCGCGGCCGGTGCGGCTGCGGCGGCGACCCTGACGCCGGCCGAGCGCGCGCTCTACCTCGAGGCGACCGAGCTGATGCCGACCGACGGAATCGTCAGGGAAACCTCCGACAAGATCACCACCAAGGCGACGACGGACGCGGACAAGGCCCGCGCGATCTACGAATGGGTGGTCGACAACACGTTCCGCAACGCGGCGACGCGCGGCTGCGGCACCGGCGACATCGCCTCGATGCTGCGCTCGGGCAACCTCTCGGGCAAGTGCGCCGACCTCAACGCGCTCTACGTGGCGCTGGCGCGCGCCGCCGGCATCCCGGCGCGGGACGTCTACGGCATCCGCGTCGCCCCCTCGCGCTTCGGCTACAAGAGCCTGGGCGCCGGCTCGGCGAACGTCACCAAGGCGCAGCACTGCCGTGCCGAGGTCTTTCTCGCGGACCGCGGCTGGGTGCCGGTCGACCCGGCCGACGTACGCAAGGTCGTGCTCGAGGAGCCGCCGGGAAAGAACGCCGTCGATGCCCCGAAAGTCGTCGCGGCGCGCGAGAAGCTGTTCGGTGCCTGGGAGGGCAACTGGCTCGCCTACAACACCGCGCACGACCTCACCCTGCCCGGCTCGGCCCAGAAGGTCGCGTTCCTGATGTATCCGCAGGCGGAGGTGGCGGGCGCGCTGCTCGACTGCCTCGACCCGGACACCTTCCGCTACACGATCACCGCGACAGAGGTGTCGGCCTGAGAAGACGCCCATTCGTCATTGCGAGCGAAGCGAAGCATTCCAGCTACCGGCGCCGCAAGGCTGGATTGCTTCGTCGCTACGCTCCTCGCAATGACGGGAGCGCCAGCGCTTCACCCAATCGTCCCGGAGCATCGCCATGCCGAGTCCCGCCGTCCGCGTCCCCGAGGCGGCACCGCCGTTCCGCCTGACCCTGCTTGCGCATGGCGGCGGCTGCGGCTGCAAGCTGGCGCCCTCCGTGCTGCAGCAGCTCCTGGCCGACCAGCCGGCCCTGTCGCCCTACCGGCAGCTGCTGGTCGGTACCGAGACCGGGGACGACGCCGCCGTCTGGCAGGTGGACGAGAACACCTGCGTGATCGCCACCACCGACTTCTTCATGCCGGTGGTGGACGATCCCGAGGATTTCGGCCGCATCGCCGCCACCAATGCGATCTCCGATGTCTACGCCATGGGCGGCCGGCCGATCTTCGCCCTCGCCATCCTCGGCATGCCGCTCGGCAAGATCAATCCGGAGATCGTCCGCGCCATCCTGCGCGGCGGCTCGGCCGCGTGCGCGGGGGCGGGCATCCCGGTCGCCGGCGGCCACTCGATCGACGCGCCGGAGCCGATCTACGGCCTCGCGGTGATCGGCCTCTGCCGCCCGGAAGAGGTACGCCGCAACAGCGGCGCAAAGCCGGGCGACGTGCTGATCCTGACCAAGGCGCTCGGCGTCGGCATCTATTCGGCCGCCTTCCGCAAGGAGGCGCTGGCGGAGCCGGAGTATCGCGAGATGCTGGCCTCGACGACGCTGCTGAACCGCGTCGGCGCCGACCTCGCCAAGGATTCTGCCGTGCACGCGGTGACGGATGTGACGGGGTTCGGCCTGCTCGGCCATGCGCTCGAGATGGCGCGGGGATCGGGCGCCACGGTGGTGCTCGGGATGCGGAACGTGCCGCTATTCGCCGGTGCGAAGAGGCTCGCGGAAGGCGGCTTCGTCACCGGTGCATCGCATCGCAACTGGGCGAGCTTTTCGGAAGCCGTCGACCTGCCGCCCGGGCTTTCGGAGATGGACCGGCTTCTGTTGACCGACCCGCAGACCTCCGGCGGCCTTCTGGTCGCCTGCGCCGAAGAGGCCGCCGAGGCGGCTCTCGCCCGCATCCGCGCCGCCGGCTATCCGGCGGCAAGCATCGTCGGCCGCGTCAAAGCCGGCCCGCCCCGCGTGCGGGTGACGTAGACGCCGAGTGCGGGTCCTCGTCCCGCCCGCACCGCTCGTCATCCCCGCGAAGGCGGAGGATCCAGCTTTCTTCGGATGGGGGGCGGGGAAAGGCTGGGTCCTCCGCCTCCGCGGAGGACGACGAGTGAGCGTAGACGGACGCCGCCGACCTATTTCCCGGCCTTCCGCGAGGCTTCGAACCGCGCCTTGTTCTCGGCGTTCGGCGGGTAGAGCCCGGGCAGCGTCGCGCCCTTCTCGACCTCGCTCATGATCCAGGCTTCGAGCGCCTCCTGGTCGGGGCCGGCGGCCAGCACGTCGTCGACGAGCTTCTGCGGGATCACCACCGCTCCGTCGTCGTCGGCGACGATGACGTCGTTCGGGAAGACGGCGACGCCGCCGCAGGCGATCGGCTCGTTCCAGCCGACGAAGGTGAGGCCGGCGACCGAGGGCGGCGCCGCGGTGCCGTCGCACCACACCGGCAGTCCGGTACCGAGCACGCCGGACATGTCGCGCATCACCCCGTCGGTGACGAGCGCGGCGACGCCGCGCTTGACCATCCGGGCGCACAGGATGTCGCCGAAGACGCCGGCATCGGTGATGCCCATGGCGTCGATGACGGCGATGCAGCCCTCCGGCATGTCCTCGATGGCCGCGCGGGTCGAGATCGGCGACGACCAGGATTCCGGCGTCGCCAGATCCTCGCGCGCGGGCACGAAGCGCATGGTGAAGGCACGGCCGGCGAGCCGCTTCTGACCCGGGCGTACCGGCCGGGTGCCGCGCAGCCAGACGTTCCTGAGGCCCTTCTTCAGGAGGATGGTGGTGATCGTGCCGGTCGAGATGTCGGCGAAGAGTTTCGTCAGCTCGGCGTTGGAATGCATGGTCTCTCTTTCAGGCAGGCAGGTGGCAGGATTTGTTGGTTGGGCTTATCGCGCGGCCTCGCGGTCATTGCGAGGAGCGAAGCGACGAAGCAATCCAGCTTTCGGGCGTCGAAGAAGAAAGCTGGATTGCTTCGCTGCGCTCGCAATGACGAGGTGACTGCTTCATGCGCGAGTCTCCGGCCGCTCCTACTCGATCTCGGCGACGAGCGCCGCCATGGCAAGCGTCTGGCCGGGGCTCGCATGCACCGCGGCGACGAGGCCGTCGCGCGGCGCCTTCAGCACATGCTCCATCTTCATCGCCTCGAGCACGGCGATCGGATCGCCCTTCCTGACGGCCTGACCGGCGGTGACGGCGACGGAGACGACGAGCGCCGGCATCGGCGTTCGCAGGGCACGATCCCCCTCCCCGGCTGCGGCCGAGCGCATGCGCCGCGCGAAAGCGGCGGTGCGCTCGCCGAAGACGAAGGTTTCTGCCGTAGCGCCGGCATGGGTGAGCGCAAAGCCGCTGAGGATCGGGCGGGCTTGCACGGCGATCTTCTCGCCGTCGATCGTGCCGGTCCAGACGGGATCGCCCGGTCGCCATTGGGAGGCGACCTCGTGCGACGTGCCGTCGAGGTGGATGCGCCAACCGCTCTCCGTCCGCTCGACTGCTCCGGAAAGCTCACGACCGGCGAGGCGGACGATCTGCGGTTCGGCCGAGACGCTTTTTTCCTCCCCCTGCAAGGGGGAGGCCGAGACGGCGGAGCCGTCCGGGTGGGGGTCCCGTCCGCCGGCGAAGACCCCCTCTCGGCTCGCTGCGCGAGTCCGGTCTCCCCCTTTCAGGGGGAGAAAAGAGAGGCGGCGGCGCGTCTCCAACAGGTCCTCCATCGCCGCGGCGACGCAGGCGAGAACTCTCGCCGTCGCCTCGTCCGGCGAGGCATCCGCGAAGCCGGCCGAGAACTCCTCTTCGAGAAACGCGGTCGACAGGCGCCCCGCACGCCATCGCGCATTGCGCATGAGGCCGGCGAGGAAGGCCGTGTTGGTGCGCACCCCGTCGATGAAGAATGCGTCGAGCGCGCCGCCCTGGGCCTCGATCGCCGCATGCCGCGTCGGCGCGTGCGTGATCAGCTTGGCGATCATCGGATCGTAGAAGCGCGAGACCTCGCTGCCCTCCTCGACGCCGGAGTCGATCCGCACGGTCACCCCGTCCGCTTCACCCGCGGCCGGTGGACGGTATCCGACGAGGCGGCCGGTCGAGGGCAAGAAGCCGGTCGCCGGGTCCTCGGCATAGATGCGCGTCTCGACCGCCCAGCCGGATTGGCGGACATCCTCCTGCCGGAGCCGAAGCGGCTCGCCGGCGGCGATGCGGATCATCTCCTCGACGAGGTCGATGCCGGTGACGAGCTCGGTCACCGGATGCTCGACCTGCAGGCGGGTGTTCATCTCGAGGAAGAAGAAGGATTTGTCCTGCCCGGCGACGAATTCCACCGTGCCGGCCGAGTCGTAGCCGACGGCTTTTGCCAGCGCGACGGCCTGCGCGCCCATCGCGGCTCGGGTCGCCGCGTCGAGCAGCGGCGACGGCGACTCCTCGACGATCTTCTGGTTCCGCCGCTGGATCGAGCATTCGCGCTCGCCGAGATGGACGACGTCGCCGTGCCGGTCGCCCAGCACCTGGATCTCGATGTGCCGCGCGTTCTCGACGAAGCGCTCGACGAAGACGCGGTCGTCGCCGAACGAGGCGCCGGCCTCCGAGCGGGCGCGCGCCAGGCCCTCGGCTACCTCGGCGGCCGAGCGGGCGATGCGCATGCCCTTGCCGCCGCCGCCGGCCGACGCCTTCAGCATCACCGGATAGCCGATCTCCTCGGCGATCCGCACCGCCTGCTCCGTGCTCTCGATGATGCCGAGGAAGCCCGGCACGGTCGAGACACCTGCGGCCGCTGCGGCGCGCTTGGAGGCGATCTTGTCGCCCATGGCGTCGATGGCGGCCGCGTTCGGGCCGATGAAGACGATGCCCGCCGCCTCGAGGGCGCGCGGGAAATCGGCCCGCTCGGAGAGGAAGCCGTAGCCGGGATGGACCGCCTCGGCGCCGGTCGCCCGCGCGGCGGCGAGGATCGCCTCGATCGACAGGTAGGACTGCGCCGCCGGCGCCGGGCCGATGCGCGCCGCCTCGTCGGCCTCGCGCACATGCAGCGCGCCGGCGTCGGCATCCGAATAGACCGCGACCGTCGCGATGCCCATGCGCCGCGCGGTACGAATGATGCGGCAGGCGATCTCGCCGCGGTTGGCGATGAGGATTTTACGGAACATCGGCGCTACCGCAGCCTCGCCAGCGCGGCGATGATCGCCGCCCGCGTGTTCGCCGGCCGGATCACCGCATCGACGACGCCGCGGGCACGCGCAGCCTCGGGCGACAGGCTGCGCTCGACGAAGTCGTCCGTCGCGGCGGCGAGCTCGGCACCTTCGAGGCCGTGCGCGGCAAGGAGGTCGGGCGCCCCCGAGGGCCCGATCGGGCCGATGCGGGCGGTCGGCCAGGCGAGCGCGGCATCGGCCATCGGCTTCGGTGCCAGCACGGCGAAGGCGGCGCCGAGGGCGTTCCGGGGATAGAGGGTTATCACGTGAACGTCGGCCAAGGCCGCCGCCAGCTCCGCGGCGCCGCGGAGGATGCCGGCATGCTCCTCGGCCGAGCCCGGCAGAAAGCCCGGGCTGTCGGCGATGACGATAAGCGGGATGCCGAAACCACCGCAGAAGCGCACGAAGCCGGCGGCCTTGCTGCATGCGGCATCGTCGAGGGCACCGCCGAGATGATCCGGCCGGCTCGCGACGACGCCGACGGTAGAGCCGTCGAGGCGGCCGAAGCCGATTGTCAGGCTTTTCGCGTAAGCGTCTTTCACCGCGAAGAAATCACCCTCGTCCAACAGCTTTGCGACGAGCTCCCCGGAGGCGTATGGCTGCGCCGGATCGGCCGGCACCAGGCTGTCGAGTGACGGCTCGGACCGGTCCGCGGTGTCGAAGCTTTCCCATGCCTGCGGCGCGCCGGCCGCCGGCAGGAAATCGATCAGCCGCCGGAGCTGCAGGGTCGCCGTCACCTCGTCGGCGAAGACCCCGTCGGCGAGCCCCGTCTCCTCCGCCTGCACCCGGGCGCCGCCGAGATCGGCGAGCGTCACCCGCTCGTTGGTGACCGCCCGAACGATCCTCGGTCCGACCATCGCGAGCGCGGCGTCCGCCGTCATGAGGACGAAGTCGGCGGCGGAGGCGAGCAGGGCCGCGGGGCCGACGCACTCGCCGAGCACCTGCGACAGACGCGGCGCCCGTCCGGCGATCCGTCCGAGCGCCGTCAGCGCCGAGGCGAAGGCCGGCAGCGCCGCGTGGTCGTCGAGCGGCAGGAGGGCGGCATCGTGCAGCCCGACGATCGGCGCGCCGGCTTCCGCAGCCTCCTCGGCGAGCGCGGCGGTCGCATCCCACACGGCCGCCGAAGCGGGCCCGGGCGCAGTCGCGAAGGCGAACACGGCCCGCCCGCTCACCGCGCCGCGACCGGCGACGATGGACTGCGATGCTGCGCGCGGCTCGAAGGAGCCCGGGTCGCACAGAAGCTCGACCCGCTCCGCCGGCGAAAGGCGCTCATCGGCGACGATAGGCTTGCCGGCCATGCTCATGCGATGCCGTCGACGAGGTTCTGCGCGAGCAGGAGCTCGGCCGGGAGCTCGGTCCGCAGGAGCGGCGCGAAGACCGGCGGCCGCGCCAAAGCCTCTGCCTCGGCGCGCCGGGCGGCGACCGCCTCCTCCCATTCCACCGCAGCGAAGCGGAACGTCTCCCCCGGCCGCAGATTGGCGAGGCGGGCCAGATCCGGGCCGATCACGGTGGCGATCTTCGGATAGCCGCCCGTCGGCTGGCGGTCCGCCATCAGCACGAACGGCCGTCCGTCGCCAGGCACCTGCACGGCGCCCAGAGCGATGCCGTCGGAGACGATGTTGAAGCCTTTCGAATGGTTTAGGGTCGTCCCTTCGAGCAGATAGGCCATCCGGTCGCTGCGCGCCGACAGCGACCACTCGGTGGAGAGGAAGGTCTCGATCGCCGCGGCGTCGAAATAGTCGTCCTGCGGTCCGAGCATCACGCGGATCGTCTCGCCGGGCCGGTCGAGCCAGGGCGCAACAAGCTCCCCGGTCGCGGGATCGCCGGCGAGAAAGGGCTGCCGCAACGGCAGGAGATCGCCGCCGGCGAGCATGCGCCCGAAGAGGCCGCCGAGGCCCGAGCGCGAATGCGTCGACAGGGAACCGAGCGCGGGGGCCAAGTCGAAGCCGCCGGGAACGGCGAGATAGCACCAGCCGCCGCTCGCTCCCGGCCCGATCGACAGCCGCTGCCCCGGCTGCAGGCGCAGCCGGGCGGTCTCCGGGACCGCCTTGCCGTCCAGCGTGACGAAGAAACCCTCGCCCGCGACACCGACCGTGACCACGGCACCGGCGACGCCGAGATCCATGCCGCCGGTGCCGATCTCGATCGCCGCCGTGCCGGGCGCGGCGCCGGCGGCGAGGTTGGCGGTGGCGAAGGCGAGCTGGTCCATCGGCCCCGCCTCGGTGACGCCGAAGCGCAGAAAGCCGGTGCGGCCGGCATCCTGCAGCGTCGCGCCCGGACCGGCGGAGAGGATGCGCAGGCCCGCGGTCACAGGAGACTCTCCCGGCGGGCGACGGTCTCGCCGGCGGCCGTCCGCGCGGCCAGCGCCGGAAATTCGGAGGCGGGGATCGGCTCGAACCGGATCTCGTCGCCGACCGCGACGAGGAACGGTGTCTCGCGCTCGGGCGCGAACAGGCGCTCGGGGGTGCGGCCGAGAACCCACCAGCCGGTCGGCATCGAGAAGGTGGAGATGATCGCGAGGCCGCCGGCGATCAGCGTGGCGCCGGCCGGATGCGGCGGCCGCGGCGTCGCCCGGCGCGAGATGCCGAGCGCCTCCGGCAGCCCGCCGAGATAGCAGAAGCCCGGCGCGAAGCCGTACATGTAGGCGCGGAACGTGGCGCCCGAATGCAGCCGCACCACCTCCTCGGGCGTCAGCTTCAGCGCCTCGGCGACCTGCGCCACCTCCTCGCCATAGGAGCCCTCGTAGCAGCAGGGCAGCGTCCAGCGCGCGCCGGCCGCGGCCTCGACCTCGCCGGGATCGAGCGCCGTCACAGCTTCGACGAGCTCTGCGCGGTCGATGCGCAGCGGGTCGTAATGCACCATCAGCGAGCGGTAGGTCGGCACCGTCTCGCGCACGCCGGGCACGGCGGCACGGCTCATCGCCGCATCGAGCGCCAGCACGCGCGCGCTGATGGCCGGATCGACCGTCGAGCCGAACTCGACGACGAGGGCCGCCTCGCCGCTGTCGAGGAAGCGGGGTCTCTGCATCAGCCGGCGGGCGTGAACGCGGCGACGCGGATGCCGGCACCTTCCAGCGTCTCGCGGACACGCCGGGCGATGGCGGCGGCATTCGGTGTGTCGCTGTGCACGCAGATCGAGCCGACCGCGAACGGGATCGTCCGCCCGCCTTCGGTGACGACGCCGCCCGCCCGCACCATCGCCAGAACCCGCGCGGCGGCGGCGTCCGGGTCGGTGATGAGCGCGCCCGGCCGGCCGCGCGGCACGAGGCGGCCCTCGTCGGTGTAGCCGCGATCGGCATAGATCTCCGACACCGTCCTGAGGCCCGCCTCCTCGCCGGCGGCGATCTGCGCGCTGAGGCCGATGCCGAGCAGGACGAGCGAGGCATCGACGGCCTTCACCGCCCGCACCACCGCCTCGGCGACGGCACGGTCGGTCTCGGTGACATTGCCGAGCGCGCCATGCGTCTTCACATAGGTGAGGCGGTGGCCGGCATAGGCGGCCATCGCCTGTGCGGCGCCGACCTGGTAGGCGATCTGTCGCTCGATCTCCTTCGGCGTGAACGGCATGGGGCGGCGCCCGAAGCCCCACAGGTCCGGAAAGCCGGGATGGGCGCCGACGGCGATGCCGCGCGCGCCCGCCGCCGCCATCAGCTCGGCCATGATGCCCGGATCGCCGCCATGGAAGCCGCAGGCGATGTTGGCCGAGGTGATCGATTCCAGCATGCCGGCATCGTCGCCGATCGAATAGGCGCCGAACCCCTCGCCGACATCGGAGTTCAGGTCGATGGACTGTCCGGGCATTGCGTATCCTGAAGGATCATGTGGGATCGTGGCACGTGATGGCGCTCTTGTGATCCGCCGAGGAGCGAATCGCAAGCCGTCGGCCTCCGGTCTGCCGCCGGTCGCATGCTAGCTTCCCCGCCGCGACGAGGAGGAAGCGTCATGGATCAACGCATCATCGACCTCTACGACAATTTCACGCACGATCGTATCGACCGCCGGACCTTCATGGAGCGCCTCACCGTGCTCGCCGGCTCGACCGCTGCGGCGACGGCGCTGCTGCCCGTTCTCAGCAACGACTATGCCAAGGCGGCGATCGTCGCCCCCGACGATCCGCGCCTCGTCATCGAGCGCATCACCTATCCCGCGCCCGACGGCGGCGCCGTCAAGGGCTACATGGCGCGGCCCGCGCAGGGCGCCGGCAAGCGCCCGGCGGTGATCGTCGTCCACGAGAACCGCGGCCTCAACCCGCATATCGAGGACGTGACGCGCCGCATGGGCCTCGAGGGTTTCGTCGCCTTCGCGCCCGACATGCTGTCCCTCGACGGCGGCACGCCGACCAACGAGGACCAGGCGCGCGAGATGATCGGCAAGCTCGACGCGCAGAAGACGATCGCCCGGCTCGCCGCCGCCGTGCCCTTCCTCGCCCAGTTTCCCGCCTCGACCGGCGCGGTCGGCGCCATCGGCTTCTGCTGGGGCGGCGGCATGGTCAACCAGCTGGCCGCCGCAAGCGACCAGCTGAAGGCAGCCGTCGCCTACTACGGACGGCAGCTCCCCGCCGACAAGGTACCGGCGATCAAGGGGGCGGTGATGCTCCACTACGCTGGCCTCGACCAGGGCATCAATGCCGGCATCCCCGCGTACGAGGAGGCGCTGAAGAAGGCCGGCACGACCTACGAGCTGTTCATGTACGAGGGCGCCAACCACGCCTTCAACAACGACACCAACGCGCCGCGCTACAACAAGGAGGCCGCCGACCTCGCCTGGAAGCGGACGGTCGAGTTCCTGAAGAAGCACCTCGGCGACACGCGCCCGGCCTGACGCGGGGAGCATGGATTCCAGGCCCTCGAGCGCCGTCATTGCGAGGAGCCTAGCGACGAAGCAATCCAGCTTTCGCGCGGTGCAGAAAAGGCCTGGATTGCTTCGCTCCTCGGAAGAAACCGAGTTCGCGATCGGTCATCGAAAGGCCCGGGGCCCCTTCCCCGCGCTGCGCGCGGCCGGGGACGACACCTGAGCATGCTCGGTGGCGTCCCCGGCGCGCCGAAGGCGCGGGAAGGGGACCCAGAGACATCAGGGAAGGCGCTTGCGTTTCATCCATCCGGGTCGGCCACAGGCCGATGCCCAACTCGCAATGACGAGCACCTCGCCGTCATTGCGAGGAGCGTAGCGACGAAGCTATCCAGTTTTCGCGCGGTGCAGAAAAGGCCTGGATTGCTTCGCTGCGCTCGCAATGACGCGGAGGGCCCGGTGCACCCGATCCGCCGGCGCCGAGGCCGCGTCCCCTCCACCACCTTGGAATGAGACTAAATCTAACCTATTGACTTCATTTGACTTTCGCCTGCCGCCGGGCCTAGTCCGTAGTGCTACGGACAGGCTCACCTGGAGCTGTTCCGGTTCAACTCGGGGGCCGCTCGCGTGCGCGCCCGCCTGCAGGGGAGTCCAGGGATGATCACCGGTTTCGGCCTTCGCGCAACGATCACGACACTCGGCCTCGTCGCCTCGGCGACGGCCTTCGCCGCCGATCCGCCGAAACCCCGTGCGGTCCTCGACACCTATTCCGACATCGCCGCCGCCATGTATGGCGATGCGCTCGCCGCCGCCCGCGACCTCGAGGCGAAGACTGCGGCGCTCGTCAAATCGCCGAGCGAGGCGACGCTCCAGGCCGCCAAGGACGCTTGGCTGAAGGCGCGCGTGCCCTATCAGCAGACAGAGGTCTACCGGTTCGGCAACGCGATCGTCGACGACTTCGAGGGCAAGGTGAACGCCTGGCCGCTCGACGAGGGCCTGATCGACTATGTCGACGGCAGCTATGGCGAATCCTCCGACGAGAATCCGAGCTACCGGCTGAACATCATCGCCAACCCGGAGCTCCGCGTCGGCAAGGAGAAGATCAACGCCAGGAAGATCACGCCGAAGCTCTTGGAATCGCTGCACGAGGCCGGCGAGGTCGAGGCCAACGTCACCACCGGCTACCACGCCATCGAGTTCCTGCTCTGGGGGCAGGATCTGAACGGCACCGGCCCGGGCGCCGGCAAGCGTCCCTTCACCGATTACGCGGCCAAGGACGCCTGTACCGGCGGCAATTGCGATCGCCGCGGCGACTATCTGAACGCGGCCTCGAAGCTGCTCGTCTCCGACCTGCGCGACATCGAGAAGGCCTGGGGCAGGAAGGGCGCGGCGCGAGCCGAGCTTCTGAAGCAGAAGGGCGATGCGGGCCTCGCGGCGATCTTCACCGGCCTCGGCAGCCTCGCCTATGGCGAGCTCGCCGGCGAGCGGATGAAGCTCGGCCTCATCCTGCACGACGCGGAGGAGGAGCACGACTGCTTCTCCGACAACACGCACAACTCGCACTATTACGACATCGTCGGCATGAAGGCGGTGTGGGACGGCAGCTACGCCCGCACCGACGGCACCGTCGTCTCGGGTCCCTCGGCAAAAGCCTTCGCCGAGGCCAAGGCGCCCGAGGAGGCTGCGGCTCTAACGGCCGCCATCGCCGACACGCTCGCCAAGGCGCAGGTGATGAAGGACACCGCCGACAGCGGCAAGATGGCCTACGACCAGATGCTCGGCGAGGGCAATGCCGAGGGCAACAAGATCGTCCAGGACGTCATCGACGCCCTCGTCGCGCAGACCCGCGCCACCGAGGCGCTCGTCGCCAAGCTCGGCCTTTCGATTACCGTCGAGGGCTCCGACAGCCTCGACAATCCCGCCGCGGTGCAGTGAGCGTGATCGCGTACGAGGCTTGGGCCGGTCTTCCTCTCCCCCTGCAAGGGGGAGACCGGACTCGCGCAGCGAGCCGAGAGGGGGTCCTCTTCGGCGCACGAGACCCCCACCCGGACGGCTTCGCCGTCTCGACCTCCCCCTTGCAGGGGGAGGCAAGAGGCCAGTGCAGAGCGGAAGGGGCCACCGGCCGTGTCCGCCGGCGCGGGTGACGGGCTGGCCCGGCGGGCGCGGCGCGCCGGGATGGCGGGGTTCGGTGCCGCCGCGCTGACCCTTCGCGCGCGGGGGGCGGGCGCGGGGGCGATGGCATCCGGCGGCAGCGAACGGCGCCTCGCGCTCGTGGCCTCCGAGCGCGAGGCTGTCCTCCTCGGCCCCGGACGGCCGGCCTCGCGCGTGTGGTCGTTCGGCGAGGAGTTTTTGCCCGTCGTCCGCATGCGGCGCGGCGAGCGGCTGGTCGCCAGCCTCGAGAATCGGCTCGCCGAGCACACGACGATCCATTGGCACGGCGTCCGGGTGCCGAACGCCCAGGACGGCGTGCCCTACGTGACGCAGCCGCCGGTCGAGCCGGGCCAAAGCTTCACCTACGACTTCGTACCGCCGGACACCGGCACCTTCTTCTTCCACCCCCACTGCAACACGATCGTCCAGCTCGGCCGCGGCCTCGCCGGGGTGCTGGTGGTGGAGGGCGACGAGACGCGGCCCTACGACGCCGACCTCGTGCTGGCGCTGAAGGACTGGCGCCTCGCCGAGGACGGCGGCTGGCTGCCCTTCACCTCCCCCGCGGCGGCCGCGCGGGCGGGCACGTTCGGCACCGTGCGTACGGTGAACGCGCAGATCGCCCCGCGCATCCCCGTCCCGGCCGGCGGCGACATCCGCCTGCGCATCCTCAATCTCGACCCGACGCGCATCGGCCAGCTCGGCATCGAGAGCGCCGAGGCCGCCGTCGTCGCCATCGACGGCATGGGGCTTTCTCCGTTTCCGCTCGACACCTGGCGGCTCGGGCCGGCGATGCGGATCGACGTCGTCATCCGCGCACCCGCGCCCGGCGAGACGGCGACGCTGGTCGACTATTTCGCGCCCGAGCCGGTGACACTGGCGACGCTCGTCGGGGCGGGGCAGCCGCCGGCGCGGCGGCGAAAAGGCTTCGACCCTGCACCGTTGTTACGCAACGATCTGCCGGTGCCGGAGGTGAAGAGCGCGGAAAAGCTGCGCTTCGCCTTCGCCTCGGCGAGCGGCGGCCTCGCCCGCATCGCCGCCGAGGGCGATGCGCTGGCGACCGCGCTGCTCGACTCCCTGTGCACGGCCGAGGTCACCAACTGGAGCATCAACAAGCGCTCCTGGGCCTCGCGCGACCACGCCAACCTGCCGGCGCCGCTGGCCGAGCTCGCCGTCGGCCTCTCCTACGTCGCCGAGCTGTCGAACGAGACGCCGCACCCGCATCCGATCCACATGCACGGCATGATGTTCCGGGTGCTCGGCTCCTCGACGCGCAAGCTGCCGGACTGTTATTGCGACACGGTGCTGCTGACGCCGAAGGAGCGGCTCACCATCGCCTTCCGTCCCGACGCGCCCGGTGATTGGATGTTCCACTGCCACCTGATCGAGCATCAGGAGACCGGCATGATGGGATTCTTGCGGGTGCGAGGGTGACGTCGGGAGGTACCGGTTTCGTCATTCAGGGGCGCGCCGCAGGCGCGAGCCCGGATCCCATAACCACGGCTTTCGAGGGAACGTCAGGTGTTCCCTCACAGAGGTTCATAGTGTGCGGCCGATCCGGTCGAAGCCGTGCCGCCCCCTCGCTATTCGTGGCTATGGGTTCCGGGCTCGGCGCTGCGCACCGCCCCGGAATGACGCCGATCCACGACTTCGGTATCGACCAGAACGCCGCCTCAAGGATTCCGCACCGCGGCGCCGCGCACCTTCGCGGTGCAGCCGTCGACGCCGGCGAAATTGGTGAAGGTGCCCGTGAAGCGCACGAAGTCGGTCTTCGGCTTCACCACCTCGGGGCGTACGTCGAGGTCGAACGTTCCCTTGTTGCTCCGCGACTGCACGTAGCCGGTGACGAAGGTGCCCTGATACTTGCCGCTGCCGCTGAACTGCAGGCTGTCGGAGATCTTCCGTACCGTGCCCGACGCGGCGCCGAGGAACTGGTAGGACATCGCCGAATTGTCCTCGCCGGCCTCGAGCTTCGGCCGGAAGACGATGCTGACGGACGGCATCGCGCCGCCGCCGCAGTCCTTCAGCTCGACGAACACCATCTGGCCGACCCAGACATAGGGAGGATCGAACGCGACTGCCGGCGCGGTGCCGAGAAGAAGGGCAAGAAGTCCGAAGGCCGGCCTGTGCATGCGATGCCTCCCCGATTGGCGCCGCGCAGTATAGCCGAGCCGGCGCCGTCCACACCGCGTCATTCCGGGGCGCGCGGCCGGGATCGCGCCTGCGGCGCGCCCCGGAACGACGCCGTGGTTGGCACGGCGGTGCAGCGGTGAAGCTTCCGCTCGTCCTCGCCACGCTACTTTGCGGCGCGGCCGCCGCGGCGGCGGCGGCTCAAAATCTCGATCTTGCGATCGGCAAGGCCGTGTTCGACCGCATCTGGGTGCCGGCGCCGTCCTCGACGAAGAGCGCCGATGGGCTCGGACCGCTGTTCGTCGAGCGCTCCTGCGCCGCCTGCCATCCGCGCGGCGGCGCGCGCGCTGATTTCGCGCCGGGCCGCGACGGCGCCGTCACCACGCCCGGCCTCGTCATTCGCCTCGCGACGGAGACCGGCGCACCGCACGAGATTTATGGTGCCGAGCTGCAGATGCGCGGCGCCGGCGGCCAGGCCGGCGAGGGCGAGGCGAGGGTTTCGTGGCAGAAGCTGACGCCGAAGCTCGCGACCCTGCTCGAGCCGGATTGGACGGTCGCCGCCTGGGCCTATGGCGCGCCTGAGGAAATCCGCGTCTCCGCGCGGGTCGCGCCCGCGCTGCATGGCGTCGGCCTGCTCGCGACGGTCCCCGACGAGGCGGTCCTCGCCCTCGCCGACCCGGACGACCGCGACCGCGACGGAATTTCCGGCCGCGCGCATCGCGTCACCGGACCGGGAGGCGAGGAAAAAATCGGCCGCTTCGGCTGGAAGGCGGCGGAGCCGACGCTCGACTCGCAGATCGCCGCCGCCTTTGCGCTCGACATGGGCCTGTCGACGCCGCAACGCCCCGATCCGGCGGGCGACTGCACCGCGGCGCAAACGGCTTGCCGCGGCGCGCCCCATGGCGACGGCCCAGGGGCGGAAGTGCCCGAGAGCCTGCTCGGCCCGCTCAAAACCTTCGTCGCCGGGCTGAAGCCGCCGGCGTCGCGCGCGGCGGCGCCGGGCGAGAGGCTTTTCGCGGCCGCCGGCTGCGCCGCCTGCCACCGGCCCGAGCTGCCGACCGCGGACGGCGGCGTCGCCCGCGCCTATACGGATCTCCTGCTGCTCGCCGTCGGCGCCGGCCTCGACGATGCGCTGCCGGAGGGCGACGCCGCGCCGGCGGAATGGCGCACGGCGCCGCTTTGGGGCATCCGCGAGGCGCTCGCCCGCGGCAGCGGCCTTCTGCACGACGGACGGGCGCGCACCATCACCGAAGCCGTGCTCTGGCACGGCGGCGAGGCGGCGGCCGCGCGCGACCGCGTCGCGGCCCAGCGCGCGACAGAGCGCGGGGCGCGGGTCGAGTTCGTGGAAGGACTGTGATGCCGTCGCCCTGGTTCGCG
>JAEZCD010000284.1 GCA_023430145.1 Pseudomonadota bacterium
GCCCGGCGACATGCGCACCGGCGCCCTCCTCTTCCGCTCGACCGAGGAGGGAAAATTCGTCGAGGCGCCGCGGCTAATGACCGACATCGCCATCGATGTCTCCGGCCCGGTGGCGCGAGCCCGGGTCACGCAGCGCTTCGAGAACCCCTCCGACGCCTGGGCCGAAGGCGTCTACGTCTTCCCGCTGCCCGAGGGCGCCGCGGTCGACAAGATGCGGCTGCAGATCGGTGACCGGCTGATCGAGGGCCGGATCAAGGAGCGCGAGGAGGCGCGGGCGATCTACGAGGACGCCAAGCGCGAGGGCAAGAAGGCGAGCCTGCTCGAGCAGGAGCGCGCGAACATCTTCACGACTTCCGTCGCCAATATCGGCCCCAAGGAGACGATCGTCGTCCAGATCGAGTACCAGGAGCAGATCCGGCTCGATGGCGGCGCCTTCAAGCTGCGCATGCCGCTCGTCGTCGCGCCGCGCTACAAGCCGGCGCCGAGCGTGCAGACGGTCGACTTCCAGCAGGGCGGCGGCTGGGGAAAAGTCGGCGATCCGGCGCCGGACCGCGACCGCATCTCCCCTCCGGTGCTGGATCCGCGTGAAAATGCCCGCGTCAATCCGGTGACGCTTGCGGTGAACATCCGCGCCGGCTTCCCGCTCGCCGAGGTGAAGAGCTCCTTCCACGAGATCATTGTCGACCGCCCCGACAAGGAGACGGCGCTCGTCAAGATCAAGGAGGACGCGATCCCGGCCGACCGCGACTTCGAGCTCGTCTGGACCGCCGAGCCGGCCTCCACGCCCACCGCCGGCCTGTTCCGCGAGGAGGTTGCCGGAGAGACCTATCTGCTCGCCTTCGTCACCCCGCCGGCGGCCGAGGCGCTGACGACCCCGCGCAAGCGCGAGGTGGTGTTCGTCTTCGACCATTCCGGCTCCATGGCGGGCACCTCGATGCCACAGGCCAAGGCGGCGCTGATCTCCGCGCTCGACCGGCTGCAGCCGAGCGACCGCTTCAACGTCATCCGCTTCGACCACACCCATGACAGCCTGTTCGCCGACACGGTGCCGGCGACGCCGGAGAACGTCGGCCGCGCCAAGGGCTGGGTCGAGGGCACCGAGCCCGACGGCGGCACCGAGATGGTGCCGGCGCTGGCGGTGGCGCTGCAGGACCCGCGCCCGGACGACAAGGACACGGTGCGCCAGGTGGTCTTCCTCACCGACGGCGCCATCGGCAACGAGCAGCAGATGTTCGACACGCTGGCCCGCAACCGCGGCCGCAGCCGTGTCTTCATGATCGGCATCGGCTCGGCGCCGAACAGCTTCCTCATGCAGCGCGCGGCCGAGATCGGCCGCGGCACGTTCACGCACATCGGCTCGGAAGCGCAGGTGAAGGAGCGCATGGAGGCGCTCTATGCCAAGCTCGAGCGGCCCGCCGCGACCGGCCTTTCGGTGCGCTGGGATGGCGCCGGCCCCTCGGACGTGACGCCCGATCCCCTGCCCGACCTCTATGTCGGCGAGCCGCTGGTGCTCACCGCCCGCCTCGCGCAATCTGTCGGCACGCTGACCATCGACGGCGAGACGGCCGGCAAGCCGTGGCAGATCCGGCTGCCGATCGCGGCCGCCGTGGCCGGCAACGGCACGGCCAAGCTCTGGGCGCGGCGGAAGATCGACTCCATCGAGCTGTCGGGCCACCTCGACCGCATCGGCGAGGGCAAGATCATCGACGCCGCCGTCGCTAAGGTGGCGCTCGAGCATGGCCTCGTCAGCCGTCGCACCAGCCTCGTCGCCGTCGACGTGACGCCCTCGCGGCCGGCCGACCAGAAGCTCGTCAAGGGTGAGGTGCCGACGAACCTGCCCGCGGGCTGGGAGTTCGACAAGGTGTTCGGCGAGGCCGCGAAGGCGCGTCCGGCGCCGATGCAGCGTGCGCAGCTGACGCGGCAGATCGCGCTGATGGCGGCCGCCGCGCCGCCGCCTCCCGCAGCCCCGTCGGCGAGCCGCAACGTGGCGCAGATCGCGGCAGCCTCTTCCGGCGTCGCCCTGCCCGACACCGCGACCCCGGCCGACCGGCTGATCATCGGCGGCATGCTGGCGCTGCTCGTCTCCGGCCTGCTCGCGCTGCTGCTCCTGCTCGGCCAGGGGCGTGTGCGCGACCACGGCTTCGACGGGCGGCGCGGATGAGCCCGCATCCGCAGGCCGGGGCCCGACTCGGAATCGGGCTCCGGCTCGGCCTTCTGGCGGCGGCGCTCGCCGCCGTCGCCGGTGTGATCCTCCTCGGCTGGGGTTTTGCCATCAAGGCGAAGGCGGGGCTCGCGCAGATCCTGCTCGACCGCGCCTTCGCCGCGAGCCTCGCCTCCGGCGAGATCGTCCGCGCCTGGCCCTGGGCCGACACCTTCCCGGTGGCGCGAATCGAGGTCGACCGGCTCGGCGCCTCCGCCATCGTGCTGTCCGGCACCAGCGGCGAGGCGCTCGCCTTCGGCCCCGGGCACCTCGACACGAGCCGCCCGCTCGGGCGGCCGGGCACGGCGATCGTCGCCGCGCATCGCGACACGCATTTCCGCTTCCTCGGCGCGCTCGTGCCGGGCGATATCGTGCGCGTCACGACGACGCGGGGCGAGCGGCTGTCCTACCGGGTGACGGGTGCGCGAATCGTCCGCTTCGACGCCTCCGGCCTCGATCCGCTGGCCCCCGGGGAGCGGCTCGCGCTCGTCACCTGCTGGCCGCTCGACGCCCGCGAGCGCGGGCCCCTGCGCTATGTGCTCGAGGCGGAGCGGCTCGAGCAAGATCGCGCGACGGTGACGGCGTCGCGGTGAGGCCTTCGTCATCGCGGGACTCTTCCCTCTCCCATGGGGAGAGGGTGCCCGCGAAGCGGGCGGGTGAGGGGGTACGGAGCATCAGAACGGGCTCTGTACGCCCTCATCCGGCCGCTTCGCGGCCACCTTCTCCCCTCGGGAGAAGGAAAGTGTCCCCAGCTCGACGGTCGAGACGTCGTTTCATCCGCCCGGGTCCGTCGAAGGCCGGTGCCCGACTCGCAATGACCGACCCACTTGAACCTGGCGGGCCGGCACCCTATTTGGGGATGTTCGACGGGGATACGGAAAGGTCTCGTTGGCCTTCCGGAGGGAAAATCCACGCGCTCAGCCGCGCGTCACGCAACCGTGACGGACCCGAACCGGGTCATCTCCCATCTTCGCCACAGTAATTTGCGTAATGATAGATGTGAGCGGCCGGCGGTTTCGTCGCGGCCGCGCGGCCCGCCGATCCCGGGGGTCGCTTCGGAGGGAAAATGGCTTCGTCGTCTTTGCCGCTGCTCGTCCAGGACGGTGGTCTCTCTCGCTACCTCGAGGAGATCCGCAAGTTCCCGATGCTGGAGCCGCAGCAGGAATACATGCTGGCCAAGAGCTGGCGCGAGCACGAGGATCGCGACGCCGCGCATCAGCTCGTGACGAGCCACCTGCGTCTCGTGGCCAAGATCGCCATGGGCTATCGCGGCTACGGTCTGCCCATCGGCGAGGTGATCTCGGAAGGCAATGTCGGCCTCATGCAGGCGGTCAAGCGATTCGACCCCGACAAGGGGTTTAGGCTCGCCACCTATGCCATGTGGTGGATCAGGGCCGCGATCCAGGAATACATCCTGCGCTCCTGGTCGCTCGTGAAGATGGGCACCACGGCCAACCAGAAGAAGCTGTTCTTCAACCTGCGCAAGGCGAAAAGCCAGATCTCGGCGCTCGAGGACGGCGACCTCAGGCCCGACCAGGTGAAGACCATCGCCACCCGCCTCGGCGTCACCGAGGAGGACGTGATCAGCATGAACCGCCGCCTCTCCGGCGACGCTTCGCTGAACGCGCCGCTGCGCGAGGAAGGCGACGGCGGCGAGTGGCAGGACTGGCTGGTCGACGAGAGCTCGAGCGCCGAATCGCGCCTCGCCGAGAGCGAGGAGCTGCAGAACCGGCGTGCAGCGCTCGCCGACGCCCTCGGCGTCCTCAACGAGCGCGAGCGCCGCATCTTCGAGGCGCGCCGCCT
The DNA here is from genome assembly GCA_023430145.1 of Pseudomonadota bacterium. Classification (GTDB taxonomy): domain Bacteria; phylum Pseudomonadota; class Alphaproteobacteria; order Rhizobiales; family Methylopilaceae; genus JAEZCD01. The sequence continues at coordinate 4,004 of JAEZCD010000284.1, forward strand.
CTCGGACGACCCGCTGACGCTCGAGCAGCTGTCGGAGGAGTTCGGCGTGTCGCGCGAGCGCGTCCGCCAGATCGAGGTGCGCGCCTTCGAGAAGGTGCAGAAGGCGGTCCGCCAGGGCGTCGCCAAGCTCGAGGCCGTCGGCGCGGAGTAGGCGGGGCCGCCGCCGCGTAGCCCGGATCAGCGCCAGCTACGGCAGAAGGCGAGCGCCTTCCCCGCTGGCGCCGTCGCGTGAACAAACCGGCAACGCCGGATTGACTCTGGGTTGAAGCGCTTAGAGAATCTCGCCTCAGCGATTCGGGGGCCGTTTGTTGGCACTGGCGGCCCCCGAATTTCCCGCGACCCACTGACCGGGCGGCGGGGCAGGCGCGAACTTCCGGATATGAATCCGCGAATCGCCGAAGGTCAAGCTCGGTCTCAGCAATAGGAGGCCAGCATGGCCAACTTTATCGTCACTTACGATCTGAATGGACCGCACCCCACTCATGCCGAGATGGACGCCCATCTCAATTCGCTGGGGGCAGCTTTCGTGACCGACCGTCTCTTAGAGACGGTATGGTACGTAGCAGGTCCGGCGACGGCGGAGTCGCTTCGAGAGTACGTCGCATCGATACTGCGTCCGGAAGACCTGCTTCTGGTTGTAGAGGCCGAGGGAGCCGCATGGACACGGCTTCTGGTCGATCCGGATGCCTTCGCCTACTGCTTCGCGAAGGCTGCGTGACCTCGGGAGTCCGGTCCTTGTGACCGGGCTTCTTCTCGCCGCCGTGCGGCTTCGGCGGGGTGCGCAGAAGCCGCTGGAACGTTTCCTCAAACTTGCGATCGTCGTCCGCCATGACAACACGCCTGCAGGACGCTATCCACGTTGTCGGTCAAATCACCCTGCTATGGAGCCGCACAGAAATCCATCTAGAGAGGATCATTTGGGCCTACACCGACGCTGAAGCCCGCATCGGACGCGCAATCACCGGAATCCTTGGAAATGTCTCTAAGTCAGACCTCTTACTTGCGCTGGCTGGCGAACTAGAGGGTGAGGAAGAAATCCTAGATCATCTAAATCATTTAGTTGAATGCTACAATATATGTAGAGAGAATCGAAACATTGTAATCCACAGCGCAATCGTTGAAGACGATGATGGTGAGACCATGCTCATAAAGGGCACACGCACTGGTCGATTTAATACGTTTGAAGGTGCGATAGAAATACTAAGGGATGTCTCTGAAGAAGTTGGGGCAACTTATCACTATTGCAAAGCGCTTGAGGAGCACATTTGGTTTCCGCACGCTTACGGTCATCTCCGGCACACCGGAGTCGTGCGTCCTCCATTGCCGAGTAAACCTCAGAAGCCACGTAAGCTAACTCCAGGCCACTCTCCAGGGGCAGAGCAAGCCTTTCCGCACCCGCTCGACACATGGCGTCCGAAGGCAGCCAAGGGCAAGGCGAAGCCCCCGCCTTCTCCGCCCTCGGCTTAGCCGGCCTACCACGCGCGGAATCAATAGCAGTGGCCTTTGCTTTGTCCGTAGTTGTGAAAATAGTCCTTGACACCGGTGCGCGGATCCGGTAGGTTTTGTGCATGCTCGATAAATGCGTCCGGCGGCGGTGGCCGCGGGGTGCAGGGAATGCGAGCGACGACAAGAGTTCGACGGCCCCTCCAGCCGTCCCACGCCGACTAGGGCGGTCCGATTCTCTCGGGCCGCCCTTTCGTTTTCCGGAGCACCCCGTGGCCGAGCCCGATCCCATGACGGAGGCGCGCCGCGCCTACGAGGATACGGACGAGAGCCTCCGCTCGATCGCCGACCGGCTCGGCATCGGCCACAAGCAGCTCCGTCTCTTGGCGGAGCGGAGCGGCTGGCGGCCGCGGCCGCCGCTGACCCCCGAGGAGCGGCGTCGAAAATTCATCATGGCCGGCATCGCGGCGAGCCGCCGACGGGCCGCCGAGCGGCGCGCCTCGCGGCCGGAGCTGCCGACCGCCGCCGACCGGCTCGGCCTCGTCGAAAAACTCCGCACGTCCGTGGAGCGCGAGATCGCCGGCGTCGAGAAGCAGCTCGCCCGGAATGCAGGCGGCGCCGGCATCGAGCGCGCGGCGCGGACGCTCGCGAGCCTGGTCCGCACCCTGCGCGAGCTGCGGGCGCTCGAAGCCGAAGCCGACCCCGTCGAAGCCGAGGATGTGCCGCGCGATGCCGACGAGCTACGCCGGGCGCTTGCGGAGCGCCTTGATCGCCTCCGCGAGGGGCACGGGTGACGCCTTCCTCGCCTCGCTGACGCGGGCCGAGCTCGAGCAACTGTTGCACGACTGGCCCGTCTGGGCGCGGCCCGACCAGCTGCCGCCACCGGGCGACTGGCCGGTCTGGCTGGTGCTCGGCGGCCGCGGCGCCGGCAAGACGCGCGCCGGCGCCGAATGGGTGCGGGGCCTCGCGCTCGGAAAGCCGCCGTTCGCCGAGAAGCCGGTCGGCCGCATCGCGCTCGTCGCCGAAACCTACGCCGACTTGCGCGAGGTGATGATCGACGGCGTGTCGGGGCTGCTCTCGGTGCACCCGCACGGCGAGCGCCCGAGCTTCGAGCCGACGCGGCGCCGCCTCGTCTGGCCGAACGGCGCCGTCGCGCAGGGCTTTTCAGCCGAGGACCCGGAGGCGCTGCGCGGCCCCCAATTCGCCGCCGCCTGGGCCGACGAGCTCGGCAAATGGCGGCACGCTGAGGAGACTTTTGCCATGCTGCAGCTCGGACTTCGCCTCGGCACGCTGCCGCGGGCGCTGGTAACGACCACGCCGCGGCCGATCCCGCTTCTGAAGCGGCTCCTCGAAGACCCGGCGACGGCGATCAGCCGCGCGGCGACGCGCGCCAATGCCGCCAACCTCGCGCCAGGCTTCTTGGGCCGCGTGATGCAGCTCTATGGCGGCACCCGGCTCGGCCGCCAGGAGCTCGACGGCGAGCTGTTGGAGGATATTCCGGACGCGCTCTGGAGCCGCGCCGCGGTCGAGGCGGCGCGGGTGCGCGAGGCGCCCGAGATTGCGCGGGTGGTGGTGGCGGTCGACCCGCCGGCCGGCGGCGCAAAACGCTCGGATGCCTGCGGCATCGTCGCCGCCGGCCTCGGCGCCGACGGTTTTTGCTATGTGCTGGCCGACGAGACGGTGCCGGGGCCGCGGCCGGAGATCTGGGCCGCCAAGGCGGTGGCGCTGGCGCGGCGGCTCGAGGCGGATGCGCTCGTCGCCGAGGTCAACCAGGGCGGCGAGATGGTGCGGAGCGTCATTCGCGAGGTCGATCCCGGCGTGCCGGTCGTGGCGGTGCGGGCGACGCGCGGCAAATGGCTGCGCGCCGAGCCGGTCGCCGCCCTCTATGCGCAGGGCCGCGTGAAGCATGTCGGCGCCTTCCCGCAGCTCGAGGACGAGATGTGCGCCTTCCGGCTCGACGGCCTCGCCGATGGCCGCTCGCCCGACCGGCTCGACGCGCTGGTGTGGGCGGTGACGCACCTGCTCCTGGCGCCGAAGGCCGGCGAGCCGCGGATCAGGGGGATTTAGCTTCGGTTCTTCCTTCTCCCAGCGGGAGGCTCTTCCTTCTCCCTGGGGGAGAAGGTGGCCGCGAAGCGGCCGGATGAGGGGCTACGGAGCTTCAGAACAGGCGCCGTAACCCCTCACCCGGCGCCTTCGGCGACGCCCTCTCCCCATGGGAGAGGGAAGGAAGAGTTCCAGTAAAACCTCGCACCCGGACGACAATCCTCCGTCATTGCGAGCGAAGCGAAGCAATCCAGCTTTTTTTCAGCGCAGCAAAGCTGGATCGCTTCGTCGCTGCGCTCCTCGCAAGGACGGAGAGGCCTTCGCGATGACGACCAGAGATGTTCACGCCGTCCGAAATCGATCGGCATCGAGCACTGTCCTTTCCGGGAGCGCGCCTTGACATCCTTCCTCCAAAAACTCCTCGGCCCGCGCGAAGAGAAGCGCTCGCGTGCCCGGGCGCTCGTCGCCATGCACAGCGTCGGCCAGCCGGTGTGGACGCCGCGCGATCCGGTGGCGCTGATCCGGGCCGGCTTCCAGCGCAACCCGGTCGTGCACCGCGCCGTGCGGCTGCTCGCCGACCAGGTCGCCGCCGTGCCGCTGCTGCTGTTCGAGGGCGAGGACGAGCGCGACGCCCATCCGCTGCTCGGCCTCCTCGCCCGGCCGAACCCGCGCCAGACCGGCGCCGACCTGTTCCGCGCGCTGACCTCGGACCTGCTGCTCGCCGGCAATGCCTATGTCGAGGCGGCGCTGGTCGACGGGCTCCCGCGCGAGCTGTGGCCGCTACGGCCGGAGCGCATGCGCATCGTCGCCGGCGCCGACGGCTGGCCGGAGGCGTTCGACTACACGGTCGGTGCCGAGAGCGTGCGCTTCCCGGCGGCCGGCGAGCGGGTGCCGCCGATCCTGCACCTCCTCCTGCCGAACCCGCTCGACGATCATTACGGGCTCGCCCCGCTCGAGGCGGCCGCCACCGCGATCGACCTGCACAATGCCGCCTCGGCCTGGAACAAGGCGCTGCTCGACAATGCCGCCCGCCCCTCCGGCGCGCTCGTCTATGCAGGTCCCGACGGCGCCAACCTCGCCCAGGACCAGTACGAGCGGCTGAAGGAGGAGCTCGACACGCAGATGAGCGGCCCCGCCAATGCCGGCCGGCCGCTGCTGCTCGACGGCGGGCTCGACTGGAAGCCGATGGCGCTGGCGCCGAAGGACATGGACTTCCTCGAGGCGAAACACGGCGCCGCGCGCGAGATCGCCCTCGCCTTCGGCGTGCCGCCGATGCTGCTCGGCATTCCGGGCGACAACACCTATTCGAACTACCAGGAGGCGAACCGGGCGCTGCACCGGCAGGCAGTGCTGCCGCTGGTGCAGAAGCTGTCCGCTGCCCTCGCCGCCTGGCTCGGCCCGGCCTTCGGCGACGGCCTGCGGCTCGAGCCCGATCTCGACCGCATCGAGGCGCTGTCGGCCGACCGCGAGGCGCTCTGGCGCCGCGTTTCGGCAGCCGACTTCCTCGACGCCGACGAGAAGCGGATCGCGGTGGGATACGGGCCGCGGGGGTAGCGCGTTCGGGTGTCGTCCCCGGCGAGCCGCAAAGCGGCTCGGGAAGGGGACCCAGGCTTTCGAGAGCACCCGCTCGTTGGCTCGTTGGCCAGAAAAAGGCCTGGGTCCCCTTCCCGCGCCTGCGGCGCGCCGGGGACGACACCCTCCGCCGCCCGCTCCTCGTCGTCCTCCGCGAAGG
>JAEZCD010000287.1 GCA_023430145.1 Pseudomonadota bacterium
GCCGAAGAGGAGACTGGATTGCCGGGACAAGCCCGGCAATGAGGGAGGGATAAGTCGCGAGATGAGCAGGTGCGAAGGTCGCGTGCCTTCCGCGAGCCTCGGTCTCTCCCGAGCGAAGCACTGCCGCGTACGATCAGTGGCGGATGCGGCGGACCGTGAAATCGCCTCGCCGGATGCGCTCCGGCAGCTTCTCGGCGAACAGGGCGGCCGCCTCCTCGCCATAGGTGGCGACGAGCTCCTTGAAGGCCGCGAACAGCGCCGCATGGGCGACGCAGTCGGACTCGATGCCGTCCATCACCGCCTCCTCCCACGCCTCGGTGAGATAGGCGAGCGCAGCCTGCCGCTGGTCGTCGACCTGGCCGGTGGGTGCGGACGCTTCCGATGTCGACACGGCTTCCCCGAATCGCAGGTCGTCAGGACCTGCCCCTCGCTGATTCAAATAGCATTTCTAGAGGTTGGCCGCCTGGAAATCCTGTCGAGAAGGTTAATGGAACAGAATCAATTCGAGCCGTTGCCGAGGCGCCTCAGGTGTTGCCCGAGCGCCTCCACTCGGTCGCAGACGGTCAATTGCTGTAGCGGGTCGCCACCTCGCGCGAGATGCGGGCGCCCTCGGCGAGGAATTTGCGGATCACCTGCTCGGCGGCCGGCGTGCAGTTGGCATAGGACCGCGCATAGGTCTGGTAGCTCGCGTTGAAGGCGCCCGCGAGCCGGTCGCGGCGCTCGCCGGTCGGCGCGTCCGACTGCACCAGCGCCTGCATGCGGTCGCGCCACAGCGTGCCGTCATTGCCGCCGCAGATCGCCCGCAGATGGTGCAGCGCGCCGAGTACCTCGGCGAGGCGGAGCAGCTGCCCCTCGTAGGGCGCCGCCCCCTGGATGTTTCCCGGCACCGAGCTCGCGGGCGGCGCGTTCGGCGCAGCCCCGGTCGTCTGCGCCAGGGCCGGGGCCACGAGGGTGGCGGCGGCGATCATGGCGAGGAGGAGGGCGGGGCGGCGCATGGCGCGCACCTTGGCGAGGCGCGATGCACCGCGCAAGCGGCCTCAGGCGCGCTCCGCGAGCGCCGCGGCCTTGGCGAGGACGCCGGCGAGGCCCGGGGTCACCGCGAGCCCGGCGAGCGAATCGGCCTCCACCCACCCGATCTCGTCGAGCTCGGCGCCGGCCCGCGGCTCCCCGGCGCGCCAGCGCGCGGCGAAGGCGGCGATGACGAAATGCGCGCGCAGCGTCCCCGCCTCGTCGCGGTCGATGAACTCGAGGAGGTCAGCGAGCCCGAGAATCTCGGCCTCGACCCCGGTCTCCTCGGCGAGCTCGCGCAGCGCCGCCGCCTCGAGCGCCTCGCCGGGCTCGACCCTGCCGCCCGGCAGCGACCACAGGCCGCGCGCGGCGCCTCCCGCCCGCCTGCCGAGCAGCACCCATCGGTCATGGAAGACGGCGACGCTCGCCGCCAGCACCGGCACGATCCTCGCAGCCATGCGCGCGCCTCGCAGAGGAGTTGGACGGGCAAGCTGGGCCATCGTGCCGCGCGATGCAACCGGGCGGCCGCCCGGAGGGTGACGCGGCATGGCGCCGCTGCTAGACACGTCGCCTGATGCGGAGACACATTTCGACACGGAGCGAGGCATCGCCCCTTGTCGCAGGAGGGAGCAACTCGCCCATGGAACAGGCCGCTCCGAAATCGCCCGGCCGCGGCTTCAAGCCGCTGGACATCCTCAAGGCGCCGCTCTGGATCGCCGGCATCGCCGGGTCGGACAAGAACTTCGCCGACAACCGCATCCTCGGCAGCGAGGCGCTGAACCGCCGCGGCCTGCATGTCGGCCGCATCAAGCTCGCCGCGCAGATGGCGAAGAGCCGCCGCCAGCGCCTCGCCCGCGAGCTCGATCCCGCCGATGTGGCGAGCTTCGAGCGCGACGGCATCCTCATCAAGAAGGACCTTTTGCCGCCCGACGCGTTCGAGCGGCTGAAGAGCGAGATCTTCGGCGGCAGCTTCGAGGCGCAGGAGCAGCGCCAGGGGCAGGGGCAGGCGGTGGAGCGCCGCATCCCGCTCGGCAGCGAGACGCTCGCCACCCATCCCGAGCTCGCCGCCTTCGTCGCCAACCCCACCGTGGTCGGCGCCATCCGCTATGCCGCCGGCCGCGGCGGCCGGCCGATCTTCTACATCCAGACGATCATCTCCGACCCGGTCCGCGCCGGCGCCGATCCGCAGACCGCGTTCCACGCGGACACGTTCCACTCCACCACCAAGGCCTGGTACTTCCTGCACGAGGTCAAGGAGGACGAGGGGCCGTTCCAATACGTGCCCGGTTCGCACATCGCGACCCCCGCGCGCCTCGAATGGGAGTACGAGCAGAGTCTGGGGGCGGCCCATCACGCCAACCGCCACCATGCGGTGGGCTCGTTCCGCATCACCCCGGACGAAATCCAAAAGCTCGGCTATCCGCCGCCGATCCGCGTCGCGGTACCGGCCAACACGCTGGTCGTCGCCGACACCTTCGGCTTCCACGCCCGCTCGCCGAGCGACAAGAAGACGGTGCGCATCGGCATCCACGCCTATATGCGGCGCAACCCGTTCCTGCCTTGGAACGGGCTCGACTTCATGAACCTGCCCGGCATCCGCGGCCACGAGCTCGAGCTCTACCAGAAGGTGCAGACGGGCTTGCGCAAGATGACCGGCAAGGGGCCGGTCTGGCGCCCGGTCGGCCAGCAGCGGGTGGACGCGCCGGCGCAGGTTTAGCCTCGGCGCGCCGGACGTCCCCGCGGCCGGGGGCGGCCGGAGCTTCTCCGCTCGTCGTCCTCCGCGAAGGCGGAGGACCCAGCCTTTGATGCGCGGTCGCCGGCGAGGTCCCAAAGTCTAGATCCTCCGCCTTCGCGGAGGATGACGAGCGGAGGGACCTTCGCGGAGGATGACGAGCGGAGGGACCTTCGCAGAGGACGACGAGCGGTAAGGCTTTCGCGGAAGAGACGAGCGGAGCGGTGGGAGCTCCGAACCCCACCTTGCCACCCGGGGCGAGCGGCCTATAAGGGGCCGGACCGACCCCGGCCCGCACCGGGGTCGTTTCGCGTTCGCCCCGGAGTGAGAGAAGCATGGCCAATGTCGTGGTCGTCGGCGCCCAGTGGGGCGACGAGGGCAAGGGCAAGATCGTCGACTGGCTGTCCGAGAAGGCCGACGTCGTCGTGCGCTTCCAGGGCGGCCACAATGCCGGCCACACGCTCGTCATCGACGGCGTCACCTACAAGCTGAGCCTGCTACCGTCGGGCGTCGTGCGCGGCAAGCTGTCGGTGATCGGCAACGGCGTCGTCGTCGACCCGCACGCGCTCGCGGCCGAGATCGACCGCATCGTCGAACAGGGCGTCGCGGTGACGCCGGAGACGCTGCGCGTTGCCGACAATGCGGCGCTGATTCTGTCGCTGCACCGCGATCTCGACGGCTTCCGCGAAAGCTCCAACGAGGGGACCCGCATCGGCACGACGCGGCGCGGCATCGGCCCGGCCTACGAGGACAAGGTCGGCCGGCGGGCGATTCGGCTGATGGATCTCGCCGACCTCGAGCAGCTGCGGCCGAAGATCGACCGCCTGCTCGCGCACCACAACGCGCTCAGGCGCGGCCTCGGCATGCCCGAGGTCGACTGCGAGAGCCTCTATGCCGAGCTGTCCTCCGTCGCACCGAAGGTGCTGCCCTTCCGGGCGACCGCCTTCGAGCTGCTCGACGCCAAGCGGCGTGAGGGGGCTCGGATCCTGTTCGAGGGCGCTCAGGGCGCCATGCTCGACGTCGACCACGGCACCTATCCGTTCGTGACCTCCTCGAACACGGTCGCCGGCCAGGCGGCGACCGGCTCCGGCCTCGGCCCGGGCGCCATCGGCTACGTGCTCGGCATCGCCAAGGCATACGCCACGCGCGTCGGCGAGGGGCCGTTCCCGACCGAGCTGTTCGACGAGACCGGCCGCACGATCGGCGAGCGCGGGCGCGAGTTCGGCACCGTCACCGGCCGGCCGCGGCGCTGCGGCTGGTTCGACGCCGTCGCCGTCCGGCAGGCGGTGCGGACCAGCGGCATCGACGGCATCGCCCTGACCAAGCTCGACATTCTCGACGGGCTGCCGACCGTGAAGGTCTGCGTGCGCTACCGGCTCGACGGCGAGTACGTCGACAGCTTCCCGGCGAGCCAGGCGGGCCAGGCGGCGGTGGAGCCGGTCTACGAGGAGATCGAGGGCTGGGAGGGCAGCTGCGCCAATGCCCGATCCTGGGCAGCGCTGCCCGCGCAGGCCATCAAGTATGTGCGGCGGATCGAGGAACTGATCGGCTGCCCGGTCGCTCTCCTCTCCACGAGCCCGCACCGGGAGGATACGATCCTCGTGCAAGACCCCTTCCAGGGTTGAGTTTTCACGGATTCGTTTCTTCTCGACGGCGCAACTCGCCTGTCGTATGTCGAGGCCATGGCCGATTATTATCCCGTTTTGACCCGCGCCATCGCGGGCCTTGACACCAACACGGGTGACAGCCGGCGCGCCGTCTACGACCGCGCCAGGGCTGCGCTTGTCGCGCAACTGCGCGGCTACAGCCCGCCGCTGTCCGAGGCCGAGATCACCCGCGAGCGGCTGGCGCTTGAAGAGTGCGTGCGCCGCATCGAGGCCGAGCAGCGGGCCGCCACCGCGGCGGCCGACGTCGCCGCTCGCCCCGCGCC
>JAEZCD010000328.1 GCA_023430145.1 Pseudomonadota bacterium
CTTTAGGGCCGAAGAGAAGACTGGATTGCCGGGACAAGCCCGGCAATGAGGGAGAGGATTCTTCGCGAGGCGAACAAGTGCCTTTCTCCGGTAGAGCCTCGTCCTGGCATAGCTGAAGCAATCCAGCTTCTCTTGCAGCGCCGCAAAGCCTGGATTGCTTCGTCGCTGCGCTCCTCGCAATGACGGAGAATGCGGCGCGGCGGAAGACGCCTCACTCAATGCCAGCCAGAAACTCCGCGTGCAGCCGGCCCTCGAAGACATAGTCGGCAGGCCCCGACAGCCGCACGCGGCTCGCCTGGTCGCCCGACAGCTCGAAATCGACCGTCAGCAGCCCGCCCTGCGAGGTCTTCACCCGCACCGGGCGCGCCAGCAGCCCGCGGCGGACGGCGGCGATCGCCGAGGCGCTGGAGCCGGTGCCGCAGGCAAGAGTCTCCGCCTCCACACCGCGCTCGAAGGTTCGCACCCGCAACAGATCGCCCGTCACGGCGACGAAGTTCGCGTTGGCGCCCTTGGGGAAGGCATGCGCATGCCGCAGCCGCCTTCCGAGCGTCGGAACCGGCGCCGCCTCGACGTCGCCGTCCCACCACAACACCGCATGCGGCACCCCGACCTCGAGGAAATCGACCGAAAAGGTCTCGCCCTCGAGCGCGACCGGCATGTCGAGCACGATCGGCGTCGGGTCGGGCAGCCCGACCGTGACGCTATCGCCGAGGACCTCGGCCTCGACGAGCCCGGCCACCGTCCGGAACGCATGCCGCGTCCCGGCGATACCGCGGTCCAGCGCATAGCGCGCGACGCAGCGCGAGGCGTTGCCGCACAGCTCGGCCGGGGCGCCGGAGCGGTTGATGACGTCGACGCTATAGCTCGCCCCGCCCTCCACCGCCGGCCGCACGACGACGAGCCCGTCGGCGCCGATGCCGGTGCCGAGCGCGCAGATCGCCGCGCCGAGCTTCTCGAGTTGCACGCCGGCGGGCAGGACCGCCTCGTCGACGATGACGAAGTCGTTGCCGCAGCCGCTCATCTTGGTGAAGGGGATGCTCATCGGCGGACTTTCGCGTAGCGCCGCTCCAGCACGCGAACGCCTTGCGCGGCGGCGATGCTGACGACGAGCAGGATGATCGCCGCCAGCGTGTAGGGCTCGTTGTACTTGAAAGTGCTGCCGGCGACATTGTTGGCGGCGCCGAACAGGTCGACCACGGTGATGGCGGCGAGCAGCGGCGTCTCCTTGAAGAGGCCGACGAGGAAATTGCCGAGCGGCGGCAGCAGCAGCGGCAGCGCCTGCGGGATGATGATCGACACCCAGATGCGGAAGCGCGACAGACCGAGCGCCCGGGCCGCATCCCACTGCCCCTCCGCAATGGCGTCGATGGCGCCGCGATAGGCTTCCGCGACATAGGCGCCGATATGCAGGCCGAGCACGAGGATGCCGGTCGTCAGCGCGCCGAAGCGGATGCCGTAGGCCGGCAGCACGTAGAAGACGAAGTAGAGCTGCACCAGCAGCGGCGTGCAGCGCAGGAACGCGACATAGCCGTGCCCGAAGGCACGCAGCACCCGCCACTCCGACCGCCGGCACGCCTCGACCACGCCGCCGGCGATGAGCGCGACGACGAAGCCGCCGAACGTCGCCTGCACGGTGACGACGAGGCCCTCGAGCAGTTCCGGGAGGATGCGCCAGGCGAAGGAGAGGTCGAACATGGCCGCTACCGGAACCGCGTCGCGCGCTTCTCCGCCAGCCGCACCAGAAAGGTCAGCGGATAGGAGAGCGCGAAGTAGATGAAGAGGACGAGGCCCCAGACCTCCAGCGAGCGGCCTGTCGAGACGACCATCTGCCGGCCCGAGAAGGTGAGCTCGGTCAGCGTGATCAGCGAGACGAGCGAGGTCGCCTTGATCAGCTCGATCAACAGATTGCCGAAGGACGGCAGCATCACCGCCAGCGCCTGCGGGATCACCACCAGCCGATAGGCCTGGAACGGCGACAGACCGAGCGCTTTGGCCGCCTCGCGCTGGCCCTCGCCGACCGAGGCGACGCCGGCGCGCACGATCTCCGAGCCGTAGGCCGACATGTTGAGGGTGAGGCCGACGATCGCCGTCGCCATGGCCGGCAGCGAGACGCCGAAGGCCGGCAGGATGAAGAACAGGTAGAAAAGCTGGACGATCGCCGAGGTGCCGCGCAGCACCTCGACATAGGCGGCGGCGAACCAGCGGATCGGCTTGATGGCCGACGCCCGCGCCGCGGCGACGACGAAGGACAGCGCGAAGGCGAGCACCGCCGTCGCGATGGTGATCTCCAGGGTGACCGCAGCTCCCTTTAGGAGATGCGGCAGAAGATCGAGCGGCGGCGGCCCCACCGGCAGCTTGAACCGTCAGGCCTTGCAGAGCACCTCCGCAGTATCTGTCGGCAACGGCAGCTCGTCCTTGCTGTAGCCGTACTTGCCGATGATCTCAGCGAGCTTGCCGGAAGCGAGCATTTTCGTGATCTCGGCGTCGAGCGCGGCCTTGAGGTCGGTGTCGGCCTTGCGCAGGCCGAGCGCCGAATAGCCGTAGTCCGGCTCGCCCTTGGCGTTCTTCTCCTGCACGAAGGGCTCGACACGCTCGAAGGCCGGATCGTTGACGGTCTTCAGGAGATCGCCGAGCTCGAGGCCCGGGAAGTAGATCACGTCGACGCGCCTCGCCTTCAGGCCGGCGAGCGCCTCGGTGGCGTTCGAGAACAGGACCACGCGATCCTTCGGCACGCCCGCCTTGGCGAGGCCCTCGACCTGCGCCGAGCCGTTCTGCGTGCCGACGATCACGCCGTCCTTCTTGGCCACCTCCGATATGCTGTGCACGCCCTTCGGGTTGCCCTTCAGCGCGGCGAAGCCGTAGCCTGCGCGCGTCACCGGATTGGTGAAGGCGATCGCCTCGCAGCGGTTCGGCCGGATGTACATGCCGGCGCCGATGATGTCGAAGCGGTTGGCGTTGAGGCCGGGGATGAGCGCGTTGAACTCGACGATCTCGGCCTTCATGTTCTTCAGGCCGTGCGGGGCGAGCGCCGCGGCGATGACGTCCGGAACGGCGCCGACGAGCTTGCCGTCGGTCTCGACGAAGCCGTACGGCTTCTCGTTGGCGATGCCGACCGACACGGTGCCGGTGCTCTTGATGCGGTCGAGGGTGCCGGCGGCGAGCGAGAAGCGAGGCAAGAGCGCGGCACCGGAGAGCGCGAGGCCGGAGGCGACGAAATGACGCCTGGTGATACCAAAGTTTCGCATCGGCGCAGCTCCATCTCCGAGTAGGGATGCGGGGTGAATTCCGACAATGTGAGATTACCGGACGCCGGAAGTCAATAAACGCGGAGCGCGCATGCCGACCCCCGGAGTATATCGAAGCGAAGTGACTTTTCCCTATCCGGCCCTGGCCGGCTGGTCGTGGCCGGTGGTGGAGATCGTCGGCGCAGCGCCCGGACCGCGGCTGGCGGTGATGAGCGGCGTGCACGTCAACGAGACCTCGAGCCTCGAGGCCGGGCTGCGGCTGCAGCGGGAGTTCGACCCGGCGCGGCTCCGCGGCAGCGTCACGCTGATGCCGGTGGTCAACCTGCCGGCGGTGCCGCACCGCTCGCAATATGTCTGCCCGCTCGACGACAAGAACATCAACTTCTCCTTTCCGGGCCGGCCGGACGGCAGCTTCTCGGAGGCGATCGCCCACGCGCTCCTGAACGACTGGGCGGCCGACGCCGACTGCCTCGTCGACATGCATGGCGGCGATCTCTGCGAGCACGTCTCGCATTTCACCATCGCGCAGGGCATCGGCGATCCCGCGTTCGATGCGGAGAATTTTGCGCTCGCGGACTGCTTCGACGCGGAGATCATCGTGCGGCTCGATCCCTCGCACCTCTCCGCCCCGAGCCGCAGCTGCACGGGCCGCGCGACGCGCCGCCAGCACGCGGCCTTCTCGGAGGCCGGCCGCATCGGCCTCATCGAGGAGGCCAACGTCCTCTTCCATTTCGAGGGCGTGCTGAGGATCGCCAAGCGCCTCGGCATGATCGACGAAGCACCCTGCAAGCGCCGCGCTGCGGTTGTCTGCGACCGCTATCTCTGGATCCCGGCGCCCGCCGACGCGCTCTACCGCTACCGCGTCCGGCCGGGCGACAGGGTCGGCAAGGGCATGGTGCTGGCGGAGGCGCAAAACACGTACGGCGAGTTGGTCGGCCTAGTGCGTGCGCCCGAGGACGGCTACGTGCTGTGGACGATCACCCACGCGCTCGCGCAGAAGGACGGATTCATCGTCGGGCTGGGAGTGCCGGCGGCGGAGTGACGCCGGTCCTCGCCGAAAGCAGCCGCCGCAGACGCCCCTACTCGCTCAGCACCCGCGTCGGCGGAAAGATCACCTCGACGAGCGTCCCCTCGCCGACCTCGCTCTCGATGGCGAAGGTGGCCCGGTTGGCCTCCACCAGCGCCTTGGTCAGCGGCAGGCCGAGCCCGGTGCCGCCGGCGGTGGCGGTGACGAGCTGGCGGAACGGCTCGAGCGCCGTCTCGATGTCGCGCGCGGACATGCCGACGCCCGTGTCGCGGACGCGGATCACCGCCTGGCCGAGGTCGGTGAGCGCGGTGGCGATGATCACCTGGCCGCCGGCCTCGGTGAACTTCACCGCGTTCGAGAGCAGGTTGAGGACGATTTGGCGCACGCTGCGCTGGTCGGCGATCACCGGCGGCAGCGTCCGCGACAGGCTGGTGCGGATGACGATCTGGCGCGCATGCGACTGCGGCTGCATGATCGCCACACAGCCCTGCACGATGCCGTTCAGGTCGACGCTCGTGAAGTTGAGGTCGAGCTTGCCGGCCTCGATCTTCGACAGGTCCAGCAGATCGTTGACGAGGCTGACCAGATGCTCGCCGGACGAGCGGATGTCGCGCAGGTATTCGCGGTAGCGCGGATTGCCGACGGGACCGAAGCGCTCCTCGCTCATCACTTCGGAAAAGCCGATGATGGCGTTGAGCGGCGTGCGGATCTCGTGACTGATCTTGGCGAGGAAATCGGATTTCTGGGAGCTCGCGCGGTCGGAGCGCTGCTTGGCCGAGACGAGCTCCTCCTCCGCCTTGCGCCAGGGCGACAAGTCGCGCAGCACAATTGCCAGGCGATCGCCCTCCGGCAGCCGGCCGATCCGCATCAGCATCGGCACGGGCGAGCCGTCGCGCATCGTCGCGACGACCTCGCGGCCCTCGGCGGGCGCCGACCCGCTGCCGCTGCGCACCGCCGCCAGATGGTCGAGGGCCTGCTCGTGCGATTGGGGCGCGAGCAGCGTCGTGAACGAGGCGCCCCGCAGGTCGCCCACGGAGCGTCCGAAGAAGGCAGGCACGGCGGCGGAGAAGCGGGCTATGGTCCCGTGCCCGTCGACGATCAGCGCCGGATCGGCGGCGAGATCCAGGAGCGCCGCCAGCTCCTCCGGCCGCGGCGGACAGGCGGCCGGTTCGCCCTCCGCCGCCGGCAGCGCGGCGGAGGGCTCGACCTCGGCCACCGGATCCTCGGCGAGCGCGCCGCGCGTGCCGCGCGCCCGGGCGATCTCGGGGAAGGCCGAGCGCTCGGCGGCCGACAGGCCGCGGTC
>JAEZCD010000338.1 GCA_023430145.1 Pseudomonadota bacterium
GCGGAGGACCCGCCTTGCGGAGGAAGGACTGGATCCTCCGCCTTCGCGGAGGATGACGCCGAGACGGCGGCCCGCCGTGTCCCCGCCGCCTGCCACTGCGGGGGCAGGTTTCGCGAGGACGGGCGCCTCCTCTTCCCCTCTCCCATGGGGAGAGGGTGCCGCCGAAGGCGGCGGGTGAGGGGGTACGGAGCTTCAGAACGGGCGCCGTAACCCCTCATCCGGCCGCTTCGCGGCCACCTTCTCCCCTTGGGAGAAGGAAGGAAGCGCTTCTACTGACAGGCCTCGCAGGTCGGGTCGTCGATGGAGCAGGCCTGCGGCACTGCGATCGGGGCCGTCGCGGCCGTCACCGCCGAGACCGCGTTCAGCTTGCCGTCCGTCCCCTTCAGCGTCGACTTCTCGACATGCGTCGCCGAACGGGAGCGCAGGTAATAGGTCGTCTTCAGCCCGCGCTTCCAGGCGAGCCTGTAGAGCGCATCGAGCTTTCTGCCGTTCGGATTGGCGATGTAGAGGTTCAAGGACTGCGACTGGTCGATCCACTTCTGCCGGCGCGCCGCGGCCTCGATCAGCCAGGCGCTATCGATCTCGAAGGCGGTGGCGTAGAGCGCCTTCAGATCGTCCGGCACGCGGTCGATGCTGCCGAGGCTGCCGTCGAAATATTTGAGATCCGAGATCATCACCTCGTCCCAGAGGCCGCGCGCCTTCAGATCGCGCACCAGATAGGCGTTCACGACCGTGAAATCGCCCGACATGTTCGATTTCACGAACAGGTTCTGGTAGGCGGGCTCGATCGACTGCGCGACGCCGCAGATGTTGGAGATGGTCGCCGTCGGCGCGATCGCCATGGTGTTGGAGTTGCGCATGCCGACGCTCGTCACCCGCTGGCGCAGGGACTCCCAGTCGAGCTTGGACGAGCGGTCGACGTCCACCGCGCCGCCCCGCGCCTCGTCCAACAGCTTGATCGAGTCGAGCGGCAAGATTCCCTTCGACCAGAGCGAGCCCTGGAAGGAGGGATAGCGGCCGCGCTCGCCGGCGAGATCGCTCGAGGCGGCGATGGCGTAGTAGGCCACCGCCTCCATGCTCTCGTCGGCGAACTGCACCGCCTCCGCCGAGGCATAGGGCAGCCGCAGCATGTTGAGCGCATCCTGGAAGCCCATGATGCCGAGCCCGACCGGCCGGTGCCGCAGGTTGGAATTGCGGGCTTCGGGGATCGTGTAGAAATTCACGTCGAGCACGTTGTCGAGCATGCGCATGGCGGTCGTCACCGTGCGCTCGAGCCGGGCCATGTCGAGCCGGCCCTCGACGATGTGGTTGGCGAGGTTGACCGAGCCGAGATTGCAGACCGCGACCTCCGTGTCCGAGGTGTTGAGGGTGATCTCGGTGCAGAGGTTCGAGGAGTGCACGACGCCCGCGTGCTGCTGCGGCGAGCGGAGGTTGCAGGGGTCCTTGAAGGTGATCCAGGGATGCCCGGTCTCGAACAGCATGGTCAGCATGCGCCGCCACAGATCCTGCGCACGCAAGGTCTTGGAGACGCGCATCTCACCGCGGGCGGCCTTCGCCTCGTAGAAGGCGTAGCGCTCGGCGAAGGCTTTGCCGGTCAGCTCGTGCAGGTCGGCGGTCTCGTCGGGCGAGAACAGCGTCCAGTCGGCGTTCTCCTCGACGCGCTGCATGAAGAGATCCGGCACCCAGTTGGCGGTGTTCATGTCGTGCGTGCGGCGGCGGTCGTCGCCGGTGTTCTTGCGCAGATCGAGGAATTCTTCGATGTCGACGTGCCAGGTCTCGAGGTAGGCGCACACCGCGCCCTTGCGCTTGCCGCCCTGGTTGACGGCGATGGCGGTGTCGTTGGCGACCTTCAGGAACGGCACGACGCCCTGGCTCTCGCCATTGGTGCCCTTGATGTGGGCGCCGAGGCCGCGCACCCGCGTCCAATCGTTGCCGAGCCCGCCGGCATATTTCGACAGGAGCGCATTGTCCTTGATCGACTTGAAGATGCCGTCGAGGTCGTCCGGCACCGTCGTCAGGAAGCAGGAGGAGAGCTGCGAGCGCTGCGTGCCGGCGTTGAAGAGGGTGGGCGTCGAGCACATGAAGTCGAACGAGGAGAGCAGGTCATAGAACTCGATCGCCCGCGCCTCGCGGTCGATCTCGCGCTGCGCGAGGCCCATGGCGACGCGCATGAAGAAGGCCTGCGGCAGCTCGAAGCGCGTGCCGTGCGAGTGCAGGAAGTAGCGGTCGTAGAGCGTCTGCAGGCCCAGGAACTGGAACTGCAGGTCGCGCTCGGGCTTCAGGGCCGCCGCGAGCCTTTGCAGGTCGAAGCGCGTCATCTCCGGATCGAGCAGGTCGAGCGCCGCCGCCCGGCGCACATAGGCCGGGAAGTAGGACTTGTAGCGCTCGGCCATCTCGCCTTGCGTCGCCTGCGGGGCGCCGTCGCCGACGAAGGCGAGCGCCTCGCTGCGCAGGCGATCCATGAGCAGGCGGGCGCTGACGAAAGCGTAGTTCGGCTCGGCCTCGATGAGGGTGCGGGCGGCCATGATGCCGGCGAGCGACAGCTCGTCCTCGGCGATGCCGTCATAGAGGTTGCGGCGCGTCTCGGCGAGCACCGGCTCGGGCGCAACGCCCTCGAGGCCGGCGCAGGCTTCGGTGACGAGCCGCGCGAGGCGCAGCTCGTCGAGCGGGCGCAAGCTTCCGTCGGCGCCGCGGACGTTGAGCACCGGCGCGCTCGGCTGCGCGGCGGCCGCGGCTTCCGCCTTCTCGCGGCGCGCCATCGCCCGCTCCTCGCGGTAGAGCACGTAGGCGCGCGCCACCTTGTGGTGCTCGCCGCGCATCAGCGCGAGCTCGACCTGGTCCTGGATGTCCTCGATGTGCAGCGCGCGGTCGGCGTCGACGCGGCGGGTCAGCGCCGAGACGACCTGCGCGGTGACCTGCTCGACCGCCTCGTGCACGCGCCGCGAGGCGGCCGCGGCCTGGCCCTCGACGGCCAGGAACGCCTTCGTCACCGCGACCGAGATTTTTGACGGGTCGAACGGGGTCACCGACCCGTTGCGGCGGATGACATGGAAGGCCGGCGCTGCGGCCGGCGCGGGAGCGTTGGCGGTCATGAGTGTCGGCACCCCGGATGCTCCGCGGCTGTTCCGTTCGACGTCGATGGCAATCGCTGACACCGCATTCCCCCTAATGTGGCCCCCGGCCGCGAGAATCGCACCCCGGCGCATGGCCGAGGCGACCGATTTCCGGCGGCCTTTTCCCGATGACGAGCACGCTAAGCGAGTCGCGGAGGTGAGCGCCAGCGCCGTTCCGGCCCCCTGCCCGCTTTCCCCAGCCTCGTGGCGATCGGACAACATCTCGGTTTCTCATCGGCGACTGCTCACAAGATAAAGTATGTGATGAGAACAGACAAGGAACATTCGCGGCGATCAGATTCCTGTGAATAGCGGGAGGGATGGACCGGGCGGTGCGATGCGGGGGTGTCGCGCCCTCGCCCCGGGGCTCGATCCGACGGGCTGTCATTCCTGGGCGCTCGCCAAGCGAGCGAACCCGGATTGACGGGGGAGAGGCCGGGATGCGCACGGCTTTCTTCGGGGCTGGACGGCCCGGCCGGTCCGGCGGACGAACCTCGCTGTGAGGCCATCTCTTCTCCTCCTCATCGCCGGGCTTGTCCCGGCAATCCAGTCTTTAGAGCCGAAGAGAAGGCTGGATTGCCGGG
>JAEZCD010000340.1 GCA_023430145.1 Pseudomonadota bacterium
GGCCTGGGCCGCGGCGGACGCCGCGCTGCGGCAGCGCACGGGCCTCGATGCCCTCGCCGCACGGGTGGAGGCGCTCGATCGCGAGGCAGCGATCCTCGTCGCGGCGATCCTCGGTCGACCAGCGGCGACGCCGGCGGGCCTTGCGGCGAAGGCGCGGCTCGCCCGTCTCACGGGCGACGACCGCTTCGCCTGGTCCCTCGTCGATGATTTTTCCCGCCCGGCCGCACCCGTGAACACCGGCTGAAGGCGCGCCTCAGGCGGCGTTCAAGCGCGTCTCGGTAGAACTACGCACATGAGGTCAGGACGACCTCGGCAACCGGGAACCAGGAAAGACCGCCATGAGCAAGCTCGCCCTCGCCGCCGCCGCGGCCATCGCCATCGGCACTGCCGCCCTCGCCCCCACCACCGCTTCGGCCGGCGGCTACGGCTACGGGTATGGCGGTCACTCCTACGGCTACAGCTCCTACACCTACCAGCCTGAATACAAGGTCTATGTGGCGCCGCAGCCCTATGTCTACATCGCGCCGCGCAAGCACTACTACGACAGCTACTACGCGCCGAAGCGGCACTACAATTCCTACAGCCACGGCTACGGCTACGGCTACGGCTACTGATCCCGCGGATCGCACCGCACCCCGGGTCGTCCAGAGCCGCCGGTCCGCACGACGGGCCGGCGGCTCGGCGCTTTCCCGCTCCCCGGCGCTTCGCGCGCCTGTCGTCTCGATGCGGCAATGCTCTTTGCGCCGGCTGTGGCACGGCGCATGCTCGCTCCGGGAGGATCGGGCGCGATGGGGAGCATGAGCTTGGCGAAGAAGGCTTCACGGGTCGGCCCGGGATCGCCGCAGGTGGTCGTGCTCGTCGGCGCTACCGGCGACCTGTCGCGCCGAAAACTGCTGCCGGGCCTGTTCCACCTCGTCACCGCGGGCTTCATCCCCGGCTGCCGCATCGTCGGCGTCTCGCTCGACGACATCGACGCGGACGGTTTTCGCGCGATCGCCAAGCAGGCGCTGGACGAGTTCGGCCTGCGCAAGAAGAACGGCGCCGACTGGGAGCGCTTCGCGCAGAGCCTCGACTATGTGCCGATCGCCGCCGGGCCGGAGGCGCTGAAGGCGGCCGTCGGCCGGGCCAAGGAGGCGCTCGGCGGCGGCGGCGTGCGCGTGCTCGACTATCTCAGCGTGCCACCGGTCGCCGCCCTGCCGGCCGTTCGCCTGCTCGCCGATGCCGGCCTCGTCGAGAATGCCCGCATCGTCATGGAGAAGCCGTTCGGCACCGACCTCGAGAGCGCGGTGGCGCTGAACGCCGAGCTGCACGAGGTGTTCGCCGAGGAGCAGATCTTCCGCATCGACCACTTTCTGGGCAAGGAGGCGGCGCAGAACATCCTCGCCTTCCGCTTCGCCAACGGCCTGTTCGAGCCGATCTGGAACCGCAACTTCATCGACCACGTGCAGATCGACGTGCCGGAGACGCTCGGCCTCGGCAGGCGCGCCGGCTTCTACGAGGCGACCGGCGCCTTCCGCGACATGGTCGTCACGCACCTGTTCCAGATCCTCGCCTTTATGGCCATGGAGCCGCCGACCTCGCTCGAGCCGCAGCCGATCAGCGAGGAGAAGAACAAGGTCTTTCGCAGCATGCTGCCGATCGAGCCGCGCGACGTCGTCCGCGGCCAGTATACGGGCTACCGCGAGGAGGAGGGGGTGGACCCGGAGTCCGACACGGAAACCTTCATCGCCCTGAAATGCATGATCGACAACTGGCGCTGGGCCGGCGTGCCATTCTTCCTGCGCACCGGCAAGCGGATGGCGGAAGGGCAGCGGATCATCTCGATCGCCTTCCGCGAGCCGCCGAAGAGCATGTTCCCTGCCGGCTCCGGGGTGGGCGCGCAGGGCCCCGACCACCTCACCTTCGATCTCGCCGACGCGTCCAAAATGTCGCTGTCCTTCTACGGCAAGCGGCCCGGCCCCGGCATGCGGCTCGACAAGCTGAGCCTGCAGTTCGCCATGCACGAGACCGGGATGATCGGCGACGTGCTGGAGGCCTATGAGCGGCTGATTCTCGATGCGATGCGCGGCGACCGCATGCTGTTCACCAGCGCCGAAGGGATCGAGCGGCTGTGGGAGGTGTCGATCCCGCTGCTCGAGGCGCCGCCGCCGGTGCGGCTCTACGCGCCGGGCTCCTGGGGTCCGAAGTCGATCCACCAGCTGATCGCCCCGCACGCCTGGCGGCTGCCCTTCGAGCGCGCCTGGCGCGATCCGAACAAGGAAGGCGCGTGAGGGAGGGCGAGGGGGATGGCGGCAAGTCATCGCCTCGTTCGTCATTGCGAGCGCAGCGAAGCAATCCAGCTTCTTCTCCGACGCCGTAAAGCCTGGATTGCTTCGTCGCTTCGCTCCTCGCAAAGACGGCGACTCTTCGCCATCGCCTCCCGGCGAGCATTCCCGAGAATCACCCCTTCGCGTTCTGCGCGGCGAGAATCTCCTTCAGCCGTGCATTGACGCCGTTCAGCTCCGGCAGCCGCTTGCCGGCGGTGATCTCGGGCATGCGCGCCTTCTCGGCGTTCTGCATGCCGATCGCCTTCCTGGCCGCCCACGCGATGTCGCGGGGCTTCAGGATCAGCACGCCGTTCTCGTCGGCGAGCACCGCGTCGCCGGGCTCGACGGGCACGCCGCCGCAGGAGATCGGCGTGCAGAACTCGCCCTGCTGGAAGAGCAGCTTGCCGGTCACCGTCGACAGGCCGCGCGCCCAGATCGGCAGCCCGTGCTCGCGCAGCTCGCCGATGTCGGTGGCGAGCCCGTCCATGACGATGCCGGTGCAGCCGGCCGATTTCGCAGCGTGCGCGACGCCGCCGCCGAGAGCGCCGTGCCGCGTATCGCCCGTCCGGTCGACGACGATGATGTCGCCCGGGCGGACCTGGCCGAGTGCGTAATGCATCGCCGCGCAGTCGGCGCCCGTGAAGCGCACGGTGATGGCGGTGCCGACGATGCGCGGCACCGGGATCATCGCCCGCACGCCGGGATCGACGAAGCCGAAGTTCAGGAAATGGCCGATGGTGGCCGGCTCGGCCTCGGCGAGGAGGGCGAGCAGCTCCGGCTCGACCTGCTGCGGGAGCTCGTTGAGTACGAACATGTCAGTCCTCTCGCGCGGCGGCACGCACCGGCGAAGCCCTATCGTTCGGCGGCGGCCCACCAGAGGCATCGCGGGCGGGCGCCGGAGTGTCAACGATATTTTCGACGGTCGCGCTTTCAACGAAAATATTGATTTCGCAACGCGGGCTGTCCCACTATATTTCAGTCGGGAGTTGCAGTCCGTGCCCCGGCGTGGATTGCTGAGGGTGGTCCCCGGGGGAGAGGAAACGCTTGCGCAACAGCGACGCCGAGACGGCGACCCTGACGACCGAGGTTTTCGCTCGGCTTCGCGAGGATATTCTGGTCGGGCGCTTCCGGCCGAGCCAAAAACTGCGGCTCGAAGAGCTGCGCGGCATCTACGAGGTCGGCTTCAGCCCCTTGCGCGAGGCGCTGATGCGGCTCGCCTCCGAGGGCCTCGTCACCGCGCAGGACCGGCGCGGCTTCCGCGCCGCGCCGATGTCGAACGCCGATCTCGCCGAGATCACCGCCGCCCGCGTCGACATCGAGGCGATCGCCCTCGCGGACGCGCTGCAGCACGGCGACGATGCCTGGGAGGGGGAGATCGTCTCGAGCTTCTACCGTCTCGGCAAGGTTTCGAGCCTCGACGCTGAGACCGGCACCGTCGATCCCGAATGGGCGCGCCGGCACCATGCATTCCACCTCGCGCTGATCGCGGCCTGCCGCAACCGCTGGATCGTGCGCTTCTGGGGTATTCTCTACGACCAGGCCGACCGCTATCGCCGCATCGCCGTCGCCACCGTGACGGAGGGGCGCCTCGGCGAGCACAAGCAACTGATGGAGGCGGCGCTGGCGCGCGATGCCGAGGCGCTGCTGCGGCTCAGCCGCGAGCACATCATGCGCACCTCGACCCTCGTCGGCCCGATCGTCGAGTCGGCCGCCGAGCAGCCGAAGCAATAGCGCGACGCCCGTCACGCGCGCTGTTCCGCAGCGGCCGCGTCCCTGACTCCCCGCTTTCGAGCGGCGCGACTAGGAGGTCGCGGACACATCGGCTCGTCATCCTCCGCGCAGGCGGAGGATCCAGTTCTTCCGCGCCGCCGCCGGCAGGAAGAGAAGAGGCTGGGTCCTCCGC
>JAEZCD010000026.1 GCA_023430145.1 Pseudomonadota bacterium
GCGCTCGCACGGGCGGCGCCGAAGGCGAACGAGGTGCGCGTGCTCGGGCCGGCCGAGGCGCCGCTCGCGGTGGTCCGCAGCCGGCACCGCTTCAGGCTTCTGGCGCAGTCGCCACGCGGCTTCGACCTGTCGGCCTATATGCGCGCCTGGCTCGCGGCGGCGCCGCCGGCGCGCGGCTCACTGCGCGTCGCGGTCGATATCGATCCGCAGAGCTTTCTGTGAGGCAGCGCCGGGAGCGAGAAGCTGGATTGCTTCGCTCCGCTCGCAATGACGAGGAGCTTCCGTCATTGCGAGGAGCGTGGTGACGAAGCAATCCAGCTTTCGGGCGCTGGGAGAGAAGCTGAATTGCTTCGCTGCGCTCGCAATGACGAGGAGTTTCCGTCATTGCGAGGAGCGTCAGCGACGAAGCAATCCAGAACTTGGGCGCCCGAGGATGCCCGCGAGGCTCAGCCGCGGTCGGCGACCGGGACGTAGTCGCGCTCGGTGTGGCCGGTATAGAGCTGCCGCGGCCGGCCGATCCGCTGGTGCGGATCCTCGATCATCTCCTTCCACTGGGCGATCCAGCCGACGGTACGCGCCACTGCGAACAGCACGGTGAACATGCTGGTCGGAAAACCCATCGCCTTCAGGATGATGCCCGAATAGAAATCGACGTTCGGGTACAGCTTCTTCTCGATGAAGTAGTCGTCCTTCAGCGCCACCTGCTCGAGCTCCATGGCGACGTCGAGCAGCGGGTCGTCCTTGATGCCGAGCTCGCGCAGCACCTCGTGCGTCGTCTTCTGCATGATGCGGGCGCGCGGGTCGTAGTTCTTGTAGACGCGGTGACCGAAACCCATCAGCCGGAACGGATCGTTCTTGTCCTTGGCGCGGGCGATGAACTCGGGGATGCGCTCGGGCCGGCCGATCTGGCCGAGCATGGTCAGCGCCGCCTCGTTGGCGCCGCCATGCGCGGGTCCCCAGAGGCAGGCGATGCCGGCGGCGATGCAGGCGAAGGGGTTGGCGCCCGAGGAGCCGGCCAGCCGCACCGTCGAGGTCGAGGCGTTCTGCTCGTGGTCGGCGTGCAGGATGAAGATGCGGTCCATCGCCTTGGCGAAGACCGGGTTCACCTCGTACGGCTCGCACGGCACGGCAAAGCACATGCGCAGGAAGTTCGAGGCGTAATCGAGCGAGTTCTGCGGATAGACGAAAGGTTGGCCGATCGAATACTTGTAGGCCATGGCGGCCAGGGTCGGCATCTTGGCGATCATGCGGATCGAGGCGATCATCCGCTGCGTCGGATCGGTGATGTCGGTGGAGTCGTGGTAGAAGGCCGACAGCGCCCCGGCCACGCCGACCATGATCGCCATCGGGTGCGCGTCGCGGCGGAAGCCCGAATAGAAGCGGTTCATCTGCTCGTGCACCATCGTGTGACGTGTCACGCTGGTGTCGAACTCCTGCTTCTGCTTCTCGGTCGGCAGGTTGCCGTAGAGCAGCAGGTAGCAGGTCTCGAGGAAATCGCCGTGCTCGGCGAGCTGCTCGATCGGATAGCCGCGATAGAGCAGGATGCCGGCGTCGCCGTCGATGAAGGTGATCTTCGACTCGCAGCTCGCGGTCGAGGTGAAGCCGGGATCGTACGTAAATCGGTCGGTCCGGGCGTAGAGCGCCGAGATGTCGATCACGTCCGGCCCGAGCGTGCCCTCGAGGACGGGAAAGTCGTACGTGGCATCGCCGACGCTGATCGAGGCGGTGCTGGTTTTCGTGGCCGGATTGCTTTCTTGCATCGATCTGCTCCTCGGGCAGGAGGCCGTCCCGCGCGGCGCTGCTCAATTCTGTCCCGGATGACCGTCCGCGTCAGGTCCGGCCTGCCCCCCGGCGAGCGGGATTGTTGCGGCGCAACATAAACCTCGTCGCGACGCGCGTCGACTCTCAGGAACGTGTCGCCTGGTCGTGAATGCGACCGAGGCTCTCGCTGCGGCCGAGCACCGTCAGCACGTCGAAAATGCCGGGCGAGGTGGTTCGTCCGGTCAGCGCCGCGCGCAGCGGCTGCGCCACCTGGCCGAGCTTGGCGCGCTCGGCCTCGGCGAAGGCGCGGACGGCCGCCTCGAGCTCCTCCGCCGACCAGGAGGCGACGCTGGCGAGCCTCGGCTCGAGCCGCCCGAGGAGGCTGCGCGTCTCCCCGTTCAGCAGCGTGCGCGCCTTCTCGTCGAGCACCAGCGGTCGCTCCTCGAGCAGATAGCTCGAATTCTCGAGCAGCTCGACCAGCGTCTTGGCGCGCTCCTTCAGGCCCGGCAAGGCATCGCGGAACTTGTCCCACAGACCGGCGTCGAGCCGCTCCTTCGCCGCGACGCCGCCCGGCAGATGGGGGAGCGCCGCGCGGAACTCGGCGAGCAGCTCGGCGTCGGGTGTCGCCCGCATGTAATGGCCGTTCAAGTTCTCGAGACGGCCGAAGTCGAACCGGGCGGCCGATCGCCCGACGCTCTCGATGTCGAACCATTCGATCGCCTGCGCGGTCGAGAAGATCTCCGAATCGCCGTGGCTCCAGCCGAGCCGGGCGAGATAGTTCCGCATCGCCTCCGGCAGGTAGCCCATCGCCCGGTAGGCCTCGACGCCGAGCGCGCCGTGGCGCTTCGACAGCTTGGCGCCGTCCGGGCCGTGGATCAGCGGGATGTGCGCCATCGCCGGCACCGGCCAGCCGAACGCGTTGTAGATCTGGATCTGCCGCGCCGCGTTGGTGAGGTGGTCGACGCCGCGGATGACGTGCGTGATCCCCATGTCGTGATCGTCGACGACGACCGCGTGCATGTAGGTCGGCGTGCCGTCCGAGCGCAGGAGCACGAGGTCGTCGAGATCCTTGTTGGGGAACACGACCCGCCCCTGCACGAGGTCGTCGACGACGGTCTCGCCCTCCTGCGGCGCCTTGAGGCGGATGACCGGGGCGACGCCCTCGGGCGCCTCGGCCGGATCGCGGTCGCGCCAGCGCCCATCGTATCGCGGCGGTCGGCCCTCGGCCATCGCCCGAGCGCGCATCTCCTCGAGCTCGGCCGGGCTCGCATAGCACCGATAGGCGTGACCGGAGGCGAGCAGTTCCTCGACCACCTGCCGGTGCCGCTCGGCGCGCGAGAACTGGAACACCGGCTCGCCGTCCCAGTCGAGCCCGAGCCAGCGCAGCCCGTCGAGGATCGCCTCGATGGCGGCCTCGGTCGAGCGGGCACGATCGGTGTCCTCGATGCGCAGCAGCATCTTGCCGCCTGTCGCGCGCGCGAACAGCCAGTTGAAGAGCGCGGTGCGGGCGCCGCCGATGTGCAGGAAGCCGGTCGGCGACGGCGCGAAACGGGTGACGGTCTCGGACATGCTCATGCTGGATATGTGGGGCCGGCGGCGGTCGTGTAGCATGCGTTGCAGGCAAGGGCGACCTCGGAGCGCTGCATGGCGCCGGAGCGGATTCGGGCGATCGCGGCGCGTGCCGGGGTGCTGGCCGGCGCGCCTGCCGCCGCGAGCATCGGGCTGCGGCAGCGGCTCGCCGCCGCGCTCGAGCTCGAATGGGACCGCGGCCGCGCCGTCCTCTGGCTGCCGGTCGCCTTCGGCCTCGGCATCCTTCTCTACGGGGCCGCGCCGAGAACCCCGGAAGCCTGGGCCGGCCCGCTCGCGGCGACTGTGGCGCTCGCCGCGGCCTGGCGGTTTCGCGGCAGCCTCGCCGGCATCGTGATCGGCTCGGGCGCGGCGGCGCTCGCGCTCGGCTTTTCCGCCGCGACGCTCGAGGAGGCGTTGCGCGCCGGCGACCCGGTGCTGCTACGGGCTCTGCGTGCGGAAGCCGCGGGGCGCGTCGAGACCATCGAGCCGCGGCTGAAGGACCGGCGGCTCTATCTGTCCGTGACGAAGCTCGGCGATCTCGACGCAGCCCATATGCCGAGGCGCGTCCGCGTCGTCGTGCCGAAGGAGCCGCCGCTGCAGCCCGGCGACATGGCGACGGTGACGGCGACCTGGCGGCCGCCGCCGGGCCCGCTGCGGCCGGGAGGCTATGACTTCGCTCGCGTCGCCTTCGCCGAGGGCGTCGGCGCCTTCGGTGCTCGGGCCGAGGGGCTGCGCAAGGTGGACGGCGCGCCCGCCGGCGGCTGGGCCGGCTGGGCGGCTTCGGTCGAGCGCCTGCGCCTGTCGCTCACCGAGCGCATCATCGCCGCGGCCGGCGGTACGGCGGGCGCCATCGCTGCAGCGCTCGTCACCGGCGTCCGCAGCGCCATCCCGCCCGCGGCCGACGATGCGATGCGCGCCGCGGGCCTCTCCCACGTGCTGTCGATCTCGGGCATGCATCTGGCGCTCGTCGCCGGCGTCCTGTTCGCCGGCACCCGCATGCTGCTCGCGGCGGTGCCGCAGCTCGCTTTGCGCCGGCCGATCAAGAGCTGGGCGGCGTTCGTCGCGCTCGCCGGCTCGGCCTTCTACCTCGTACTGTCCGGCGCCGAGGTGGCGACGCAGCGCGCCTTCGTCATGGCGGCGATCGTGCTGATCGCGGTCGCCGTCGGCCGCGCGGCGCTGACCATGCGCAACGTCGGCATCGCCGCCGTGCTGGTGCTCGTGGTGGCGCCGCAGAGCGTCTTCGGCGCGAGCTTCCAGATGTCGTTCGCGGCGGTGCTGGCGCTGATCGCCGGCTTCGAGAGCGGCCGCCTGCAGCGCCCGCGGGAGCGGGGCGTCGGCATCGCCGGGTGGGCGACCGGCTGGCTCGGCGGCTTTTTCCTCGCCATGCTGGCGACGACGCTGCTCGCCGGCCTCGCCACGGCGCCGTTCGCGGCCTTCCACTTCCATCGCCTGACGCCGTATTCGCTGCTCGGCAATCTTCTCGCGCTGCCGGTCGTCAGCCTCTGGATCATGCCGGCGGCGGTGGTCGCCGCGCTGCTGGTGCCGTTCGGTCTCGACGGCTGGGTGTGGCCGCTGATGGGCGCCGGCATCGACGTCATGCTGGCGGTCGCCCGCTTCGTCGCCGCGCTTCCGGGCGCCGAGCGGGCGATCCCCGCCTTCGGCGCCGGCGCGCTGCTCTGC
>JAEZCD010000106.1 GCA_023430145.1 Pseudomonadota bacterium
CGTGCTCGCGGCCCAGAAGCCGTTCGAGCCCCTGCCCGACCAGGCGATCTATATCGAATCGAGCTTTTCCGACACTGCCATCATCCCCGGTCCCGGGCTGCCGCCGCTGCTCGGCGCGACCGGGCGCTTCCGCGCCAGCGGGCGGCACGTCGAGATGCTGGTCGATTCGGCACGGATCGAGCCGGCCCCCGGCCAAGCGATCGCGGTGCGCGGCAAGTTCGAGGTTCCGAACACCGAGCCGCGCTTCCCGCAGGCGCGGGTGGAGCTGCAGGTCGAGGGGCAGCTCGCCGGTGCCGCACAGCTGTTCGCGACCGGCGCCCTGGGGCCCAGCCCGCTGCCGCCGGCCATCGATCCCGCCGCGGTGCGCGGTGCCTTCACGGCCCAGTCGCTGATCGGCCTGACCCTCGGCCCGGCCGGCGAGGTGCCGCCGATCGAGGTGAAGGTCGACGGCCAGATGAAGGACGTGGCGATCGAGAAGCTCGTCGCCGGCAAGGCGCTCGAGGCCGGCACGTTCCGCGTCGTCCGCGACCCCGGGGGCGTGGTGACGGTCGTCGGCGATGCGAAGATCGGCGGCGCGACGACGCAGATCGATCTGCGCGACGAGGGCGCCGGCGGCCGGCGCGAGGTTCTCGCCTCGGCGACCCTCGACGCCTCCGCGCGCAACTATCTCGGGATGCCGGGCGGCAAGGCGATCAGGGGCCCGATCCCGGTTAAGATCAGGGCGCCGCTGGTCGCCGGGCCGATCGAGGTGCAGGCCGAGCTCGGCGCCGCCGAGCTCGACGGGCTCGTCCCCGGGCTCGCGAAGCGCCCCGGCGTGCCGGGCAAGATGTCCTTCACCATGCTGAAGACGCCGGAGGCGATCACGCTGCGCGACATCGCCATCGACAGCGGCGTGGCCTCGATCCGCGGCGATGTCGACCTCGACGCCGCCGGCGGCCTCGTCGCGGCGAAGCTCGGTACCTTCCGGCTTTCGGCCGGCGACGACGTGCGCATCTCGGTCGAGCGCTCCAAGGGACTGACCCGCGTCGCGCTGAATGGCAACGCCATCGATCTTCGGCCGCTGATGGCCGATCTCTTCGCCGGGGACACGGGCGAGGCGACCGCGCCCGACCTCGACCTCGACGTCGTCGTCGACACCGCCATCGGCCACAATGGCGAGCGCGCTCTAGGCCTGAAGCTCTCGCTGTCGCGCCGCGCCGGCATGCTGAAGACGCTCGAGGTCAAGAGCGACCGCTTCGGCTCCGGCCGAGTCGAGGTGCGGCCGCTGGCCGGCGGCGCCGGCTACCTCTTCACGGGCGACGACGCGGGCTCGTTCCTGCGCTTCCTCGACGTCTACTCGAAGGCCTTCGGCGGCAAGTTCAACCTGCGCATCTCCTCTTCCGCCCGGTTCGACGGCCAGCTCGAGGTCGAGGGCTTCGAGATCCGCGGCGAACGGGCGCTCGCCTCGGTGACGAGCAACGATCGCGCCTGGACGGACGAGCGGACCGGCGTGCGTGAGACGCAGCGCGCCGGGCCGCACACGGTGACCTTCACCAAGCTGAAGATGCGCTTCTCGCGCAATGGCGGGCGCCTCAGCCTCGACGACGTCGTCGTCTGGGGACCGCAGATCGGCCTCAGCCTCGAGGGCGTGCTCGATGTCAGCGCCAACCGCGTGAACGTCACCGGCACCTTCGTTCCCGCCTATTCGCTGAACAATCTCTTCAGCAAGGTGCCGGTGATCGGCTTCTTCCTCGGCGGCGGCAACGAGCAGGGCCTGCTCGGAGTGACCTTCCGTGTCTCCGGCACGCTCTCCAACCCGACGCTGTCGATCAATCCCATGTCGGCGGTCGCGCCGGGCTTCCTGCGCAAGATCTTCGAGTTCCGCCAGAGCGAGGGGACGGCCACCGCCGACACGACAGGGCGCAGCAGCGTCGCGCCCCGCAGCGCCCAGTAGCCGCGCGGCGGGAGCCGCGAGGCCTCAGCTCCCGACGATCACCCCGCGGGCCGCAAGAGGACGTGCCGCTTCTTGCCGAGCGACAGTTTCACGACCCCCTCCGGCCCGAGGTCGCTCGCCTTCAGCACCGCCCGCTCGTCCGACACGGCGGCATCGTTGACCCGCAAGCCGCCGCTCTTGATCTGGCGGCGGGCCTCGCTGGTCGAGGCGACGAGGCCGGCCTGCACGAAGGCACTCAGCACGCCCACGCCCGCGGCGAGCGCGCCGGCATCGACCTCGATCGTCGGCAGATCGGTGGAGATGGCGCCCTCCTCGAAGGTGCGCTCGGCGGTGCGCTGCGCCTCGGCCGCCGCCGCTGCGCCGTGCAGCATCGCCGTCGCTTCGGTGGCGAGAATCTTCTTGGCGTCGTTGATCTCCTGCCCGCCGAGGCCGGCGAGGCGCTCGATCTCCGCCATCGGCAGCTCGGTGTAGAGCTTCAGGAACCGCCCGACATCGGCATCGTCGGCGTTGCGCCAGAACTGCCAGTAGTCGTAGGGCGACAGCAGCTCCGGGCTCAGCCAGACGGCCCCGGCGGCGGTCTTGCCCATCTTGGCGCCGGAGGAGGTGGTGAGCAGCGGCGTCGTCAGCGCGAACAGCTCCGCCTCGGCCGTGCGGCGGCCGAGCTCGATGCCGTTGATGATGTTGCCCCACTGGTCGGAGCCGCCCATCTGCAGCGCGCAGCCGTAGCGCCGGAACAGCTCGACGAAGTCGTAGGCCTGCAGGATCATGTAGTTGAATTCGAGGAAGGTCAGCGGCTGCTCGCGCTCGAGCCGCAGCTTCACCGACTCGAAGGTCAGCATGCGGTTGACCGTGAAGTGCCGGCCGACCTCGCGCAGGAGCGGGATCCAGCGCAGCTCGTCGAGCCACTCGGCATTGTCGGCCATCACGGCGTCGGTCGGCCCCGAGCCGAAGGTCAGGAACTTCTCGAAGACGCGGCGGATGCCGGCGATGTTCTCGGCGATCGCTTCGTCGGTCAAAAGCTTGCGCGACTCGTCCTTGCCCGAAGGATCGCCGATCTTGGTCGTGCCGCCGCCCATCAACACGATCGGCCGGTGCCCGGTCTTCTGCAGCCAGCGCAGCATCATGATCTGCACCAGCGAGCCGGCGTGCAGGCTCGGCGCGGTGGCGTCGAAGCCGATATAGCCGGTCACCGGCCCTCCCATCGCACAGGCATCGAGCCCGGCCGGGTCGGAGACCTGATGAATGAAACCGCGCTCCTCGAGGGTGCGCAGGAATTCGGAGCGGAAGGAGGACATCGGCTCGCCTCTAGAGGGGGATCTTAGCGTTGCCCCGCCGCTCGTGTATCAGCTTCGTCGCACGAGTGCATCGCGGGGTGGAGTGGATGCGGGCGATCGGCTTGATGAGCGGCACCTCGCTCGACGGCGTCGACGTGGCGCTGGTGGCGACCGACGGCGAGACGATCTTCGAGCTCGGCCCCGTCGGCTACCGGCCCTATGCGCCGGAGGAGCGCCAGGTCCTGCGCGCGGCGCTCGCCGAGGGGCGCGGCCTCGCCGACCGTGCGAGCCGGCCGGGCGTGCTCGAAGAGGCCGAAGCGCTCGTTACCCGCGCCCACGCCGAGGCGGTCGAGGCCTTCCTCGCCCGGCACGGGATCGGCCGGGACACGATCGACGTCGTCGGCTTCCATGGCCAGACCGTGCTGCATCGGCCGGAGGCGCGGCTGACGGTGCAGCTCGGCGACGGGCCGGCGCTGGCGAGATCGCTCGGCATTCCCGTCGTCTACGATTTCCGTGCCGCGGACGTCGCCGCCGGCGGCGAGGGGGCGCCCTTCGTGCCGGTCGTCCACCGCGCGCTCGCCCGCCGGTCCGGCCTGCCGATGCCGCTCGTCGTCGTCAATATCGGCGGCGTCGCCAACATCACCTTCATCGGCGCGGGCGACATGCTAATCGCCTTCGACACCGGCCCGGGCAACGCGCTTCTGGACGATTTCGTGGCTCGCCGGACAGGGGCGCCGTTCGACCGCGACGGCGCCCTCGCCCGCGCCGGCCGCGCCGATCCGGAGGTTCTCCGGGAGCTGATGCGCCATGCCTATTTCGCGCGGCCGGCGCCGAAATCGCTCGACCGCGACGCGTTCTCCGCCGCCTCCGTCGAGGCGCTCTCGAACGAGGACGGCGCCGCGACCCTGGTCGTCTTCACGATCGAAACGATCGCGGTCGGCATCGGCATGCTGCCGGAGCGGCCGGTGCTGGTCGTCGCGGCCGGCGGCGGGGCCCGCAACCCGGCCATCGTCGAGGGGCTCGCCGAGCGCCTCGGCATCCCGGTACGCACCGCCGACGAGATCGGCTGGTCGGCCGACGGCCTCGAGGCGCAGGCCTTCGCGGTGCTCGCGGTCCGTTCGCTGCGCGGGCTGCCGCTGAGCTTTCCGGGCACCACGGGCGTGCCGGAGCCGGTCACGGGCGGGGTTCTGGCGAAGCCGTGAGTGTTCTCCCTTCCTTCTCCCAGGGGGAGAAGGAAGGGCACGAAGCGGCCGGATGAGGGGGTAAGGCGCTCGTTCTGATAGTCCGCAGCCCCTCACCCGCCGCCTTCGGCGGCACCCTCTCCCCATGGGAGAGGGAAGAGAGAGGACGCTACGCCGCGTCCTCGGCCTGGCGGCCGAGGCGCTTGTCGAGATAGGCGCTGACCGAGCCGATCAGCTCGTCGACCTTGCCGTCGAAGAAGTGGTTGGCGCCGGGGATCACCGACTGCTCGATGACGATGCCGCGCTGCGTCTTCAGCTTCTCGATCAGCGTCTGCACCTCGCGGGCCGGGGCGACGCGGTCCTCGTCGCCGTGCACGAACAGGCCGGAGGATGGACAGGGGGCGAGGAACGAGAAGTCGAACCGGTTGGCGGGCGGGGCTACCGAGATGAAGCCCTCGATCTCCGGCCGGCGCATCAGGAGCTGCATGCCGATCCAGGCGCCGAAGGAGACGCCGGCGATCCAGCAGCTGCGCGCGTCGGCATTGATCGACTGCGCCCAGTCGAGGGCGGCGGCGGCGTCCGACAGCTCGCCCGCGCCATGGTCGAAGGAGCCCTGGCTGCGGCCGACGCCGCGGAAATTGAAGCGCAGCACGGCGAAGCCGCGATTGGCGAAGGCGTAATAGAGGTTGTAGACGATCAGATTGTTCATCGTGCCGCCGAACTGCGGGTGCGGATGCAGCACGATGGCGATCGGCGAGCCCTTCTTCTTGGCGGGCTGGTAGCGCCCTTCGATGCGACCGGCAGGCCCGGTAAAGACGATTTCCGGCATTTGCGGGCTTCCATTCTCCTGCGGCGACGATCCGTCGCCGGAATTGACTCGCCCCGGGACCCGGGCGAGAAGACTTTGGAACGGCTCAAGAGGATTCAGGCCGCGGGAAAGCCCCGCAGCCTGGAACTGTTATCACGAAGAGCCGGTTGCGCCACAGCAATCCGACGCGTCGAAGGAGCAGCGGCCGGTGGCACGTATTTATCTCGACCACAATGCCACGACGCCGGTGCGACCCGAGGCCGCCGACGCCGTGCGCGCTGCGCTCGAGATGCCCGGCAATCCGTCCTCCATACATGAGGAGGGCCGGGCCGCGCGCAAGGTCGTCGAGGCCGCGCGGCAGGCGGTCGCGGCGCTCGTCGGCGCCGACCCGCGCTGCGTGACCTTCACCTCCGGCGGCACGGAAGCGCTCAACCTGGCGCTGACCCCGGACATCGAGGTTTCCGGCGACAAGCGCCGCTTCGAGCGCCTGCTGGTCGGCGCGGCCGAGCATCCGGCGGTGCTCGCCGGGCATCGGTTCGTGTCCGAAACTCTCCACACCGTTCCGGTCGATCGTGACGGCAGGCTCGATCTCGGCGCGCTCGCCGCTGCCCTCGCCATGGCGCCGGGGAGCCGGCCGATGCTGGCGCTGCAGGCGATCAACAACGAGACAGGAACGATCCAGCCGGTCGCCGAGGCGGCGGCGCTGGTCCATGCGCAGGGCGGCGTCGTGGTGGTGGACGCCGTGCAGGCGGTCGGCCGCGTTCCGGTGTCGATCGCCGCGCTCGGCGCCGATTTTCTGGCGCTGTCCGGTCACAAGTTCGGTGCCCCGAAGGGCATCGGCGCCCTGGTGCGGGCGAGCGAAGGCGTCCACATTCCGAACCGCCTCGTCCGCGGCGGCGGCCAGGAAGCGGGCTATCGCGGCGGCACCGAGAACGTGCCCGGCATCGCCGGCCTCGGCGCTGCTGCGACGGCAGCCGGGCGCGACCTTGCCCGCTTCGCCGCGCTCGGCGGGCTGCGCGACCGGCTCGAGGCGGGGTTGCGCGCCCTGCGCTCCGACACCGTGGTCTTCGGCGCCGGTGCGCCGCGGGTGCCGAACACGACCCTTTTCGCCGTGCCCGGCGTGCCGGCCGAGCTCGCGCTGATCGCGCTCGACCTCGCCGGGATCGCCGTATCGGCCGGATCTGCTTGCTCTTCGGGCAAGATGAAGCGATCACAGGTCCTTGACGCGATGGGTGTGGCAGCCGATCTAACGAGTGGTGCTTTGCGCGTCAGCTCCGGCTGGACGACGGAGGCGGCGGATATCGACCGCTTCCTCGGCGCCTGGGCGGATTTTTTGGGAGGTTTTTCGCGGTCCGAAGGGCGCGTGAAGGCGGCCTGAGGCCCAAAGTGACGATCGGCTTCGCGCCGAGGAACGAAACCCCGACCCGCGGTCCTTGAAACCGCTGTGGATGGAGTGAGGAATGCCGGCAGTCCAGGAGACGATCGATCGCGTGCGCTCGATCGACGTCGACCAGTACAAATACGGTTTCGTCACCGAGATCGAGACCGACAAGGCCCCCAAAGGCCTCAGCGAGGACATCGTCCGCTTCATCTCGGCCCGCAAGGCGGAGCCGGAGTGGCTGCTCGAATGGCGGCTCGACGCCTATCGGCGCTGGCTGACCATGCGCGAGCCGACCTGGGCGCGCGTCGACTACCCGGCGATCCCCTACCAGGACCTCTATTACTACTCCGCACCGAAGACGACGCCGGGGCCGAAGAGCCTCGACGAGGTCGATCCAGAGCTCTTGCGCACCTATGAGAAGCTCGGCATCCCCTTGCGCGAGCGCGAGGTGCTGCTCGGCATCGAGGGCGCCAAGGTCGCGGTCGACGCGGTGTTCGACTCGGTCTCCGTCGTTACCACCTTCAAGGAGGAGCTGGCGAAAGTCGGCATTATCTTCTGCTCGATGTCGGAGGCGGTGCGCGAGCACCCGGAGCTGGTGCGGAAATATCTCGGCACGGTGGTGCCGGTGACCGACAATTTCTTCGCGACGCTCAACTCTGCCGTCTTCTCCGACGGCTCGTTCGTCTACATTCCGCCAGGCGTCCGCTGCCCGATGGAGCTGTCGACCTATTTCCGCATCAACGAGCGCAACACCGGCCAGTTCGAGCGCACGCTGATCATCGCCGACAAGGG
Source organism: Pseudomonadota bacterium (assembly GCA_023430145.1). Lineage (GTDB taxonomy): Bacteria > Pseudomonadota > Alphaproteobacteria > Rhizobiales > Methylopilaceae > JAEZCD01. Next base: position 7,370 of record JAEZCD010000106.1, read on the forward strand.
CTCCTACGTGTCCTATCTCGAAGGCTGCACCGCTCCGCAGCGCGACGAGAACCAGCTTCACGCCGCCGTGGTCGAGCTGGTGGCGATGGACGACGCCGAGATCAAATACTCGACGGTGCAGAACTGGTACCCGGGCAACTCGGAAGGCAAGGGCGGCATCTACAACTTCGTCACCAAGCGTGGCGACTGCCGCGGCGCCAATTCCAAGATCTCCTGGACCCAGGTCGAGACCGGGTCGGCGATCACCTGGAAGTATCCGAGCTGCATCCTGCGCGGCGACAACTCGCGCGGCGAGTTCTACTCGATCGCGATCTCGAACGGCTATCAGCAGGTCGATAGCGGCACCAAGATGATCCATCTCGGCAAGAACACCACGAGCCGGATCATCTCCAAGGGCATCGCCGCCGGCAAGTCGCAGAACACCTATCGCGGCCTCGTCACCGCCCATCGCAAGGCCACCGGCGCGCGCAACTTCACCGCCTGCGACTCGCTGCTGATCGGCGACCAGTGCGGCGCGCACACCGTGCCCTACATCGAAGCCAAGAACGCCTCGACGCTGTTCGAGCACGAGGCGACCACGTCGAAGATCTCCGAGGACGTGCTGTTTTATTGCATCCAGCGCGGCCTGTCGCAGGAGGAGGCGGTCGGCCTCGTGGTCAACGGCTTCGTCAAGGACGTGCTGCAGCAACTGCCGATGGAATTCGCGGTGGAAGCGCAGAAGCTGATTTCGATCAGCCTCGAAGGTTCGGTCGGCTAACGCCGGCAGCTTCACGAGGTGGCCGCGCCGCGGCCGCCTCGCAGGATCCGCAACGAGAACGTCATACCAACTCATCCTTCGAGACGCGCGCTGCGGTCGATCCTCAGGATGAGAGCCAAACAGGAAGGTCGTTATGCCCGCATTGCTCGAAGTGAAGGACCTCAAGGTCAGCGTCGCGGATCGCGAGATCCTGCACGGGCTGACACTCACCGTGAACGAAGGCGAAGTGCACGCGATCATGGGGCCGAACGGCTCCGGCA
>JAEZCD010000110.1 GCA_023430145.1 Pseudomonadota bacterium
TCTACAACCCCTCGCGACGGCACTCCGCGCTAGGCTATCTCTCGCCGATCGAATACGAAAGCAGGAGCCGCCCGCCGGCCGTGCCGACCTAAGCCGCAAACCGTCCACCGAACCGGGTCAACTCCACTGCATCGACCAAGGAGTGCGCATTCCTATCGAAATTACGCTGAAGGTCCATCTGGCTGATGTGAATCAGGAGGTCGATGCGCAGGGGAGCCAGATCCGTGATGATCTGAAAATCAAGCGCACCAAAACTGTAGGGGTCCAGGAAGGCGAAGTGCAAGCCGGCGCGATTGACGCAGCGGGCAACCGCGTGGGCTGCCTCGATCGCACTGCCATTCAAGACTTCTACAGGAGCCCCGACCCTCCGCAACCGCTCCGCAGCCGCGCCAAGGCGCTTCTCGTCGGCGTCAGCTATATAGACCGTTGAGAAGGGCGTCTTGGAGGCTAAGCTTTGCTTCCAAGCGGCGACACAGCTGCCATCGATCCACTCCCCGCGTCCTTCAACGACCGCGCGGCCAGGTCCGCAGAAAAGGTCGATGTAGGTCGCGCCGGCGCGGCCGGAAGAGATATACTTGGCTCTAGTCGCACGGCAAATATCGACATAGCGCAGGAGATAGCGGTGCTTCTCCTTCGCCCATGGCCCGACCTCCTCGGCGGGAAGCCCGTCGTCTCCGGCGACTAGCTTGGCCACACGGTCTCACTCACGGCGGCCCTCTCCTCGTTCAAGGCTGCGGGGCATCACGGGGCTGGCGGGGCGCATCAGTGAAGATCGGACTGACGGACCATTTTGAAGTCGTGACTCGGTCGCTTCGAGCCGCCCCAGTAGGCCAGGCCGTCAATGCGGGTCCGATCGCCGGATATCCAGCCTTCCAGTCGTAACCGCGAGACGGAATCTCCCGTGTCGCTGGTTATGATGCGCTTGATATCGCCGGAGACGGAGCAGTTCTTCGACGTTCGGATGCGCCCGCTCACCGTGAGCGTGCGGCCGTCGCCCTCCTCCTGGAAGCACTCTGTCAGCGGCACGTCACCGCGCTCGCTGATTTCGATCGGACAGAACCCGTACAGCCACTTGCCGGCGATCGTCTCGCTCGAGCACGGTTCGGCTACAGCGGTGCCGGCGGCAAGAAGGCTGGCCGCGACGAGCGTTATGCGCATGGAAGGAGTCTCCAGCCTCCGGCCTATCGCCGGTTGCAGTTACTTTGGCGAGGCAATCGAGGAAAGTCGAGTCAGCTAAGCCTCAGCCGCGTCCCGCAGCCCCGCAGAACTCGCGTACCTCGGCCGGCGAAAAATGCTCAGACGCTACGGGCATCGATCCGGCCGATCAGCCCCCGACGCCGCTCCACCAAGAATCGCGCAGGCTCGTAACCCTTCTCCGAGAGCAGCGACGAGCGGAAAGGCCGCGCGCGCAAGCGGGAGTCCAGAAGGCGCGACCGAGCGCCGGCAAACGCCACCAGCGCGTGGTTGGCGACACGGAACGACGAAAACCTCCTGCTGGGCGGCACAACGCCCCCTCGCGTGGCACGTTGGCCACGGCCGAACGCAGGGCGGCATCCGCAGGCCGTTTTTCCATGCGCCGCGATTGCCCGGGACGCCGCGAGCGTCTACCGTTCAAGAATGAACGGACTCGGTCGAGACCGTTCACGCGCGCGATTGATTCGCGCTCGAGCGGGCGGCTGCCGAGGCACCCGTCCGTGCGGTAGCTATAACCCAACGACGTCGACCCACGCATGTTGAACGAGGCGAAATCCGTCGCTCAGCACGACGCGCATTTTCGGGTGATGCGTGCCATCGAGACCAACCCGAATTTCAGCCAGCGCGACATCGCCCGATCGCTCGGCATCAGCCTCGGGGCGGTGAACTACTGCCTCAACGCGCTCATCGAGGTCGGCTTCGTCAAGGTGAGGAACTTCCGGGCCTCCAACAACAAGCTGCGCTACGCCTACTTCCTGACGCCCAAGGGCGCTGCCGAGAAGGCCGCGCTGACGGGCTCCTTCCTGCAGCGGAAGATGCGGGAATACGAGGCGCTGAAGGCCGAGATCGAGGCGCTGCAGCTCGAGGCGGAGGCCGGGGCCGTGGACCCCTCCGAGGCCCGTTGAAGCCGATCGTCTCCCCTCGATGCCGGTGAACCCGAGGCACCCGCTGACATGAACGAGCGCGTGGTTCTCGTGACCGGCGGTGCTGGGTACATCGGCTCGCACGCCTGCAAGGCCCTCAGCCGTGCCGGGTACCTGCCGGTGACCTTCGACAACCTCGTTCGCGGACACGAATGGGCCGTCAAATGGGGGCCGCTGGAGCAGGGCGACATTCTCGACCGGCCCCGCCTGGATGCGGCGATCGCCAAGCATCGGCCGAGCGCGATCCTGCACTTTGCCGCGTTCGCCTATGTCGGCGAATCGTCGATCGATCCCGGGAAGTACTATCGCAACAACGTCGCCGGCTCGCTCAACCTGCTGGAGGCTGCCCGAGACGCCGGCATCGCCAACTTCGTCCTCTCCAGCACATGCGCCACCTATGGTGCGCCTGAGCGGTTGCCCATCGCAGAGGACACGCCGCAGCGGCCGATCAATCCCTACGGTGCCTCCAAGCTGATGGCCGAGCGCTTGCTCGCCGATTTCGGTGCTGCGCATGGCCTGCGCTACGTCGTGCTCCGATACTTCAACGCCGCCGGCGCCGACCCCGATGGCGAGATCGGCGAGGATCATGACCCGGAGACGCACTTGATCCCGTACGTGCTCGACGCGGCCTCGGGCCGGCGCCCGCGCGTCACGGTGTTCGGCACCGACTACGACACCGACGACGGCACTTGCGTGCGCGACTACATCCATGTCTCGGACCTCGCGAGTGCGCATGTGATGGCGCTGCAGGCCTCCGAGCGCGGACTTGCGTCCGATGCCTACAATCTGGGAACCGGACGAGGCTTCTCGGTTCTGGAGGTCATCCGGGCGGTCGAGCGCGCGACCGGCATCGAGGTGCCGATGCAGCATGGCCCACGCCGCGCCGGCGACCCGGCGATCCTCGTAAGCGACGCGACGAAGGCACGGACGGTCCTTGGCTGGCAGCCGCAGATGGCGGACCTCGATGCCATTGTGCTGACGGCGTGGGCTTGGCACCAGAGAGGGCGGTCGAACGACGTGCTGGCGCAGCGATCTGGTGACATCGCGCGTGGGTCGCTGTGAGAGTATCCGAATGGCACCTTATGGGACGGGGGAAAGCGAGCGAGGGGACGCCTCACTTTGCTGACCGGGCTATTTGTCCATGCCGTCCACGACATTCCGGAAGCTAAGCATTTGCCGAGTGTCGAGACCGGCCGCACTGCGCGGCGTCGAACCGCCTACGCGGACCGGGCGACTGGCAAGAGAATCCTGATGCTGGCAAGCGACGCCCACGGCGGGCTCGGGGGAATTGCCCAGTATAACCGCGACGTGATCGCAGTTCTGGCGTCCGATCCCGAGATCAGCCGGATCGTAGTCCTACCGCGCGCCATAGAGCAGAAGTTCTTCGATGCGCCACCGAAGGTTACATACGACAACAAAGCAGCCGGCGGTATCGCAGTGTTTTCTCGGCGCGCACTGTCCATCGCTACGTTCGGTGGTGGCTTCGACTTGATCTTCTGCGGCCACGTCAATCTTGGTCCGATCGCTCTCGCGAGCAGCCGAATTGCGGGCGCCCCGATGGCGCTGGCCGTGCACGGGACGGATGCCTGGACGCGTCCCAAGCGCCGCTTGTCGGCCCTCGCCGCGAAGTCCGCCGACCTGATCCTTTCGGTCAGCCAGCTCACCATCGATCGGATGCGCAGCTGGCTGCCCGGCCCTCGCCCGCCGGCCGTCGTCGTGCCCAACGCCGTCCGGTTGGAGCGCTTCGGCATCGGCCCAAAGGACCCGGAGCTGCTCGCGCGCTACGGGCTGGAGGGCAGGCGCGTGATCATGACGCTCGGCCGGATGGCTGCCGACGAGCAGGCCAAGGGCTTCGACCAGGTTATGGAGATCATGCCGCGGCTCCGCGCGCACTGCCCGAACCTCGTCTACTTGTGTGCGGGCGACGGTGACGACCGGCCGCGGCTCGAGGCCAAGGCACGCAGCCTGGGCTGCGGAGACTCGGTGGTCTTCACCGGCCGCATCCCCGAGGCGCGCAAGGCCGCCTATTTCCGCCTGGCCGACGCCTATGTCATGGCCAGCCGGGGGGAGGGGTTCGGCATCGTGGTGATCGAGGCACTGGCCTGCGGGATACCGGTCGTGGGCAGCACCGCGGACGCGACCCGGGAGGCGCTGATGTACGGCGAGCTCGGGCCGGCCGTGGACCCGGACGACGCCGCCGCGCTGACGGCCGCGATCCTCGAGGCTTTGGACCGGCCGCACGCGATTCCCGAGCGGCTGTCCCACTACGCGTTCGAAAAGTTCCAGGCACGGCTGCACGCCGCGCTGCATCCGCTGATGACCCGGTGAGCGATCCGAGAGACAGGAACGAGCGCTTCGACGCCAGCAGCATCGGGGCGTTCCTCGCAGGCTATCGCAGTTGCCTGGCGGACGCGTTGGCAGCTGTCGACGCCGATGCGCTCTGCAAGGCCGCCGAGGCGGTCATGGCAGCCGCAGCCGCAAGAGCGCGCGTCTATGCGGTGGGCAATGGCGGGTCTGCGGCGATCGCAGATCATCTGTGCTGCGACTTGACGAAGGGCACCGACGTACAGGGTCACCCGCCGATCGTCAGCTTCTCGCTTGTGTCGAATACACCACTCTACTCGGCGATCGCCAACGATCTCGAATTCGCCGAGGTTTTCGCGCGTCAGATCGACTATGTCTGCCGGCCGGGGGACGTGCTGATCGCCGTCTCGTCTTCGGGGTCCAGCGAGAACATCGTGCGGGCCGCGAGAGCGGCCAAAGCGGCGGGCGTCACCGTGATCGGGCTGACCGGCTTTTCCGGCGGAAAGCTGCGCGCGATCGCCGACATCGCCCTGCACGTGCCGGCGAACAATTACGGCGTCGTGGAGGACGCGCACCAGTCGCTGATGCACGTGATCGCGCAATGGGTGACGGCGCGCCGGCTGGAGCCGGTGGGCTGACGATGCATCATTTCATCACGGGCATCGCCGGCTTCATCGGCAGCCAGCTCGCCGACGCCCTGCTGGCGGACGGCCACCGCGTCAGCGGCATCGACGACTTGTCGCGGGGCCGCCTCTCGCACCTCGACGGAGCCCGGAGCGGCGACGATTTTCGCTTTCAGGAATGCGACTGCAGCGACCCGAGGGCCGCGACCGCGGCGCTCGCCGGCGCGTGCGAATGGGGCGGAACGCCCGATCTCGTCTGGGCGATGGCGGCCAACAGCGACATTGCCGCCGGCGTCGCAGATGCGTCCATCGACTATTCACGGACGATGGGCACGACGTTCGGTCTGCTCGAGGCGGCGCGGAAGGCCGGCGTGCGGCACATCGCCTTCGCCTCCACGTCGGCGGTCTATGGCGAGCGGCAGGATGTGCTGACCGAGGATTCCGGGCCGCTGCTGCCGATCTCGAACTATGGCGCGGCCAAGCTCGCGAGCGAGGCCTTGCTCAGCGCGGCGGCCGAAACGTTCCTCGAGCGCATCTGGATCTTCCGCTTTCCCAACGTCGTCGGCCCGCGGGCGACGCATGGCGCGCTCTTCGACTTCATCGCCCGCCTGCGCGACGATCCGACCAGGCTGATCGTGCTCGGCGATGGGACGCAGACCAAGCCCTATCTGCATGTCGCCGAGCTGATCGAGGCGATGCGCCTGATCGTCGAGCGTGCCGACGGCAAGCGGAACGTGCTCAATATCGCACCGGAGGGCCCGGGCACGAGCGTGGCCTTCATGGCGCGGCAGGTCGCCGCGCGCGTCGCCCCGGAGGCGGAGATCGTCTACACGGGCGGCGATCGGGGCTGGATCGGGGACGTGCCGCGCTTCTCCTACTCCACCGAGCGCCTGGCGGCGATGGGCTGGAGCGCAAGGCTCGGCTCGGACGCCGCCGTGCAACGCGCGATCTATGACCTTGCAGCTCGCTGAGCCGGCGCCGAGCCGATCCCTTTCGGTCGGAGCGGCCCCCGTGGACCATCTGGCGATCATCGCCGGCGGCAAGGGCACGCGTCTCGGCGCGAGCGCGGCCGAGCTTGCCAAGGCGCTCGTCCCGGTCGGCGGCAAGCCGGTGCTGCAGCACCAGCTGGAGTCGGCCGCGGCGGCCGGAATCCGGAAGGCAACGATCTTCGCCGGACACAAGGCCGATCAGATCGCCCAGTTCGTCGGCGACGGCGCGCGCTTCGGCCTTTCGGTGAAGCTGGTGGTGGAGGACGCTCCGCTCGGCAATGCCGGCGGGCTGCTTGGCTCGCTCGACCTGCTGCCGGAGCACTTTCTGGTCCTCTACGGCGACATCATGCTGGCGGTCGATCTTCAGGCGATCGCACGTCGCCATCTCGAGCGCTGTGCGGATTTCACCACGCTCGTTCACCCGAACGACCATCCGCTCGATTCGGACCTGATCGAGGCGGGGCCGGATGACTGGGTACGGGCCGTCCGGCCCTACCCGCACGCTCCCGGCACGTACTACGGCAATCTCGTGAACGCGGCGCTCTACGTCGCGCGGCGAGACGCGCTGCGCCCCTTCGTGACCGTAGGCAAATGCGACTTCACCCGCGACCTGATGCCGGCCTTGATCGCCCGCGGCGGCCGAGTGCTGGCTTACCGCTCGAGCGAGTACATCAAGGACATGGGAACTCCCGAGCGGCTCGCCGGGGTGGAGCGGGACTTTGCCGAAGGACGTCTGGCGAGGGACCCCCGTCCCTCTGCCGCGGTGTTCCTCGACCGCGACGGTACGTTGAATCTGGATCCCGGCTTTCTCGCCGATGCAGAGGCGCTGGAGCTGCTGCCCGGCGCGGGCGCGGCTCTGCGCCGACTTCGCGAGGGTGGATATCGGCTGGTCGTCGTCACCAACCAGCCGGTGATCGCCCGCGGCGAAGCGAGCGAGGAGGACGTCGCCGCCATCCATCGCCGGCTCGAGTGGGAGCTCGGCATCGAAGGCGGCTTCGTCGATGCGATCTATCTCTGCCCGCACCATCCCCATTCGGGCTTTGCGGGAGAGCGCCCGGAGCTGAAGGGCCCTTGCGAGTGCCGCAAGCCGGGAACGGCGCTGATCGATCGCGCCTGCCTGGAGCACCGGCTCGATCCGTCGCGCTCATGGATGATCGGGGACCGTACGGCCGACATCGAGCTGGCGCGGCGCGCCGGCTTGCGCTCGATCCTGGTGCGGACCGGGTCGGCCGGACGCGACGGCGAGTACGCCATCTCCCCCGACCATGTCGCGGACGATATCGACGCCGCAGCCGATCTCATCCTCGCCCAGGGCGCGCGATGATCATCTCGCGCACCCCGCTGCGCGTCAGCTTCTTCGGCGGCGGATCGGACTTGCCCTCCTACTACCGCCGCAATGGCGGCGCGGTGCTGTCCACCGCGATCGACAAGGCGGTCTACGTCACCGTCTCGAAGAAGTTCGACGACGCCGTGCGGGTGTCCTATTCGCGTACCGAGGAGGTCGCCCGCGCGGCCGACGTCCAGCACCCGCTGGTTCGCGAAGCCATGGCGCTGGTCGGGATCGACGGCGGGGTCGAGATCACCTCCATTGCCGACATACCGGCGAGGGGCACGGGCCTCGGATCGTCGAGCGCGTTCACGACGGGCCTCCTAAATGCCCTGCACGCTCACCTCGGCCGGCCGGCCGGGGCGGAAAGACTGGCGCGCGAGGCCTGCGAGGTCGAGATCGAGCGCTGCCGCGAGCCCATCGGCAAGCAGGACCAGTATGCGGCGGCCTATGGAGGCTTCAACTTCATCCGCTTCCACCCCGACGACACGGTGGAGGTGAGGAAGGTGATCTGCCCGGCCGGCCTGCTGGACGAGCTCCAGCGCCATCTTCTGTTCTTCTACACGGGCACGACGCGCTCGGCCTCCGTGCTTCTGCACGAGCAGTCGGCGGCCATGGCCCGGCCCGGAGAACAGTCGAACGGCGCAGGAAAGCTCGCCGAGATGGCGGAGACGGCCTATCGGCACCTCTGCGACGGCGAGGTGGCCGCACTCGGCCCGCTGCTGCACGAGGCATGGCGCATCAAGCGCACGATGAACAGCGGCGTCACCAACGGCACGATCGACGCGGCCTACGACGCCGCCAGGGCGGCAGGCGCGGACGGCGGCAAGCTGCTCGGCGCCGGCGGCGGCGGCTTTCTGATGTTCATGGCGCCGCCCGAGCGCCACGAGGCCATCCGCGGCGCGCTTTCGGCCCTGCGCGAGACGCCGATGCGCTTCGCCCCGCAGGGCAGCAACATCATCTTCGTCCACTGACGCAAGGCCGATGATTCCCGTCAACGAGCCGCTCTTGAACGGCAACGAGGCACGCTACCTGGCAGAGTGCTTGGCGACGGGATGGATCTCCTCCGAAGGGCCCTTCGTGGCGCGCCTCGAAGAGGGCATGGCGGAGGTCGCCGGTCAGCGCCACGGCGTCGCGGTGACCAACGGCACAGCTGCGCTGGACCTCGCCGTGGCCGTCCTGGGCCTCGAGCCGGGCGACGAGGTGGTCCTGCCGAGCTTCACCATCATCTCCTGCGCGGCCGCGATCATTCGGGCGGGGGCGGTGCCGGTGGTGGTCGATTGCGAGCCGATGACCTGGAACATGGATCCGGGCCTGATCGAGCAGGCGATCACCGACAGGACCCGGGCGATCATGGTGGTGCACATCTACGGCCTGCCGACCGACATGGCCCTCGTGATGGAGATCGCGCAGCGCCACGGCTTGAAAGTGATCGAGGACGCGGCCGAGCAGATCGGCCAGACCTACCGCATGCCCGACGGCGCGATCCGCCGCATCGGCTCTTTCGGCGACGTCGCGACCTTCAGCTTCTATCCCAACAAGCACGTCACGACTGGCGAAGGCGGCATGGTGCTGACGAGCGATCAGCGCCTCGCCGATCGCGCCCGCTTGCTGCGCAACCTCGCCTTCGGCCCGAAGCGCTTCGTGCACGAGGAGCTCGGCTGGAACTTCCGCATGAGCAACCTTCAAGCCGCCCTCGGGGTCGCCCAGCTGGAGCGGCTCGGCGAGACGCTGACCAAGAAGCGACAGATCGGCGGCTGGTACGACACCTTGCTGGACGGCGTCGACCGCATCGAGCGCGCGCCGCCGCGAACGGACTATGCCGACAATGTCTATTGGGTCTACGGCCTGGTTCTGGCCGACGACGTCCCGTTCGACGCCGCCGAGGCCATGCAGCGGCTCGGCGCGCGCGGCATCGGCACCCGTCCCTTCTTCTGGCCCATGCACGAGCAGCCGGTGCTCCTGCGCCTCGGCCTCTTCGCGGGCACCCGCTGCCCGGTGGCGGAGAGGATCGCCCGGCGGGGATTTTACATCCCGAGCGGCGTCGCTCTCACAAGGGACCAGGCCGAAACCGTCGCGGCCGAGGTCAGGGGGATGCTCTCGTGAGTGAGCCGATCGAGCGCATCGAGCATGCCGGCGAGCTGCTCGCCCTCATCGTCCGCGATGAATTCCGCAATCCCGGCATCAGCTTCTTCACCGAGGGCCATCTTTCCCAGCAGCTCGCCTATATGCGGCACCCCGCGGGCAAGATCATCCACGCCCACATGCACAACCCTGTCCCGCGGACCGTCGCCTATACGCAGGAGACGCTGTTCATCAAGCGCGGCCGCATCCGCGTCGACTTCTTCGACGAGAGCCGGAGCTACCTCGAGAGCCGCGAGCTGGGGCCGGGCGACGTGATCCTGCTGATCAAGGGCGGGCACGGCTTCGACGTCCTCGAGGAGATCGAGATGATCGAGGTCAAGCAGGGCCCCTATGCCGGCGACGGCGACAAGACCCGTTTCGACGCCAGGCTGCCCGACGGGCGTGTCTACTGAAAAATCCCGTGTCGAATTTCCTGCGGTATTCCGGCTATTACGACCTTCTCTACGGCGACAAGGACTATGCCGGCGAGGCCGACTATGTCGCCCGGCGCCTGCGCGAGGTCGCCCCGGCCACGCGCAGCGTGCTGGAGCTCGGCTCCGGGACCGGGCGGCATGGCCGTCTGCTCGCCGGCCTCGGCTTCGACATCCACGGCGTCGAGCAGAGCGCCGACATGGTCGCGCTCGCGCGCCGCAGCGGTGCGGCCGGCCCGGGATCGTTCGACTGCGAGGTCGGCGATCTGCGCGCGGTGCGGCTCGGCCGCAGTTTCGATGCCGTCATCGCCCTGTTCCACGTGATCAGCTACCAGACCGGCAATGACGACCTCCTGGCCGCCTTCGGCACCGCGGTGGCGCACCTGCCCGAGGGCGGCGTCTTCCTGTTCGACGTCTGGCACGGCCCGGCCGTGCTGACGGAGCGCCCGTCGAGACGGACCAAGCAGGCGGCAGACGCGGCGCGGCGGGTGCGGCGGCTCGCCGATCCGCGGCTCGACACCGAGGCCGCGGTGGTGACCGTTCGCTTCGACCTCGAATGCGAGGATCTGGCGAGCGGGCACGTCGAGCGCTTCAGCGAAGACCATCGCATGCGCTACCTGTTCCCGACCGAGATCGACCTTCTCGCGCGCGCCACCGGCTTCGCGGTCCTCCGCTCCGAGGAGTTCTTGACCGGCGCCCCGCCCTCGGAGCGCAGCTGGGGCGTCGCCTACATGCTGAGGAAGCGCGCGTGACCGCGGAGGGCGGCGACTACGAGCTCACCATCCGCCCGACCCGCGGCTGGCTGAACCTGCGCCCCGGCGAGCTGTGGCGCTACCGCGATCTCTTCCTGCTCCTGGTGCGGCGCGAGTTCATCGCCAAGTACAAGCAGACGGTGCTCGGCCCGGCCTGGTTCGTGCTGCAGCCTTTGCTCATGACGGTGGTGTTCGTCGCCGTCTTCACCGGCATCGCGAAAATCCCGACCGACGGGCTGCCGCCGACGCTGTTCTACCTCGCCGGGCTGCTCGGCTGGAACTATGTCGCGCAATCGTTCCAGAACTCCGCCGGGACGCTGATCGCCAACGCGCACATGTTCGGAAAAGTCTATTTTCCGCGCCTCGTGGTGCCGCTCGCCGCCCTCGCCTCGAACCTCTTCGCGTTCCTGCTGCAGGCGGCGACGTTCGCGGGCTTCTGGATCTTCTTCAAGCTGTCAATGCCGGACGGCTCCGGTTTCGGCCTCTCGGGATCGATCGTCTGGCTGCCGCTGCTCCTCTTGCAGCTCGCCGCCCTCAGCCTCGGCGCCGGCCTCCTCGTCGCCTCGCTGACGACGAGATATCGCGACCTGAACTTCCTCGTCCCCTTCATCGTGCAGCTGTGGATGTACGCCACCCCGGTCATCTATCCGCTGTCGGCGGTGCCGGACGGCTGGCGGTGGCTCGCGGTGCTGAACCCCGCGACCGTCCCGGTGGAGGGCCTCAGGCAGATGCTGCTCGGCGCCGGCTCGCTGCAGATGGCCGACGTCGCCGTCTCCGCGGTTCTCGCCGCGCTCGTCCTCCTCGCCGGCCTCGCCGCATTCGGCCGCGTCGAGCGCACCTTCATCGATACGGTCTGACGCCATGGGGCGCCCCGCCATCGAGGTCAAGAACCTCTCCAAGCGCTACCGGCTCGGCGAGATCAATGCCCGCTCGCTGCGCGATTCGGTCGAGCGCCTCCTCGCGCGCCGGCGTGGCGCACCGCGGGAGCCGGACCCCGCCGACTTCTGGGCGCTGAAGGACGTCTCCTTCGACGTCGAGCCCGGGGAGGTTTTGGGCATCATCGGCCGCAACGGGGCGGGCAAGAGCACGCTGCTCAAGATTCTCAGCCGGGTGACGGAGCCGACCGCGGGCGAGATCCGCCTGCGCGGCCGCGTCGCCTCGCTGCTGGAGGTCGGCACCGGCTTCCACCCGGAGCTCTCCGGCCGCGAGAACATTTTTCTCAACGGCGCCGTCCTCGGCATGACGCGGGCCGAGATCGCCCGCAAGTTCGACGAGATCGTCGATTTCTCCGGCGTCGAGAAGTTTCTGGACACGCCGGTCAAGCGCTACAGCTCCGGAATGTACGTCCGCCTCGCCTTCGCCGTGGCGGCGCACCTCGAGCCGGAGATTCTCATCGTCGACGAAGTGCTGGCCGTGGGGGATGCGGAGTTTCAGCGGAAGTGCTTGGGAAAGATGCAGGATGTGAGCGCGCGGGAGGGGCGGACAGTGCTGCTTGTGAGTCATAACATGGCTCTCATTCAGTCGCTATGCCACCGAGGAATCGTATTAAGGTCCGGTATTATCCTGGCTGATGCTCCGCCGACCGAGGCAATCGACTTATATCTGAACGCTGGCAATGCCGCCCATGTTGAAGGCCTTATTGATCTAAGAGAACATCCTGACCGTTTGCGCGGCATGAAGCCATGCATTACATCGATCTGCATTCAGTCCGCTGCTGGCATACCGGCTATTTCGTTCGCGCAAGGCCAGTCTATCGCCATCGAGATAAGCTATGATGCGCGCGCATACTCTAATACTGTTGCTGGCGCTGGTATAATACTGCAGACGTCTCAAGGATCCCGCGTCGGGTCCTTCAACACGTACATGGCTAACGCGCCGCCCCATACAATCCCACCCTATGGCCGGGTCAGTTTCAACGTAGAAGATCCCATACTGAATCCGGGAACCTATTTGGTCTCTTGCTCAATCGGAGAACATCAATCGCGACTGCTTGACAAGATCGAAAACGCGGCGTCGTTCGAAGTTCGTCAAGCTGATATATATGAGACAGGATATTTGCTCACCGCGGAAGACGGGGCTGTAGCCCTAGAATGCAAGGTAGACATAGATGGGCATTAAGAGCTATATTCGTTCTGCCGTCAATAAAGCTGGATGGGATGTGATCCGGTTTAATCCTAAACCTGCTAATATTCCAATTGTACCACAGCTTTCATTAAGTGGCGATCTCACAGTTGACCAGTTAAAGGAACACGTGCTGCACTATACGAATTCTCTGAGGATCATGCGAGATGGTGAACTGATCGGTTATCGATTTTCACCATCAGGCAGTGTCCCGTGCCTGTATAGTACCATTGCGTGCGTCTTGCTGAAGAATCTGCTGTCTGAGCCTCTTGGTGAGGTTAAAAACGAGCTAGATCTCATTCAGAATGCACAACGTGATGACGGTTTATTCTATGACCCGGAGATGGAATGCCCGCAAGCATATAGTGAAGACTGGTGGGGTTATCGTCATTTGAGCTTTCACGCCGTCATGGCCCTTGCCTTGTACGGCCGAGTAGCGCGATATCCGACCGACCTCCTCGGGCAAACGGCAGATATTGAGCGAATTCCTGATTTTATCGAAACAATGGATTGGGGAGTAAGAGTCGCATATACCAGCAACGCGATTCAGAATTACGTCGTATTGCTTCAATATGCGCGCGACTTTCAGGATTCAGTGGCTGCTGGTGATCGATCGGAGTTAATATTGCAGCTAATTGCGGCAAAGGTGAACCAGAATACCGGTTTGTTTGGTAGCTGGGCGCCGACCGAGCCTCGCGCGTTGAGCGAGAATGTTCAGGCGGCATATCATTTTTGGTTGCTCTGGTTCTATGAGGGACGAGTCCCTCCGCACTTCGACGCTGCGATCCCATATGTGCTTCAGACACAGAATCCGTGCGGGGGATTTGGGCTTTCGTGGAACTCGAGCTGCTGTGAGGACATCGACTCCATTGATCCCCTCGCCAGGTACCTTATAGGCAACCAGGGATCTCAGCTCGTCACGCGGGGCCTGGAGCGCTCTCTGGGATCGGTAATGAGGAGTCTCAATTCGGACGGGGGGTTTGTCTTTCGGAGGGGGAGCGCGCTATCGTATGGATATACTCCGGCGATGCGTTGCCTTTACGACGAAAGTTGTCTCTTCTTTACGTGGTTCAGAATGTTGTCCCTGGCGTACGCCACAGAGGCGCTAGGTCATGGGTTAGTGTTCGGCGAAGCAAAGCCCGCCTGGACATGGCGCCGGGCGCCCGGCCTTCAGTTTCTTTAGCTCTTTCGAGGCCATCGGAAACTATTAAGGCATAGAGCCTCTTCTAAAGGAAATTTATTTGACCGAGATCAAGCGAGGTTGGGTGTATGCAGACTTGGGCGACTATCATCGCAATGTCGATCCGAATTGGTCGTACACGCCGACATATTTACGGAAGCGGCATAAGGTCCGCGAGTTCATGGCGCGCGTGCCGAAGTCGGATCTCGTAATAGACGCTGGCTGTGGCGAAGGCGTGGTTGTCGAGGAGTTTGTCGAGAAGGGGTATAATATAATTGGCGTCGATGCGAACTACGAGGGCGCTTCGGTTCTCAGGGGTGACGTTCGGAATCTACAATTCGCCGATGCATCCGCCGGCGCCATGCTTCTCCTGGACGTATTCGAGCACTTGCACTTCTCTGACCAACCCGTGGCGTTGAGCGAGATCCATCGGGTCCTCAAGCCCGGCGGCTTGTTCCTGGCGTCGATTCCCAATTTGGCCCACTTCAACTGCCGTGTGAGGCTGGCTCTGGTGGGACGCCTCGATCGAAGTGATTCGGAGCTGAATCATGTCGGCGAGCGGCCTCTCGCGGAGAATTTGGCGCTCTTGCGGGGCAGTGGTTTCGAGATCGAGCGCCTGACGGGAATAACGTTCACGGCGCCGTACCTCTACCGCCGGGTCGTCTGTCGGAACCCGGCCCGATATCGTTGGCTGCACGATGCAATGGAGCCGTTGGCTGCTGCAATGCCATCTCTCGCGATGACTAACTTGATTCAATGTCGCAAGCCCGCCTGACCCTCGGTGAGCAAAGCTGTCTGTCTTGATCTGCCGAGTTCAGCCGACATCGCCGAACTGCGCGCCATCGCCGGCTCACTGCCGACAAACGCCCTCTGCGTCGAGATCGGCAGCTATCTCGGGGCGAGCGCGCTGGTGATCGCTCGGGCGCTCGCGCCGGGGAGCCGGCTCTGGTGCGTCGACACCTGGATGAACGACGGCATGAGCGAAGGCCGGCGTGACACGTTCGCCGAGTTCCGGGCGAACACGCGGCCCTTCGGCGAGCAGATCGCGCCGCTGCGGGCGGACTCGCGGCAGGCGGCGACCCGCTTCTCCGATCGCTCGGTCGACTTCCTCTTCATCGACGGCGACCATTCCTTCGAGGGATGCAGCGCCGACATTTCGGCCTGGCTGCCGAAGATGAAGCCGGGCGGGATCGTCGCCTTCCACGATGTCGGCTGGGCGGAGGGGGTGCAGCGGGCGATCCGCACGCTCTTCTTCCCCATCCAGTCGGGGCCGGGGCGGTTCCTGCCCAACCTCTATTGGGGCCGCATCGGCGCCGACGCGCCGCAGCCGGCGACCAGCCCGTCCGCCTTCGTGTGCGTCGTCTCCAGCAAGCCCGAGCCGGACGCGGCGGACATCGCGCGTATCGCGCCGGGGCTCGGCGGAGCCGCGTGGACCTGGATCTTTGCCGGCCGCGACGCCTCCCCTGCCCTCGCCCCGCGCGCCCAAACAGGCGGGCGCATCGCCTCCGCCGATGCCGTCGGGCTGCACGCCGGCCGCCACAAGGCGCTCCAGCTCGCGCGCGAGGAAGACGTCGTCGTCTACCTCGACGACGACGTGACGCTGCCGGAAGGCTGGCTCGCAGGCATGCTCGAGGCCTTCGAGGACCCGGACGTGCACATCGCCGGCTGCCGCTATCTGCCGGCCTGGGAGCACCCGCCGCCGGCATGGCTGGAAGCGATGTGGATCGCGCGCGAGGACGGCTTTCGGACGCTCGGGAACCTCAGCCTGCTCGACGGCGGCGAAGAGGCGCGGGACTGCGACCCGACCCTCGTCTGGGGCCTCGGCTTCGCCGTCCGCAGGGACACGGCGATCAAGCTCGCCGGCTTCCACCCGGACGGGCTTCCATGGGAGCTGCGGCGCTATCGCGGCGACGGCGAGACGGGCTTGTCGGCCAAGGCCGCGCTGCTCGGCCTGCGGGCGCGCTATCAGGGCAAGACCTTCCTCCATCACGCCGTTCCGGCCGAGCGGATGACGCTCGCCTACCTCGAGCGCCGGGCCTTCCTGCAGGGAATTTCCGACTCCTTCACGCACATTCGCCGCGCCGGCGCGGTGCCGCCCACGCCGCCTGCCGGATGGCAGGACCGGCTCCGCCCCCTCAAACGCGGCCTGCACGACCGCTACCTGAAGCTTCGCGCCGCCGCCGGCGACGCTGGCGCCGTCAAGCAGCTCGCCGCGCGGGCGCATTTCGAGGGAATGCGCTTTCACGAGGCCGAAGTGCGGGCCGACGCGGCGCTCCTGCACTGGGTGCTGCGCCCGGATTTTTTGGATTGCCGGGTAAGCCACGCCAGTACCGACGATCCGCTCAGGCGGTCACGCGTGGATCGGGAGCCGCGATCATGAAGCGCTTCGCGAAGCATACTCTCGCGCGCGTCGGGGCTGCGCTCGTCCGGCCGCACCTGCCTCCCCCGCCGCCCGACCCGAGGACATCTCCGGCGACCAAGATCGGGCTCACCCGAACCTTCCAAGCTCTTCAATCCCTAGCCCGTTCCGATCCGAGCTCCCTGCCCCGCCTCGGCGACAGCGGCTTCCGCATCTTCTCCCAGTTCGAAGAGGACGGTCTGCTCCTCTACCTCGCCGCCGTGCTCGAGCTCGAGAACCGGATTTTTCTCGACATCGGCGCATCGGACGGCGTCAACTCTAATTGCGCCAATCTCGCCCTCAATCTCGGCTGGCACGGGCTGTTTTTGGAGGGCGACGAAGAGAAGATCAGGGCGGGTGAGGCGTTCTATCGGCACCATAAGGACACGGTGCTGTTTCCGCCCACCTTCGTCCATGCCTTCATAAAGGCAGAGAACATCAATATGCTGGTCGCCGAGGGAGGACTTTCCGGCGACATCGGCATCTGCTCGATCGACATCGACGGCAATGATTGCTGGGTATGGCAAGCGCTGGACGTCGTCAGCCCCGCTGTGGTGATGATCGAGACCCATATCGAATTCGGCATGCGCAATATTGCCGTGCCCTATGACCCGGAATACTGCTACCCCGGCCGCCACCCGGATTATCACGGCGCCTCGCCAGTCGCCATGTGCAGTCTGGCAAGCAAAAAGGGGTACCGGCTGGTCGGCGCCAATCGCTACGGGTTCAACCTCATTTTCGTCCGCAACGAGATGTTTCCGGAACGAATTCCGGAGGTGACTTTGGAGTCGATACTTCAGCACCCACGATATCTTGCTAGACTCCCGCTTTTTGAGCCTATCAAAGACTGGGAATATGTATCGATATGACATTCTTCAATGAGAGATGAACATCGGCATCTACGTCACCTCGGTCGCGCCGGGGTCGCCGTCGCAGGCGCGGTTGCAGGCGGAGATATTCGAGGGCCTGCGGCGGAGGGCCGTCGGCCGCTTTCGCTTCATCGTGCTGAGCCATGATGCGAAGCTGCACGATCTGTGGCCTGGCTTCGAGCACCAGATCATCGCCGCGGACGGGCCGTGGGCGCGGCTCGGCCTCGATCTGCGCGCAGCTCTCGGACGTGCGCTCGGCCGCCTCTGGTCTCTCACCGGCGCATCGGGCGGCCGCACGAAGGCGCGGCTCGAACGCTGGAGCGCCCGCGAGCCGAAGCACTACGCCCAGATCCGCGCGCTCGACATCCGGCTGCTGTGGAGCATGAACCAGCATCACCTCCCCTCCCCGGTTCCGTTCATGCGGACCATCTGGGAGGCCAATCACCGCATCCATTCCATGTTCCCGGAATATTCCTACAGCCGGTACGGGTTCGACGGCTGCGAGGCCGACATGGCAGACTCGCTCGCGCGCGCCTCCTACGTCATCACCGGCACGCGGGAAGGAAAGCGCCAGCTCGTGCAGATGCTTGGCGTGCACGAGGCGAAGATTCGCGTGATCCCGTTCCCCACTCCCGCGCCGAGCGAGGCCGGCGTCTCGGACGGGGCGTCCGCGGGCGCCAAGGTGGATCACCCCTATATTCTCTATCCCGCACGCTTCTGGCCGCACAAAAATCACGTCGTGATCCTGGAGGCGCTGCGCATCCTCCGCGAGCGGCATGGGCGGAAGATACGGTGCGTCTTCACCGGCGCCGACGAGGGTAACCTGGCCTATGTGCTGGGCTACGCCGAGCGGCTCGGCGTCGCCGACCTCATCGATTACCGCGGCAGGGTGGACGAGGCGGAGCTTGCCGCGCTCTATTCCGGCGCCGCCGCCCTCGTGTTCGCCAGCGCCGTCGGGCCGGACAACCTGCCGCCACTGGAGGCCATGGCGCTCGGCTGCCCGGTGATCACGGCCGATGTCCCCGGAGCGTCCGAGCAATATGGCGACGCCGCTCTGCGATTTCCGCCCACCGACGAGAAGGCGCTCGCCAACCAGATTCTCACCGTTCTCGACGACGCGCCGACGCGCGAGAGCCTGATCGGGCGCGGGCGGGCGCAGGCCGCGCGCTACACGCCGGAAGCCTATGCGGGGGCGGTGCTGGCGATCCTCGACGAATTCGCCCTGGTGGCGCGCGCGTGGGAACGCTGCGACAGCCAGTTCACCTGAATGGACCTCTTTCTCGATCCGCCGTGCCGGCCGTCGACGCTCGACATGTTCGCCAACCGGCGGATGATCGCGGCGGCGTTGCGGGCCGCCCTGCCCGGCTTCTCGGGCCTCGTGCTCGATGTCGGCTGCGGGCAAAAACCCTATCGGGAGCTGCTGCTGGCGCCGCCCAGCCGGGCGGAGCGCTATGTCGGGCTCGATCTCGCCGACAACCTCTACGGGGAGCCGGACATCACCTGGGACGGCCGAGAAATCCCCATGCCGGACGGCAGCGTCGACAGCTGCCTTTTGACCGAGGTGCTGGAGCATTGCCCCGAGCCGCAGGCGGTGCTGAACGAGATTTGTCGCGTGCTGAAGCCCGGCGGCTTCCTGTTCCTCACCGTGCCGTTCGTCTGGCCGATGCATACCGTGCCGCACGACGAGTATCGCTACACGCCCTTCGCCCTGCGCCGCATGCTGGAGACGGCCGGCTTCCCCGCCGCCCGCATCGAAGCCACCGGCGGGCGCGATGCGGTGCTCGCCGTCGTGCTCGGCCTGTGGGCCCGGCGCCGGCCGGCGCCGAACCGCGGCCAGGCCATGCTGCGCCGGCTGTTCTCCATCGCGCTCTGGCCCGTCGTCTGGCTCCTGATGCGGATCGACAGGCGCCCGGCCGCATTCGAGGAGAGCACCATGGTCGTCGGCCTCGCCGCCGCGGCCCGCAAGGCATGAGCGGGACGCTCGCCATCATCACCGCCCAGCTCGGCACGGTCAGCGAGACCTTCATCCGCCGTCACGTGGAGGACCTGCTGCCCGGCCGCACCGTGGTGGTGGCGCACCGCTCCTCCCACCCGGCCGGCGGACGCTGGCGGGCGCCCTGCCCGGTGCTGTTCCTCGACCGCTTCGATCTCGGCCTCGGCCCCCGGCTCGCCCGCCGCGCGGGGGCCTCGCCGCGCGGGCTCCGCGCCTTCGCGGTGCGGCGCTTCCTGCGCGCGCACGAGGTCTCCGCGGTGCTCGGCGAATATCTCGACCACTGCCTCGAATTCGTCCCGCTGCTCGACCGGATGCGCCTGCCCTACCTCGTCCAGGGCCACGGCATCGACCTCAGCGCCGCGCTGCGCGCGCCCGAGGCGGCCCGAGACTATCGCGCCTTCGGCTCGGCCAGCGCCGTGCTGACGCGGTGCGAATTCCACCGCCGGCGCCTCATCGGCCTCGGCCTTCCGGAAGGCAGGGTGCACGTCAATCCCGGCGGCGTCGACATCCCGGACGTAGTTTTGGCCCGGCCCGAGGGGGCGGAGAAGCGCTTTTTGGCGATCGGCCGCATGCTGCCGAAGAAGGGGCCGATCGTGCTCCTCGAGGCTTTCCGGCGCGCGCTGGCCGAGGAGCCGGACGTCACGCTCGACTATATCGGCGGCGGCGAGCTGCTGCCGGCCGCGCGCCAGTTCGTGCTGGCCAATGCGCTCGAAAATCGCATCCGCCTGCACGGGACGGTCCCGGAAGCCCTCAAGCTGGAGCTCCTCGGCGCCTGCGGCGTCTTCGTGCAGCACAGCCTGACCGATCCGGACAGCGGCGACGAGGAAGGCCTGCCGGCCGCGATCCAGGAGGCGATGGCGGTCGGCCAGGCGGTGATCAGCACCCGCCATTCCGGCATTCCCGAAGCCGTCGAGGACGGCGCGACGGGCATTCTGGTGGACGAGGGCGACGCCGCCGGCATGGCGGCGGCGATCCTGCGCCTCGCGCGCGGCAAGGATCTTGCCGCCCGCTACGGCGCCGCGGGCCGCGCCAAGGCGGAGAAGCTCTATTCCTGGGAGGCGGAGCGGGCGCGGCTGCTCTCCCATCTCCGGCCGCTGATGGGAGGCCGGGCGTGAAGCCGCGCCCTATCCGGAGCCGGGCGCGATGAGCGCAAGGCGGCTGCGGCGGGTGCTGGGGCTGATCCGCAAGGAGCGATTCTGCCCGCTCTGCGGCTGGCGCGGGTATCGGTTCGAGCCATTCGGCAATCCGCGCATCCATCGGCACGACGCCCAATGTCCCGTCTGCGGATCGCTCGAGCGCCATCGCGCCGCCCATCTGCTGCTGAAGGATCGGATCGGGCCGGGCCAGAAGGTGCTGCACGCGGCGCCCGAGGAGATCATGATCGCCTGGCTGGTGCGCCGATCCTGCGAGTACCTGAACTTCGATCTCTACAATCCGGCCATGCGCAAGATGGACATCACGCGCCTCGATCTGCCGGACCGTAGCAAGACGCTGATCTGGTGCTCGCACGTGCTCGAGCACGTTGCCGACGACAGGAAGGCACTCTCGGAGCTTCATCGCGTGCTGGAGCCGGGCGGCCTGTTGGTGCTCCAGGTGCCGATCGGCGGTGACGCCACCTATGAGGACGAGACCGTGACGAGCGAGCAGGAGCGGCTCGAGAAATTCCTGCAGGAGGACCATGTTCGCCTCTACGGCCGCGACCTGCTCCATCGAATCCAGCAAGCCGGGTTCGAGTGCGAGCTGCTCACCACCGCCGACATGAGCTCCCGAGAGCGCACGCTGCATGGCGTCGGCCACCCGGTTTACCGCGAGGTGTTTCTCGCCCGGCGGCCGGAGGGGTCGTGAGCGCCGTTCCCGCGGCGATGTACAAGTCGGACGCCGGCGGGAGCTGCGCCTCCGTGGCCACGGATCGGCCGTGGCGGAGGGTTCCATGGAAGAAGGCCCCACTTCGGCGCGGTCCGACTAGACGCGAAAGATCGGGATACACGCTCTCTGCTATCTCAGTCGCAGCGCGGTAATGAGCAACCCTGGATCGACTGCGAGGCCACACATCTCGGTCGTGACGCCGGTGAAGAACCGGCGACGCCTCCTACAAGAGACGATGGATTCGGTCGCAGCCCAGACGCTTCCCGACTGGGAGCATATCATCGTCGACGACGGCTCCGACGATGGAACGGAAGCCTATGTCTGCGAACGTGCCTCCTGCGACACGCGCTTCCGCTACATTCGACGATCGGGCGAGAAAGCCGGCGCCAATGTTTGTCGCAATGTGGGCCTCCGGGAAGCCCGAGCCGATCTGATCGTCTTTCTAGATTCCGACGACCTGTTGGCGCCCGAAGCCTTGCACGGTCGCGCATCCATCATGGATCGCAATCTCGACGTTGATTTCATCGTCTTCTACACCGGCGTCTTTCGAGAACGACTCGGTGATACTGAAGGTCTCGACCCGAGAGACATCCTCGGTGACCACCTCCTACAGTTTCTATGCTTCGAACACCCTTGGCAGACGACCGCGCCGACCTGGCGGCGTTCGGCGCTCGAAAGTCTCGGCGGCTTCGACGAAGCCCTCCCGAGCTGGCAGGACGTCGACCTGCACGTGCGCGCGATCGCTCGAGGGCTCCGCTATCTCCGCTTTCGCGATGTCGATCACTTCATGCGCTGGCAGAACGAGCCCGACAAGGTGAGCATCCGCCAGCGCCGGTCGATGGACCATCTGCGCGCCGCGGTCGACATGTTCGCGAAGTTCGAGGCGGTCGTTCGCGAGGGACCGGGCATGAACTGGAATCGCCAGCGCGCGCTGTGCGGTCTCTATTTCTTCGTCGCCGAGATGATGCTCGAAGCAGGCGGGCGTCGCGACGCAATGGCTTGCTGGAGCAGGGCGAGAGGGCGCCGCCTCGCTGGGGATTGGCTGCACCTGCAGGGTCGCCTTCTGCTGGCGCTGCTGTCGGCCGGCGCGCCGGGGCGCCGGATCGGCAAGCGCCTCGCGCACAAATGGAAGGGATGGGTGCGTTTCCGCACCGTGCCTGAGCTCGTTCCGCGTTGAGCCCGGCGACGTGGGAGCTGCCAATCCAAGATCGGCACACTCCGGTGCCGGCCGCAACCTTCGGCCCCTACAGCGATGAGCCCCCTGTCGCTCGACCATGCCCGCACGCGGCTGCTGCGCGCGCTCGTCGGCGATCTCTCCTTTGCCGTCGTGTCGAACAATTGCTGGGGAGCGCATATCTATCAGGCCCTCCAGCTGCCCTACCAGACCCCGTTCATCGGCCTGTTCGTACTGCCGCACGACTACTTGCGGCTGCTACGCAGCTTCGACGCATTCATGGCAGCCGATCTCGCCTTCGTCCCGGAGAGCGCCGATGCGCGGATCAACGACTGGCGACGAGGCTCGGGCCTCACCTATCCGATCGGCGTTCTCGACGGCGATCTCGACCTGCACTTCCAGCACTACGCGGGCGAGGACGAGGCCCTGGCGATATGGGAGAGACGCGTCGCCCGCATGCCGGCCGACCCGATGCGGCGCTTCTTCAAGTTCGACGATCGCGATGGAGCGGACGCGCGGGGAATCGCCGAATTCCACGCCCTGCCCTTGTCCAACAAGGTCTGCTTTTCCGCCCGGGCTTACGACCAGGCGACGGTCGTGGTCCCTGCCGATCCGGGAGCAGGCCACGTGCCCGATGGACTGACGTTGAGCAAGACCTCGCGAGAATACTTCAACGCCCTGCGCTGGATCAGCACGCTGCCGCGCCGCGTGCCCCTGCCTTTATTGATTTGAGATCATCGCCATCTCCCCTTTCGGCTTGCGTGGTTTTCGCACTCGCGCCGACGAGCCCATTCTGGCTGATTGATCCATGAACAAGACCTCGCAACATCCCATCGACGTAATCTACGTCGCCGCGTCATCGCGCGATGGTCGATACGCCCGCATTTGCGTAGCGAGTATCCGCCATTTCTATCCGGAGAAATGTGTCAAACTACTTGTGGGCGGTCCGCTGACATGGGGCTTGGCGAGGGAGTTGGCGCGCTATTGGAATGTCGGGATAGCCGACATCGCTCCCGGTGACTGGGGATGGGGCTTCGTAAAGTTGGAGCCCCTCTTCAGGCCGGCGGGCGAGCGCTTCCTAGTGCTGGACTCAGACACGGTCCTCACGGGAAAAATTCTTGAACCCCTTGAGGAATCACCGGTCGACTTTATAGTCGATGAGGAGTCTCAATCCGATGACGACAGCCGACGTCTATATTATGAGTGGTGTTCGCCCAATATATGGGATGAGATGATAGTCCCGCCCCTGTTTACCTTCAATACAGGCCAGTGGATCGGAACATCAGGTATTTTGACCCGTGAGGATTTCACCGGTCTTGTCGATTGGGAACACATTCCTCCAATTTTATGTAGACCTGATCTTTTCAAGAATGGAGATCAAGGCGTTTTAAACTACGTGATAAACCGAGGGATGGCCAACTGCTCCCTTGGGATAGCCAGGCACAAGCTGATGCGTTGGCCCGGCAACGGCTTGGGCCACATTACGGCGGAGGCAGTGCGCTCGGGCGAGGCCCCGGCGCTCGTGATTCACTGGGCCGGCATGAAGGCGATGTTCCTGCGGGATATGGTCGGGGGAGACTTGCTGCAGTTCTATGAGGACTTCTACTATACGCGCCTGCCGGCGGGACGTATGCGGCGCATCTTCGCGCTATGGCACCACGTCCTAATCAACTGGTCGTTCAAGACCTTTTTGCCGGCGCGGATCTTCCTGAAGCGCTGGCGGGATAGCATGTATCCACGTAGCAAGCCGGCGCCGAAGGCGCAGGTCCGCTCGTGAAGCAAGTGGTCCGAGATCTCGTCGCCCGGCTCGGCTACCGGGTGGAAGGCATCCGCTATACGCCGCGCCATCTGTTCGATCCGCAAGCCCTGCGCAGCCTCGAGTTCGACGACGTCGTCTGCCGCCACATGTACGAGAATGGTGACGACTGCATCTTCGTTCAGGTCCGGGCCTATGACGGCGTCTCCACCGATCCGCTGCGAAAATATATCGCGCGCTCGGGCTGGCGCGGCGTGATGCTGGAGCCTCAGCCCGGCCCTGCGGATCAGCTTCGCGCTCTCTATCCCGGGGGGAGCGGCGTCGTCGTCATGGAGGCTGCGCTGGACCGCGAGCGCGGAACGCGGACGCTCTATACGGTGGAATCGGATGCGGTACCGAAATGGGCCGGAGGCATGGCCTCGTTCGATCGGGCCCATATCCTCAAGCACGAGTACCTTATTCCCGGGATTGCGGAATTGGTACGCGAGCGGCGGGTTGCATGCATCACGTTCGACGACGTGCTGGACCAGTTGCCGGGGGATCGGATGGACCTTCTGCAGATAGATGCGGAAGGGGCTGATGGCTACCTTCTCTCGCTGTTCCCGTTCGATCGCCTGCGCCCGGCGATCGTGCACTGGGAGATCAAGAACATGACTCGGGCCGAGCAGGAGGACACGCTGGACCTTCTGCGCCGACGAGGATACCGCATCGCGCGGTCGGGAGCCGAGGACATGCTGGCGGTGCTGGAGAGCATCGCATGAGCGTCCTGCCGCGTGCTGCGGCGCTGACCGAGCGCCTGCCGCGCTTCCTGCGCCGTCACAGGCTGATGACGAGCTGGATGCGGCTGACGGGCGAGTCGCCGATCCAGCTCGTGCGCGTGCGCGACGACAGTCTCGCCTACGCCGACATGAGCGACGGGTTCCTGCGGCTGATCCCCATCGACGGCGGCTATGACGAGGATTTTTTCATCGTCGCCGACGCCTTGCTGTCCGAGGGCGGGACGTTCCTGGACGTGGGTGCCAATTACGGCCTGCTGAGCTTCGGCCTCGCCGGCCGACACGGGGACCGGATCGATTTCCACCTGTTCGAGCCCAACACCGCGCTGACCCGGACCATCGGCCGAAGCCGGGCACGCTACCCGGCGATGCGGTGCACGGTGAATGCCGTTGCGGTCTCGGACCGCCCCGGCACGGTGCGCTTCAGCCTCGACGAGGCTCAAACCGGCGCTTCCCACATCAGCACGGCGGACGAGGCCGGCACGGTGGAGGTGCCGGCGATCGCGCTCGACGGCTACATCGCCGCGAACGGCATCACCCGCGTGGATCTGCTCAAGCTGGATATCGAGGGATTCGAGGCGAGCGCGTGCCGGGGAGCAGAGAAGAGTCTGAGATCACGCCTGATCCGTGCCGTCTACTACGAGTATTTCGAGAAGTGCCTCATCCGCGCGGGCGAGCCCGGCAAGCTGATCGAGTATCTGGACGGGCTTGGCTTCGTCACCTGCTTCTGCCGCCGCTACGATCTCGAATGCTTCGGCGGCCCGACGCATACCGTTGCCGACGGCTTGCCGGGCCACGGGCTGAAACTCCTGCCGGTCGAGGGCCTCGAGCGCCCGGCGATGACCGACCTCCTCGCCATTCCGCGTGAGAACCTGGTGCCGCGGGGCGGCGCGCGCCGCGATCGAAGCCAGCCGTGACCGAGATTCCGCTTTCCGTCGTCATCTGTACCCACAATCCGCGCCCGGCCTGGATCGCCCGCGTGCTGGAGGCGCTGCGCGCGCAGACGCTGCCGAAGGAGCAGTGGGAGCTGATCGTCGTCGACAACCGGAGCGCGGACCCGCTCGCGGCGCGGCTCGATCTCGCCTGGCAGCCGGCCGGGCGTGTCGTCCGGGAGGAGACGCTGGGCCTCACGCCCGCGCGCCTTCGCGGCATCCGTGAGGCGCGCGGCGAGCTTCTGGTGTTCGTCGACGACGACAATCTGCTCGACCCCGATTTCCTGGAGCAGGCGCTGCGCATCGCCGCGGAGCGCCCCTGGCTCGGGGCGTGGAGCGGGCAGGCGCTTGGAGAATTCGAGCGCGAGCCGCCCGAATGGGCGCTCCGCTATCTCGGAAATCTGGCAATCCGCGAGGTCGCCTCAGACGTCTGGTCAAATCTTCCACACCTTCCTGAAACAATCCCGTGTGGGGCCGGACTATGCCTGCGTCGGGCGGCAGCAATGCACTATCTGATACTGAACGACAGTGGGAAGCGTCGGATTCAACTCGACCGTACCGGAAAGTCACTCATCTCCGGAGGCGACAACGACCTCGCGGCCTGCGCTTGCGACATCGGCCTGGGCCTCGGAGTGATTGCGGCGCTTAGGCTTAGGCATCTGATTCCTGCCGAGCGGCTGACGCCAGAGTATCAAGAGCGGTTGGCCGAGGGGATCTATTATTCCGCAGTCATACTCGCCTATCTCCGTGGGGAGGCTTCTCGTGTTGAGGCGTTCCGCGTGAGGTGGCCGCACATCGCGCGCGCCTTGCTTGCCCGCGGCGTTCATCGGCGGATCCAACTGGCCTGCCTGCGGGGGCGCCGTAAGGCGCTCGCCGTCTTGGCGAAACTGCCTCCGAATGCGTAGAGCCCTTCTGTTTCTATTCTCCCACCGTCTCCTGGCGATCGCTAAGTGGGACCTTCATTTCCTTCGGGTGCGCTTGACCAACCTGCTTCGTGGTGAGCGCCGAAAGGCAGTCGCCTTCGTGGCTGGACGGAAGCATCCTGTCCTCCTCAACCTCGGCGCTGGGCCTCGCGGGCGAGACGACGATCATTGGGTCAATGTGGATGGCTTCTCGGAGCGGAAGATCCATTTCGTTATCGACTTTCAACGCCCCCTACCCTTTTCCAACAACTGCTTTGACGGGGTGTTCAGCGAACACGTTCTAGAGCATTTCACTCAGGAAGATGGCTTCCTGCTCCTGGTTGAGGTCATGCGTGTACTGAGGCCAGGTGGAATCTTGCGCCTCATCGTGCCTGACGGCGAATTCATTGTGCGCTCCTACGTAGAGGATCCATCGCTGTTAGTAAATTATCGCGGCAGTGGATCGGGAACGGCGATGGAGATGGTCAACTCCTTCTTCCGTCAGCGCTACGAGCACCAATTCATATACGATTGGGAGACGATCGAACGAATGCTGCGGGAGGTAGGTTTCGAGGAAGTCCAGCGCAAAACGTATCGTACGTCGGGACTAGACAAATTAGGCATCGACGACCCGAAATACGCGCGAGAAAGTCTCTACGTGGAGGCACGCAAATCGACGTCGCCATCCGGCGGTTGATGCCGCCTCGGGTCCTGCACGTCATCGACAATCTCGATCGCGGCGCAGTCGAGACTTGGCTGGTCCGAATGCTCGAACACGCCCAGAAGCGCGGGGTGCCGACGGATTGGACGTTCTATTGTACGCTGGATGTCCCTGGAGCACTCGACGACGCGGTGCGGCAATTTGGGGGGCGGATCGTCGTATCGCCCTTCCCACTCGATCGCCAGCTCGGCTTTGCGCGCGCCCTGCGCAGGGAGTTGCAGCTCGGGGGCTATGATGTTCTGCATTGTCACCACGATCTTGTAAGCGGCCTGTATCTCGCTGCCGCGGCAGGCCTCTCTCTGCGACGGCGAATTGTGCACATCCACAATGCCGATGAGAACGTCCTCACCGGAAATCCATACAAAAAGCCAATCTATCGATCACTCCTGCGCCGCGTCTGCTTACGGCAGGCGGACCGGATCATAGGCATATCAAATCATACGCTCGATACATTCCTCGCCGGGCGATCGCGTTCGTCTGAGAGGGATCAGGTACATTACTATGGTATTGCATCCAGTCCGCTAGACAAACCAGCGCCCGATCGAGAGGCATTCCGGCGTCGCCTGAACGTTCCTGAAGACGCCTTGATCGTCTTGTTCGCAGGGCGAATCGTGCCCGAGAAGAACCCGGTGTTTACAATCGATGTCTTGTCGCGGTTGCTAGCGCGAGAGCCGCGGGCCGTGGCGGTCTTCGCCGGCTCCGGATCCCTGGAGAGCGCCGTAGTGGAGCGAGCAGGCGCTCTCGGTGTCAGGGAGCGTGTGCGAATGCTCGGCTGGTGTTCGGACGTGCACGAGATCATGCGATGCGCGGATTGGTTCATTCTGGCCCGCCCGGAGCATCCGATGGAAGGATTCGGCATCGCGGTGGTGGAGGCGCAGCTCGCCGGTCTGCGCCTTCTCTTGTCGCACGGCATCGCCGACGACCCGCTCTTGCCGACCGCCTGCTTCCGGCGCCTGTCCCTGAAGGACTCCCCGGATTTGTGGGCCGACGCCGCCGTCGAGCTGTGGAAGGCGCCTGCCCCCTCGAAAGAGGCGGCACTCCAGGCTTTGCGGGCGTCGCCGATGGACATGGACGCGGCGCTGGAGGACATGATGAGACTGCACGGATGAGCCCAGCGCCTGGTTCCGTGGCCGTATCCGTCCTCACCGCATTGGCCATTCACCGCTCCGCCTGGGACGCAATCCTTTCGACTCCTGTCCAGACGGAGTTCGGCTTCGCGGGCGTGTCCAGACCCGGTCGAGGCACAGACCTGCGGTGGCTGCGCCTCGGCCTCGACAGACGGCACGAATGTCTTTGCGTCGAAGCGCAGAAGGCCGCCCCGTGAGCCGCCTTCGCGTCCTGCATATCATCGATAACCTCGGCATCGGCGGGGCGGAGACGTGGCTGCTGGCGCTGCTGCGGCATTGGAAGGGCGCCCCCTCTGCCCCGCAGATGGAGTTCCTCACAACGGGTGCCACCGAGGGCACACTAGACGGCGAAGCCCGTGCGCTGGGCGCCGTCATTCACCGCTTGAACTATAGCCAAGCCCGCCTGGTCGCGTTCACCCGCGGGTTTCGCCACCTCCTCAGTACAGGAGGCTATGATGTCCTGCACGACCATCAGGACTACGCATCGGGCTGGCACTTCATGCTGGGCGGGCAGCGGCTGCCGGGACTGCGCATCACGCATGTGCACAATCCGGCCTACCAGGTGGCTGAAAACTATCACCGCACTTGGCGCGGCCGGGCCACCGCGCGGATCGGCAAGGCGATGATCGCGCGCCATGCGACCCATATCGTCGGGACATCGCGACAGGCGCTGACCGAGCACGGCTTCGACGCAAGAGCCTTCGATCGCATTCCGAAGATGGCCGTGCACTGCGGCTTCGATCCCCGCTCGTTCGCGACGGAGCGCGCGGCGGCACGCCACGACGTTCGCAGCGAGTTCGGCTGGCCAGAGGACTGCCGAATCGCCCTCTTCGCCGGCCGGATCGACGCTTCGCCGGACCCCGGGCACGCGCGCAATCACAAGAATTCCGGCTTCGCCGTGTCGGTCGCCATCGCTGCCTGCAGGCTGGATGCGGGGCTTCGCGTGCTCTTCGCCGGCAATCCGAGCCCGGCCACACCGGTTCTGGAAGGCCGCATCGCGGACGCCGGACTGTCGGATCGCATCCGCCTTCTCGGCGCGCGCAAAGACATCGCTCGCCTGATGCGCGGGGCTGACGTGCTGCTCTTTCCGTCCCGGAGCGAGGGGCTCGGCATGGTGGCCGTGGAGGCCCAGTCGGCCTGCCTTCCGGTGCTCGCCTCCGACCAGGTGCCGCGTGAATGCGTCGTCGTCCCCGACCTCGTCGCCTTCATGAGCCTCGATGAAGGCGTGGCGGCGTGGGCGGAGGCCCTGACGCGGCTCGCCGCGGCGCCCAGCTACCCGGGAGACGCGAACGCCGCGGTCGCCGCCTCGGCCTTCAGCATCGAGAATTCCGCCGCGCGGCTGGCGGCGCTCTACGCAGGGCGCCTTGTGGCGTGATCAACTTCGTCTCCAATCTGCCGCGAGATCTGCGCTCGGGCGGCTTTTCGGCGCTAGGCGCCGGCGCGCTCACCGCCGTCGAGGCGCTGGATAGGGTCAACTATGTCGGGGCGATTCCGCTGCGATCTGATTTCGACCAGAAGCTGATGTCCAAGCTCCTTCGCGTATCTGGCCTGCCCGGCGCGTTTCACCAATATTCGGCGCGTCGCCTGACGGCCAATGCGCGGGCCGTAGAACGGCAATGCCGTCCCGAAGCGGCGCTCGATGTGTTCCATGGCTTCACCCCTTGGTCGATGACGCATCCGCCTCGTGCTTACATCGCATGGAGCGACTGTACCTTTCGCGACTATCTGCAGATCTATCATCGTCGATCCGAGTTCTCGGTGAGCGACATCGCGAGGATCGAGGCCGCGGAGGCGGATTGGCTGTCGCGCGCCCGCCGCGTGGCCTTCACCAGTCGCTGGGCGGCAGACAATGCCATCCGCGACTACAGGCTCGCCCCCGACCGCGTCGATGTCGTTGGAATCTTCGGTGAAGTCGAACCGCCCGCGCACGACGTCTACGAAGGCGGTCAGATGTTCGCCTTCGTCTCGACCAACTTCGCAGCCAAGGGCGGAGCCGTCGTCCTGGAGGCCTTTGGCCGCGTTAGAGCCGCCCATCCGGAGGCGAGCCTCGTGATCGTCGGGGATTGTCCGAAAGACCCGGACGAGGAGCCGGGCGTGACCGTCGCCGGCTTCCTGCGCAAGGAGGATCCGGACGAGAGCCGGCGCTTCCGCGACATTCTCGGCCATGCGCGCGCGGTCGTGCATCCGACGCGCAGCGATATCGCCCCGCACATTCTGGTCGAAGCGGCGCTGTTCGGGTGCCCGGTCATCGCGTCGCGGCGCTTTGCGATCCCGGAGATCGTCGACAACGGTCGCACCGGCCTGCTGCTGGACGATCCGGCCGACACGGCGGAAGTCGCCCGCGCCATGGCATGGATGCTGGAGCATCCGGACTATCCGGCAATGCGAAAGGCGGCGTGGATCGAGGGACGGGAGCGGCACACGCGGTCACGCTTCGAGGACAGGCTGCGCGCGACGGTGAGGGCAGCGCTCGCCGAGCGGAACCAGGCGACGTCGTGAAGGTCCTGTTCCTCGGGTCGATCGGCGTCGGGCAGACCTCGCGGATGCGCATGCGCGCATTGGCGCGCCTCGGTCACGCCGTGCGCGGCGTGGATACGATCGAGCCGTGGCACCAGGGCTCCTGGGCCGGCCGCCAGATCCAGCGGCGCCTCGCGCGCGGGCCGGTCGTGGATCGGATCAACCGCTCGATCCTCGAGGCCGCAAGCGAGTTCGGACCGGACATGGTGTGGGCGGAGAAGCAGGAATACGTCCGCCGCGAGACTCTGGAAGCTCTGCGCACTTCGGGGGCGCGGCTCGTGCATTTCACGCCCGACCCGTATTTCTCGCTCCACTGGAAGCGCACGCCGCTGATGGACGAGGCGATGGCCGGCTTCGACGTGCTGATCTACTGCAAGGCCTATGAGGAGGCCCAATACGCCGCGCTGGGCCGGCCGCTCGTCTATATGCCGCTCGGCTATTGCGACGAGGTGCATCGCCCGCTGCCCTCCAGCGATCCGAAATGGGCCTGCGCGGTCGGCTTCCTGGGCGGTTGGGAACCGCGCCGTGAACGGATGCTTCGCGCACTGGTCGCCGCCGGCGCCGACCTGAAATTCTGGGGCGGCGCATGGGACTTCCTCTCGGACGGCCGCTGGACCCTGCGCCGACACCTGATCCTGCGCCAACTGGCGGGCGCGGACAGCTTCGCCATCCATCGCGATCCCATGTTGGCCGAGGCTCATCGCGGCGACGAGGTCTACGACGACGACTACGCAAGGGCGCTGACCAGCGCGCGGATCGGACTCGGGTTCCTGCGCACCGTATGCGATGACCAACACACCACGCGCAGCTTCGAGATCCCGGCCTGCGGATCGATGCTGCTTGCGGACCGGACGGAGGAGCACCAGTCGTTCTTCGCCGAGGGCCGGGAGGCCGACTATTTCTCCAGCCCCGAGGAGCTGGTCGACAAGGTGCGATTCTACACCGCGAACGAGGAGGCGCGGGCTTGCATCGCCGCTGCCGGCCTGGCGCGCTGCCGCACCGGGCGTTACGCGTACATCCATCGGCTGGACGATGCCCTGAAGGCACTCGACCAAATCGCATGAGGCGGTTGCTCGAGAAAGCGCTGCTGCGCTACGCGCACGACTTCCCGATCCACAAAGGCAAGTTCCGCCTGGTGGAGGCGCTGTGGCCGCTCGCCTGCGTTCCCGGCGACCGGCTGCGGATGGGTTCCACGCGAAGGGGTGGGTTCGAGGTTCCCTGCGATCTCGACGCCTTCATCCAGCGCCAGATCTATTTCTTCGGCGACTATTACCTGGAGCGCGATCTGCTCAGGGTGTGGGAGAAATGCGCCGCCAAAGCCACGACCGTTCTGGACGTCGGCGCCAATATCGGGATCTACAGCCTCGCCGCGGCCGCCTCGAACCCCTCGGCCCGGATCCACGCCTTCGAGCCGACCTCGGAGATCGCCGCCGCCTTGCGGGAGATCGTACGCCGGAACCGCCTCGACAATGTCGCCGTCCACGAAAGCGGGGTGATGGATGCCGACGGCACAGCCAACCTGGTCCGATGCCGGGGCGCACACGGCGCCAATGACGGCATGAATTTCGTCGTCGCCGATCCCCGATCCGATAGCTCGCCGATCCACGCCGTCCGGCTGGACACGTTCTGCGCAAACAACCGCATCGAGGCGATCGATCTCATGAAGATCGACGTGCAGGGGCACGAACTCACCGTTCTCGCGGGCGCGGGAGCTCTCTTGGCCGACAGGATCGGCGTCGTCTTCCTGGAGCTGAACTGGAACGGCTCGCCGACCGGAGGCCCGGCGGGCGGATGCGTCGATCTCCTGTCCGGCGCGGGGTACCTCTTCTCGACGCCCGCCGCCTGGCCCGATCTGCGCGCCGCGGGCGACTGGCTCCGGGCCCAGTCGGATGTCATCGCCTGCTCCGGCCCATGGAGGGAAAGGGCGCGATGGGGGTGAGCGACAGCATCGTGCTTTCGCTGGTCCTTTGCGGGATATCGCTCTTCGCCGCGCTCTTTCTCTTGCGCCGGGACGGGCTCTCGCTCGGCCTGCCGATCGCCTATCTGTTCGCCCTGTGTCTCGAGCACGTGCCCGGCGCCTATGCGCACCTCGTTCGTCCCGATCTGTTCATCACGACGGAGCATGTCGCGCTGGGCATATGGCGAGCCGCGGTCGGCAGCCTCTGCTTCGTCGTCGGGCTGTCGATAGCCCGTGCCGGGCGGCCCAGGATCGCCGGGAGAGCCGCATTCCGACCCCCGCAGAGCCCGTTCGTCGCGCCGACGAGGTTGAACCAGAGGTTCTGGTTCTTCTGTCTGTTTGCCGGGTGGCTGTTCGTCTATGGCCTCAGCCCCCTGCGCGGCATCCCGTCCCTCGGCGCGCTGATCGAAAAGGGCGGCGCGATCTGGATGCTGGGCGTCATGCTGGGGCTGCGCGACGCGGCGGCACGCTCCAACGTTCGCGCCTGCATGCTCTGGCTCGTTTTGCTCTCCGTCTATCCCGTCTTGATGCTGATTCTCGGCGGGTTCCTGAGCTACGGCTCGGCGGCTGCGATCATCACGCTGTCGGTCCTGGCCGTTTCCGTCCGCAGCATCTGGCGCGTCCTGATCGGGACTGCCGTCATCGTCGCTCTCGGGCTGACGATATTCGTCAATTATTTCGTCGCGCGAGACCATCTCCGCTCCGTTTTGTGGAGCGGTGCGGGCTTCGAGGCGCGCGTGCAGACCGTGGTCGGGGTGTTCAGCCGGATCGAGCCGCTCAATCTCGACAATGACCAGCACGCGACCTCGCTGGATGCCCGCCTCAATCAGAACTACTTCGCCGGGTTGGCGGCCGAGCGTCTCGACCAGGGATGGGTCGATTTCCTGCAGGGCCAATCATTCTACGAGGCGGTCATCGCCGTCATTCCCCGCGCCGTCTGGCCGGACAAGCCCGTCGTTGCCGGCAGTGGCACGCTCGTACGCGATATGACGGGGCTGGAACTGTCGACCGAAACCTCCTGGGGGGTCGGGCAGGTGATGGAGTTCTACATGAACTTCGGGTGGCCGAGCCTCGTGATCGGGTTTGCGCTCCTCGGCTGGCTGATCGGCCGGCTCGACTGGAAGGCGGCGTGAGGCGAGGAAGGCACCCGCGTTGAGGGTTTTCCTCTCGGCCACGAGCCTGGCGAGAGCCTATGGCGGCCCTGCGCTTTCCGTCCTCCGGCTCGGCGAAGCCCTGCAGGCATGCGGAGCCGAGGTCGGGCTGTGGTCGGCGGATGGCAGCCGCCCCGATCACCCGAGCACCCTCGGGATTCTCGGCGGCTCCCTCGAGCAGGCGCTGCATGACTTCGGCGACCCGGACGTCGTCCACGACAATGGACTTTGGCTGCGGCACAATCACCGTCTCGCGACCATCGGGCGTCGATCGGGCTGGCCGAGATTTGTGAGCCCGCGGGGCATGCTCGAGCCGTGGGCGATGAAGCATAAGCGCGGCAAGAAGTGGGTCGCCTGGACGCTCTACCAGAAGCGCGATCTCGACACGGCGGATCGGCTACACGCGACGTCGACGCTCGAGGCGGTCAACATGAGCCGGCTGGGCTTTCGACCGCCGGTGGACGTCATCCCGAATGGAATCGACCTCGTCGACCGCCCGGTCGTCGAGAGTGCATGGGCGTCGAAGTCCGATCGCCCCTCGCGGCGCCGTGCCGTCTTCGTCGGCCGGCTGCATCCCGTGAAGAACCTGACCGCGCTCATCGATGCCTGGGCGCGGGCCGCTCCCCGGCATTGGGAGCTTGTCCTGGCAGGACCGGACGAAGACGGCCACCGCGCGCTCCTCGAGAACCGGATCGCGAGACTTGGCCTCGGGCAGGCCGTGACACTGCCGGGCCCTGTCGGCGTTGCGGAGAAGCGCGCCCTGCTTCTGTCGGCGGATCTCTTCGTGCTGCCGAGCTTTCAGGAGAGCTTCGGCATGGCGGTGGGCGAAGCGCTGGCCCATGGACTTCCGTCGATTACGACGACCGGGACCCCGTGGGAGGCGCTGCCGGCGGAGCGCGCGGGATGGCGCATCGCACCGACAGTCGACGCGCTCACGGCTGCATTGCTCGAAGCCACCGGCATCACCGATCTGGAAAGACGCGCGATGGGCAGCGCGGCATACGCCCTGGTCGCCCGCAGCTACAGCTGGACGAGTGTGGGAGAGAAGGTTCTTCAATGCTACAGGGCGACACTAGCGGAAGGCTCGAGGGTGTCTTGAAATATCCGCGCCATCACGGCGTATGCGCCATCACGGCCTAGCTCCGACCCTTGGTGCCTTCCGGGGAGCCTCGTGAACATCTCCTCTTCGTCGGCGGCAAATAGCACGCTCCCATGATCATCCTCGGCCTCAACGCCTATCACGGCGACAGCTCGGCGTGCCTCGTCCGCGACGGCGAGCTCGTCGCTGCGGCCGAGGAGGAGCGCTTCCGGCGCATAAAGCACTGGGCGGGCTTCCCCTCCGAGGCGGTACGCTATTGCCTCGCCGAGGCGCGTGCGTCGCTGTCGGATGTGGACGTCGTCGCGGTCAACTCCAATCCACGCGCGAGCCTCCTCAAGAAAATAGAGTTCGTGCTGCGCCGGCGCCCGCCGATGGGGCTCATCGCAGACAGATTACGAAATCAGGCGAAGCGCCGGTCGATCGAAGTCGAGCTGGAGGCCGCGTTTCCCAACCAGGCGTTCAAAGGCGTGGTCCGGGGTATCGAGCACCACCTCGCGCATCTGGCATCGGCATTTCTCGTCTCCCCGTTCCGGGAGGCGAGCGTCGCCTCGATCGACGGGTTCGGTGACTTCGCGTCCGCCGCCTGGGGCGTGGGCCGGGATACCGATATCGAGGTCGAAGGCCGGGTATGGTTCCCGCATTCCCTCGGCGTCTTCTACCAGGCCATGACCCAGTATCTCGGCTTTCCCCACTATGGGGACGAATACAAGGTCATGGGGCTTGCGCCATACGGCAGACCGGAGCAGGTGCCGGAGATCGGTCGGATCGTCGAGCTGAAGGAGGGCGGACGCTTCGAGATCGATACCCGTTTCTTCCGCCATCATCGCGAGAAGATCGCCTATGCTTGGGACGGCGGCAGCCCGCATGTGGGCACGCTTTACACGGCGGCGCTCGAGGAGTTGCTCGGTCCATCGCGACGCGAGGATCAGCCGCTCGAGCAGCGTCATCGCGACATCGCCCGGTCCGTACAGACGGTCTACGAAGGGGCGTTCTTCCACCTGATCCGGCACCTCCACGAGCGCCATCGGCTGGACAGCCTGACGCTCGCCGGCGGATGCGCAATGAACTCGGTCGCGAACGGCAAGGTGCTGCGCCAATCGCCCTTCAAGCGGCTCTATGTGCAATCGGCAGCCGGCGATGCGGGTGGCGCGATAGGCGCCGCCTTCTATGTGTGGCACCGCACGGCGAGCGGAGCGCCGGGACCCGGCCGCCCCCCAGCGATCTCCAGCGTGCTCGCCGGCGATGCCTTGGCCGACCGTCGCGTCATGGATCACGCCTATCTCGGCCCCTCGTCCGCCGACGCGGAGATCGAGGGCTTGCTGTCACGCCGGCGTGCCGACATCCACGAGAGCGGCTGTCGCCTCGATCGCGTCGCGGTCGAGGCAGATCTTTTCCAGCGGACCGCCGAAGCCATAGCGCGGGGCTGCGTCGTCGGCTGGTTTCAAGGCCGCATGGAATGGGGCCCTCGCGCGCTCGGCAACCGGTCGATCGTCTGCGATCCGCGACGCTCCGACATGAAGGACATCCTCAACCTCAAGATCAAGCGCCGCGAGAGTTTTCGCCCGTTCGCCCCCTCGATCATGAAAGAGCATGTCGGCGACTGGTTCGAGGAGGATGGCGACGTGCCGTTCATGATGCAGGTCTACCAGATCCGGGAGGAGAAGCGTCCCCTGATCCCCGCAGTCACCCATGTCGACGGCTCGGGGCGCTTGCAGACCGTCTATCGTGAGACGAACCCGCTATACTGGGAACTGATCGATGCGTTTCGCCGTCTGACCGGGGTTCCCATGGTGCTGAACACATCGTTCAACGAGAACGAGCCGGTCGTGTGCCGGCCCGAGGAAGCGCTCGATTGCTTCCTGCGGACGAAGATGGATTTGCTCGTCATCGGCAACACCATCGTAGTGCGGACGTCCCCAGAGGCGTAGCCGCGACCCATCTCGGCATAGCCATGTGCGGCATCAACGGCATTTTCGCCTATCACGCATCGGCGGCGGCGGTGGATCGGCGAGAGCTGATCCGGACCCGGGACTACATGGCCAGCCGTGGACCGGACGGGGCCGGCGAGTGGCTCTCGAGCGATGGCCGCGTCGGCCTCGGCCACAGGCGGCTGTCCATCATCGACCTGTCGGATGCCGGCGCGCAGCCGATGGCGACCTCAAACGGTCGGCTGGTGGTGTCCTTCAACGGTGAGATCTACAACTACCGGGAACTGCGGCGTAGCCTGGAGGCCCGCGGCTATAGCTTCCGCACCCGATCCGATACCGAGGTCCTGCTGCACCTCTATGCCGAGAAGGGTGTCGCCATGACGAGCGACCTCCGCGGCATGTTCGCCTTCGCCATATGGGATTCCGACCGGGGCCAGGTGTTTCTCGCCCGGGATGCCTACGGCATCAAGCCGCTCTACTACTCCGATGATGGGCGGACGGTCCGGTTCGGGAGCCAGGTGAAGGCACTGATGGCCGGACATGCCGTGTCGCATGATCCGGAGCCGGCCGGTCATGTCGGATTCCTGCTGTGGGGCAGCGTTCCGGAGCCCTTCACCACCTATCGCGAGGTCCGCGCGCTGCCGGCGGGCTCAACGCTGCTCGTCGATCGCAACGGGGTGCGGGATTGCGTCCGCTATCACTCGATCGCGAAGATCTATTGCGATGCGGAGGCCGAAGCGAGCGCTCGCGGCGGTGAGAGGATCGACGAGCCGATCCGTGCGGCCCTGCTCGACAGCGTGCGCGCTCACCTGGTCGCGGACGTCCCGGTCGGCGCATTCCTTTCGGCCGGCATCGACTCCGGCGCCCTCGTGAGCCTGATGCGCGATGCCGGCCAGAACGACATCCAAACCGTGACCCTCGCCTTCGAGGAGTTTCGCGGGCGAGACGAGGACGAGGCGCCGCTGGCAGAGGACGTCGCCCGCTCGTACGGCACGCGGCACAGCACGCGGATCGTGACGCGAAGCGAGTTCGCGGCCGATCTGCCGCGTATCCTCGATGCCATGGACCAGCCGTCCATCGATGGCGTGAACACGTGGTTCGTCTCCAAGGCCGCCCGGGAGCTCGGCCTCAAGGTCGCGCTTTCCGGACTGGGCGGCGACGAGCTGTTCGGCGGCTATCCATCCTTCCAGGACATTCCTCGGTGGGTCGGGCTGCTCGCACGGCCCTCGCGCATCCCGTTCCTCGGCAAGGCCGTCCGCGGGCTTCTCGGCAAGGTCTCCGGGAGCCGACCCAAATTGCCGGGCATGCTGGAGTTCGGAGGCACCTTCGCCGGCGCCTACCTTCTACGGCGCGGCCTGTTCATGCCCTGGGAGCTCGATCGCGCGCTCGATCCCGAGCTGGTCCGCGCGGGCATCGATCGCCTCTCGATCCTCGCCTCCATCGACTCTGTCCTTAAGCCATGCCCGCGCTCCAGCCACGCGAAAGTCGCCGTGCTGGAGGCATCCCTCTACATGCGCAACCAGCTCCTGCGCGACACGGACTGGGCCAGCATGGCGCACGGGCTCGAGGTTCGCGTCCCGCTCGTCGACACCGTTCTCCTCGCCCAGGTGGCCTCGGCGCAGATTGGGGCGGTTATCGCGCCCGGCAAGGCGCCGCTCGCCGCTGCGCCGACGCGCGCATTGCCGCCGGCCGTGACCAGCCGGCGCAAGACCGGCTTCACCACCCCCATCGCGGGATGGATGAAGGAGGTGAGCGAGGCTCACGCGGGGCTGGGACCGGAAGTATCCCCGACCCGCAGGCAGGCTGCGCAGCGGGCGCCATGGGCGCGCCGCTGGAGCGCGGTGGTGAGCAGCCATTTCTGTCCCCCGCAGTGGAGGATGGGCTGAAGTCGCCGCGGGTTTCGCGGACGCAAGTCGCGCCTATCCTCCTCCCGGCTGCCGCTCCGGAGGAATGCGGTAGACGGAGACATGCGACCGTGACTCGGCCGTGAACTCGGACCGCTGCCAATCCGCGTGCCGGCTCTCGAGCTCGAAGCCGGCAAGCCGGGCCATGAGATCCAGCTCGGCCGGCCAGACATAGCGGTGGGCGGAGCGCAACAGCCGGGCCTGCCGGCCCTCTCCGAAGCGGAAGTGGTGCGAGACGACGTGCTGGCGCAGCACGTCGTAGGTGTCGAGGCCGATATAGCCGGGCTCGGACGTCCACACCACGGCCTGCTGGCCAGGCGGCAGCTTGCGGAGCTCGGGCACCCAGAGCTCGATCAGGAAACGGCCACCCGGTCGCAAGTGCCGCGCCGCGTTGCGGAAGCAGGCGACCTGTTCGTCCTGGGTCAATAGGTTCGAGATCTCGTTGAACACGAGATAAACCAGGGCGTAGCTTCCGGGAGCCACGGCGGTCGCCATGTCCCCGAGAACCACGGGGATCGTCTCGGCATCGGCTTTCTTCCGCAGCTGCGCGATCATCGCGGGCGACAGCTCGATCCCGGCGACCGGGATGCCC
Organism: Pseudomonadota bacterium; assembly: GCA_023430145.1. Lineage (GTDB taxonomy): Bacteria > Pseudomonadota > Alphaproteobacteria > Rhizobiales > Methylopilaceae > JAEZCD01. Next base: position 39,631 of record JAEZCD010000110.1, read on the forward strand.
CGCCGACTGAGCGGCACGGCCACGCGGCCGGTGCCGATCGCGAGCTCGAGCGCGGGCCCCTTCCCCGCGAGCTCCGCGAGCCGGTCCACCGTCGGCCCGAGCACCTCGGGCGCGAACATGCCGACGCCCGGCGTGTCGTAGCTCTCGGCCGTCTCCGCATCCCAGATGTCGTCGTCGCCCATGGCGATACTATACGGCCCCCGGTCCGGAGCCCGAAGACGAGCCGACGTGCGCCGCGAGGCCACTCGGCACCCGTATCGGGCCGGCCCCGAAGCGGACGCCTTCAGCGCTTTCGCCAGGCCTGCGAGCGGGCGAGGAGGCCGCGCGTCGCCAGAAGATAGACCGTCCGCACGGCGGCCGAGGTGGCGAAGATGACGATCGCCATCGCCGCCGCCGGCGCGACGTCGCCGGCATCGTCCATGTTCAGGATGGCGACGGCGGCGAGCGTCGTGTCCGGCGAATAGAGGAACACCACCGCCGACACCGTCGTCATGGCGTTGACGAACAGGTAGACGGCGATGTCGAGCACGGTCGGCAGCGAGACCGGCAGCGTCACGCGGAAGAAGGTGCGCCAGACCGGAACACGCAGCGAGGTCGACACTGCCTCGAACTCGGGATCGATCTGCTTCAGCGCCGTCACCGCCGTCAGATGCGCCACCGAATAGAAGTGCGCGATCGTGCAGACGACGAGGATCGCCATCGTCCCGTAGAGGAAGTTCAGCGGGTTTTCGGGGCTGTTGAAGAAGAAGATGTAGCCGAGTCCGAGCACGAGGCCGGGCACCGCGAGGGGCACGATCGCGAGGAGTTGCGCGAGCCCCCGCGCGGTGGAAAAGCGCGGCGTCTTCTCGATCAGATAGGCGCCGAGGAAGACGACGGCCGTGCCGAACACCGCCACATAGCCGGCCATGCGCAGCGAGTTGAAGTAGCTCGCCCAGCCGCCGCCGTCCATGCGGTCGAAATCGTAGTTCTTGAAGCTCGGCGTCAGGTTGTAGGGCCAGAAGGTGGCGAGCGAGGCGAAGATCGCCATGCCGAGGATCACGAGAATGCAGGCGGCGACGAGACCGCAGATCGCGAGGAAGGCGCGATCGACCACGGGATCGGGCCTCGGCGCCAGCGGTACCGCGCGGGAGGAGAGCAGCGACGATTGGCGCCTTTGCGCGAAGCGATCGCCGAAGAAGGCGATCACTGCCGGCAGAAGCAGGATGATGCCGACGACGGCGCCCATCTCGAAATTCTGCTGGCCGACGACCTGCTTGTAGATGTCGGTCGCGAGCACGTTGTAGTGGCCGCCGATCACCTTCGGCACGCCGAAATCGGTGATGACGAGGGTGAAGACGACGAAGGTCGCGCTGACGAGGCCGTACCGGGCGCCAGGCAGCGTGACGGTCAGCAGCGTCCGCCCGGGCCCCGCCTTCAGCATTCGTGCGGCCTCGTAGAGCCGGGCGTCGGCGAGCGCGAGCGAGGTAGTGATGATGATGAGGGCGTGCGGGAAGGTCCAAAAGACCTCGCCGAGGACGATGCCGATCGGCCCGTAGATCGAGGCACCGAGCAGCAGGTCCTTGGCGAGGCCCTGATTGCCGAACAGGTAGACGAGGCTGATCGCCGGCAGGAGCGAGGGCGCCAGCAGCGGAACGAGCGCGATCGCCTTGAACAGGCCGCGCGCCGGCATGCAGGTCCGCATCAGCCCGTAGGCGTAGAGGAAGGCGAGGCCGACGCAGATCACCGTGCTGACGACGGTGACGAGGAGGCTGTTGGTGACCGAGGCGACGAGTGCCGGGTTCGAGACGTAGGTCACGAAGTTGGCGAGGCCGACGAAATTGCCGTCGCGGTCGAGGAAGCCCTTCGACAACAACGCGCCGAGCGGCAACAGGACGGTGAGCGTCAGCCACAGGATGAGGAGGAGGACCAGCGCGCGGCGCAAAAGGTCGTCGCGCGACAGGCTCTGCCGGATCGGACGGGCGGCCGCGGCCGGTGCGAGGGAGCCCGCGGCGGACATCGGGCTCAGGCCAGCGCCTGGTCCGGGAAGACGCGCAGCCGGTCCGGAGGCAGCGTGACGATGAGCGCCGTGTCGGGGGCGAGCGAGAGCTCGCGGATATCGTTGATCGACAGGTCGGCGATCAGCGCGAGGCCGCGATCGGGAACGTCCAGCGTCGCCGAGACGTGATTGCCCATGAACTCCATGCGGCCGATGCGCACCGAGAGCGTGTTCGGCGCGCCGGGCTGGGAATCGCGCAGGCGCACATCCTCCGGCCGGACGCAGACCGTGACCTCGGAGCCCGGCGCGATCGTCACCGCCTCGCCGAGGCTGAGCGGCAGGCCGCCGACATCCACCCGGCCGCAAGGCGACAGCCGCCCGCGCAGAAAGTTCATGCGGCCGACGAAGTCGGCGACGAAGGGGGTAGCGGGTTTCGCGTAGATCTCGGTCGGCGTGCCGACCTGCTCGATGCGGCCCTCGTTCATGACGACGATGCGGTCGGACATGGTCAGCGCCTCCTCCTGGTCGTGCGTGACCATGATGGTGGTGACGCCGAGGCGCTTCTGCAGATCGCGCAGCTCGCCGCGCAGCCGCGTGCGCACCCGGGCGTCGAGCGCCGACAGCGGCTCGTCGAGCAGCAGGAGGCCGGGCGAGAGGGCGAGCGCGCGGGCGAGCGCCACCCGCTGCTGCTGGCCGCCCGAGAGCTGCGCCGGGTACTTCGCCGCCTGGTCCGACAGGCCGACGAGGGTCAGCAGCTCGCCGACGCGGGCCTCGATGTCGCGGCGCTTCCAGCGCGCCGAGACGAGCCCGTAGCCGACATTGTCGCGGACGCTGAGATTGGGGAACAGCGCGTAGGACTGGAAGACGATCCCGAAGTCACGCTTGTCGACCGGCAGGCTGGAGATGTCGCGGCCGCTCTGCAGAATGGTGCCGCTCGTCTGTACGTCGAGTCCGGCGATGGCGCGCAGGAGCGTGGTCTTGCCGCAGCCCGACGGCCCGAGGAAGGAGACGAGCTCGCCGAGATGCACGTCGAGATGGATGTCGCGCAGCGCCTGGAACGGCCCGAACATCTTGTCGAGGGCGCGGATCGCGAGATACGGCGCCGAAACGGGATCATGGCCGGACCTTTCGGGGCCGGCCATGATCGAGGGGGACGGTCGGTCGAGCACCGGCCGGCTCAGGTGCGCGGCTCGCTCTTGCCGTCGTAGCGCTTGGCCCACTCGGCGAGGATGCGCTCGCGGTTCTTGGCGGCCCAGGTGAAGTCGTTCTTGATCAGCATGCTGGCGAGATTGGCCGGCACGTGCTGCAGCGGCGCGGCGACGCCGTCCACGGCCACCACTGCGTAGCCCTTGGCGTAAAGCTCGTTCGCCTTGCGAGAGGCGGCCCAGTCGGCGAGCGCTTTGGCGGCCTCGAGCTTCTTGGTCGTCTTCAGGATGCCGGTCGCCTCGACGTCCCAGCCGAGCCCCTCGGCCGGGTAGACGATGTCGATCGGCGCGCCGTCGGCCTTCGTCTTGGCGGCGCGATACTCGAACGAGATGCCGATCGCGAACTCACCCGCGCCCGCCTGCCGGCAGGGCTTCGAGCCGGAATGGGTGTAGGAGCCGATGTTCTGGTGCAGGGCGTCCATGTACGCCCAGGCCTTCTCCTCGCCCATCAGCTGCATCCAGGCCGAGACCATCAGGAAGCCGGTGCCCGACGAGGCTGGGTTCGGCATCGTGATCTGGCCCTTGTATTCGGGCTTGGTGAGATCGGCCCAGGACTTCGGGGCCGTCATCTTGCGCTTGGCGCCCTCGACCGTGTTGAAGCAGATGGCCGACGACCAGACGTCCATGCCGACCCAGCTCGGCGGGTTGGCAGGGTCACGGAACTTCGGGTTGATCTCGGCGAGGCCCTTCGGCGCGTAGGGCAGCAGCATGTCGTCGGCGGCGACCAGCATCAGCGAGGTCGCGGCGAGGCCCCAGATCGCGTCGGCCTGCGGGTTCGCCTTCTCGGCGAGCAGCTTGGCGGTGACGATGCCGGTGGAATCCCGCACCCAGCGGATGGTGATCTCCGGATTGTCCTTCTCGAACGCCGCCTTGTAGTCCTTCAGCTGGTCGGCTTCGATCGCGGTATAGACGACGAGCTCTGTTTTCGCGAGGGCCGGTGCGACGCCGAGGGCGGCGGCCGCCAGCGCGAACCCGGCGAATGTGCGTCCAAAATTCATGGTGTTTCCCCGATCGGTAGCAGAAAACGCCGCCGTCCCGTGGCGAGCGACATTCGTCGCCAGCCTGCCGGGGCGCGACAAGACCGAACGCTTTCTGGCTAGTCGGCCAGCATGACAGGCGTGTGACTTTCGAGGTTCTGCTCGCCGGAGGCGCGCCCCGTCAGGAAACGAGCGCGTCCGGCCTCGCCTCGACGCTCGCCCCCTCGACGCGGGCGGTGGGCGGCGCTCCCCGGTCGGCGACGACGCTGCGCAGCAGCCACATGACGAGGCCAGCCGCGCCGAGGGCGATCAGCGCACAGACGACGAAGGTCACCTCGACGGCGCCGGTGAACGCCGTTCGCGCTGTCGCAAGCAGCGCAGCGCCGAGCTCCGGCGGCAGGCTCGGGACGAGCGCGACCGCCTCGCCGAGCGTGTCCATGGCGCCCTCGTGGCCCGGCGGCACGCCGGCCGGGGCGGCCGCGCTCATCGCCGTCCGGTAGAGCAGCGTGACGAAGCTGCCGAGCACGGCGATGCCGATCGCGCCGCCGAACTCGAAGCTCGTCTCCGAGATCGCCGCCGCCGCCCCTGCCCGCTCGGGCGGCGCATGGCCGACGACGAAATCGGTGGTTAGCGTGCCGATCGGCGACAGGCCGAGGCAGAACAGCGTCATGCCGACCATCAGCACGAGGAAGCCGTGCGAGCCGTCGAGCAGCGCCATCAGGCAGAACCCGGCGGCCGTCATCAGGAAGCCGCCCGCCATCACGTGCACCGGCTTCACGCGCCGGACAAGGAGCGGCGTCAGCACCGAGCCGAGGCCGAAGGCGACGCCCGTCGGCGCCGTCCACAGGCCAGCCTCGAGCGGCGACATGCCGAGCACGAGCTGAAAGTACTGGGCGATGAACAGGAACGAGCCGAAGGCGATGAAGAGCGCGACGATGTTGGTCGCCAGCGCGCCGCCGATCGCCGGCCGTCGGAACAACGACACGTCGATTAGCGGATCGGCGAGCCCCTGCTGCCGGCGGACGAAGGCATAGCCGACCGCGAGGCCGACGAGGATGGCGAGGGCGGCCGCCCAGTCGCCGCCGGCTTCCGCGATCCGCTTGATGCCCCAGATCGTCGCCAGCACCGCCGCGACCGACAGCGCGGCGCTGAACGGGTCGAGGCGGCCCGGGTTCGGATCCTTGAACTCCGGCAGCAGCAACGGCCCGACGACGAGGATCAGCACCATCATCGGCACCGCGAGCAGGAACACCGAGCCCCACCAGAAATGCTCGAGCAGCACCCCGCCGACGAGGGGGCCGATGGCGCCGCCGACCGAGAAGCCGGCGATCCAGATGCCGATGGCGAGCTGCCGCTGGCGCGGATCGAGGAACATGTTGCGGATCAGCGAGAGCGTCGACGGCGCCAGCGTGGCCGCGGCGATTCCGAGCAGCGCGCGGGCGAAGATCAGCATCTCGGCGCTGGTCGAAAAAGCCGCCAGCACCGAGGCGGCGCCGAACGCGGCGGCGCCGATCATGAGGATCTTCCGCCGGCCGATGCGGTCGCCGAGCGTGCCCATGGTGATCAGCGAGCCGGCGACGAAGAAGCCGTAGATGTCGACGATCCACAGCAGCTGCGCCGCGGTCGGCTCGAGGTCGGCGGTGAGCTGCGGCACCGCGAGGTTGAGGACCGTCAGATCCATGGAATAGAGCAGGCAGGGCAGCATCAGGACGGCGAGGCCGACCCATTCGCGCCCGCTCGCCCGCGGATTGTCCTGCGAAACGCTCATGCGGCAGGTCTTGGTGCAAACCCGGCCGCGCTGCAAGCCGGCCGGCGCGGCGTTCCGCCGCCCCGTCCCGCCGAGCCGGGTTACATCCGAAACGCTTTGAGCGCGCCGAGGTCCGGAGCGTCGAAGGCGCCGGCGCAAAACGCGGCGAGCTTTTCGCCCTCTCCCGCGCTCCAGCCGCCGTAGTGGATATTGTCCTCGAACTTGCGCAGGAGATCCTCGCGGCTCGGCGGCGCCGCCCGCCCGCCTCGTAGATGCGGCTGATGGAAGGTCAGGACCGTTCCGTCGCGCAGCTCGGCCTCGAGATCGCCTGTGTAGCGCTCCGGGAACGGGTTCGACGGGTCGATCTCGAAGGCGATCTTTCGGGTCACCGCCAGCAGAGCCGGGTCGCGGATGCTCTCCTCGGTGTAGTCGGCGAGCCCCGCTCTGCCGCGGACGAGGCCGAGCGCGAGCCCGAACGGGCCGCTGAACTTGGCGGAGAACTCGTTCGACGGGCTCTGCTTCTCGGCGAGCGGCTCCCACTGACGGGCGGCGACGCCGGCGGCGACCTTGCAGGTGATGCGGACGATCTCCTCGGGGGCGACGCCGCTCTCGCGCAGCATGATCGCGCAGTCGATATAGGGGCCGATCATGGTGCCGCAGGGATAGACCTTGAAGGCGAGGTCATCCATGCGCCAGACCTCGCCGAGGCCCTCCGTCACCGAGCCGAGCCGCGGCTCGGCGATCCTCGCGAAGGCGCGGAAGAAGCCGTTCCTCCCCTCGAGGACCGCGCGCGGGCCGGTGAAGCCGGAGCGGGCGAGCAGCGCCGCGCGCAAGCCCGACTGGCCCGCCCAGCCCGGATGGATGCGCTTGGTCCAGGCGCCCTCGGCCAGGAACTCCATGAGCCCGGAGGAGAAGCTGCCGGCGATGCCGAGCGCATTGGCGAGCTGGCGCCTGTCGAGCCCGAGCGCCACGCCGACGCCGGCCGCCGCGCCGAAGGTGCCGAGCACCGCCGCCGGCTGGAAGCCGGCGCGGTGGATGTCCCCAGGGGCGACGAGGGCGAGCCGGCACATCGTCTCGATGGCGGCGCAGAGGCCGGTCATGAGATCGGCGCCGCTCCTGCCGTAGCGCTCGCAGATGGCGAGCAGCGGCGGCACGCCGGCGGCGCCCGCATGCAGCGGCGCCCCCTCGAAGGTGTCGTCGAAATCCTCGCCGTGCGCTGCCATGCCGTTGACGAGCGCCGCGCCGGCGGCATCCATCGTCCGCGCATGGCCGATCAGCGTGCAGGAGCCTTCGCTCTCCCACGCCTCGATCACCGAGGCCGTGTAGTCCGTCCGCCGCGCGGCGACGCAGAGACCGGCGATGTCGAGCAACACCTTGCCGGCGACCTCGCGGGTGCGATCGGGAATGTCGGCCGGCCGCAGCCGGCTCAGCCAGTCGGCCAGGACCTCGGAGGCCGTCGGCGGTCGCTGCGTGCATGCGTCATTCATCCGAGCGGCCGCTCCCAGGTCGGCAAAAGGAAACGGCGACGAGCGGGCTCGTCGCCGGCGGACATGCAATTGACAGCTTCGGCGCGCCGCCTATTTCAGGACGCCGATCTCCCGGAAAAAATCTTCCTGAGTCTTGTAGAAGTCGGCGATGAACGTCTCGTATTCCTCGGCATTCATCACCGCCGGGATGAGGCCCGATTTCTCGTACCAGGCCTTGAAGGCCGGGTCGGCGAGCAGCTTCCTTGTGGCGTCGGCCCAGGCCGCCTTGATCTCGGGCGGCAGGTTCTTCGGCCCGGAAAGGCCGCGGAACTTGATGACGCTGAGGTCGATCCCCTGCTCCTTGGCCGTCTTCACCTCGGGAAAGATGCTCACCCGCTCGTCGGTCAGGGTTGCGAGGATGCGGATCTTGCCGGCGGCGAGCTGCGGCATCAGCTCCTGCGGCTCGCCATTGGCGACGTCGAGCGTGCCGTTCAGAACCGACAGAAGGAGCTCGCCGCCGCCCTCGAAGGGAACCGCGACGATGTTGGTCCCGGTCAGCCGCTTCAGCCGCTCGACGGCGTAGCGATCCTGCGAGGTCGGCGTGGCGAGGCCGTATTTCAGCTTGCCCGGGTTCGCCTTCGCATAGTCGACGAGCTCTTGCAGCGTCTTGATCGGGCTGTCGGCGCGGACGTAGACGAGCGAGGGGTCGAGGAAGAAGTTCACCACCCAGTCCATGTCCTTGGAGCCGTACTGGACCTTGGACGTCACCGTGGTGTTGATCAGCGTTCCCGTCGTGCCGAGGAGTATCGAGCCGTCCTTCGGGCCCTGGGCGACCTGCGCCATCGCCTTGGCGCCGCCGCCCCCTGTCGTGTTCACGACGACGAAGGTCTTGCCCATGATCGGCCCGAGGTGGCGGATCACCTCGCGCAAAAAGACGTCGGTGCCGCCGCCCGGGCTCGACAGCGTCACCAGCGTCACCGTCTTGGCCGGATAGTCCTCGGCAGCCGCCGGAATGGTGGCGACAAGACCCGTCAACAATGCGCCGAGGCCCCAGCGCGCGGCTCTACCGCAAAGGCTCATGGTCGTTCCTCCCTCGATCGTCGTGCTCCGGCTTTCGGGATCGGGGGCGGACGGCGCAATGCCGACAGCCTCGGACCTGCCCGGACATCGACGGACGGCGTCTTTTCCCTGGCGCGCTATCCGGCGCCTTTCCGCGATCGGCGCCTTCGACGGGCGCCTCGCCCGGCTCGAATGTAGCCAGAGCGCTGGGGAGCGTCGAATCAGCATATCCGATCGTTTCGATCCGCCCGTGCGGTCTATCGCGCGGCGGAGAAAGGTCTTGCCGGCGTCGCTGCTCGGCGCTTCGTACCCTGGACCTGCGCTCAGCCGAGGGAACCAGCCTGTCGCGCAGGTGAACGCCGCATTCGCCGCCGGTTCAGCCACGCTGCGTCAGTAGGGCGGCACGATCCGGGAGAACGCCGATGCCCCTGCCCGCCGCTTCCGTGCTGTTCGCCGTCCTGTGGACGGCCGGCATGCTCTGGTGGAACGCGCCGCTTCAGGCGGCCGAGACCGTCATCCTCGTCATCGCCGGCGGGATAGCCGGTCTGCTCTGGTACCTCGTGATGCGCATGTTCATGCGGCGCATGGGCAAGGCGCGATAGCTGCCCCCGCCCGGCGTCCTCGCCGAGGCCCGGCCGGCAGCCTCGGGGCGTGATCGCACCTGTGAACGGATGTCGCCTTACGCTCACGGCCGATAGCGCCTAAAGGAGGCCGGCCACTGGAGCTCCCGACCCCGCATGGGCGCAGAAATCACCATCCCGGCCGTCATCTTCGCCGGGCTCCTGTCCTTTCTGTCGCCCTGCGTGCTGCCGCTGGTGCCGCCCTATCTTTGCTACATCGCCGGCACGACGCTGGAGGAGCTGGTCGAGGGCGACCGGCCGGCCGACGTGCGGCGCCAGCTGCTGCCGGCGGCGCTCCTGTTCGTGGCGGGTTTTGCGACCATCTTCGTCGCGCTCGGCGCCACCGCCTCGGTGATCGGCCAGACGATCGCGCGCGAGCTGCCGCTCCTGGCGCAGATCGCCGGCATCCTCATCATCCTGATGGGGCTGCATTTCCTCGGCGTGCTGCGCATCCCCCTGCTCTATCGGGAAGCGCGCGTCTCGCCCGGCGGCGAGCCGGCGACCTTCGTCGGCGCCTATCTGATGGGCCTCGCCTTCGCGCTCGGCTGGACGCCCTGCATCGGCCCGGTGCTGGCCGCCGTGCTGTCGATCGCCGCCTCCGAGGACACGGTGCTGAAGGGCGCCGGCCTGCTCGCGCTCTATGCGATGGGGCTCGGCATCCCGTTCGTCGGCGCAGCGCTCGGCATGCGCGCGTTCGTCGGCTTTCTGGCGAAGTTCAAGCGCCATCTGCGCCGCGTCGAGCAGGCGATGGGCGGCCTCCTCGTGCTGACCGGCATCGGCTTTTTGGCCGGCTGGGTGCAGTCGACGGCGTTCTGGCTGCTCGAGACTTTCCCAGGCCTCGCCACCCTCGGCTGAAGCTTCGCCTTTGAGTCCGCGTTAACCGGCGCGCGCGAAAAAGAGGTGCGTAAGCGACCGATTCGGAGTGGCGTACATGGCTGAGATCATCCTCTTCCCGGGCCGGCCGGCGCCGCAGCAGCCGATCTTCGAGGAGGAGGATCCGCTGCCCGAGCTCGATCTGCTCACCGCCATCGACCTCGCCATCCGCGACCTCAGGCAGATCGAGCGCACGCGCGACCTGTCGGAATCTCGCGAGATCGCCGCCGAGTGCCGCCGCATGCTGCGCGAGATCTTCGACCAGGCGGTGCGGTAGGCCGCCCATCGCGGCACGTATAGCCCGGTTCGGGCGCGTCGGGTTGTCCTCGTCATCCTGCGCGAAAGCGCAGGATCCATCTCAGCGCCGGCGGAGGAAGAATGGGTCCTGCGGTCAAGCCACAGGACGACGAGGGAGGTCGGCAGCCGGCACAGGGCCCGCGCGACCTCGCCCAACAAAAAAAGCCCGCCGCGGGTGGCGCGGCGGGCCTCTCGGTCAGAGCGTGAGCGAAAGGCTCACATCTCGGTGTACTTGCCGTCCTTCCAGACGTACCAGACGTAGTTGGCTTCGGTCGGATCGCCCTTGTTGTCGAAGCGGATCTTGCCGAGCACGGTGTCGAAATCGGTGTCCTTCATGGCCTCGGCGACCTTCTTGGCGTCGGTCGACTTCGCCTTCTCGGCCGCCTGCTTGAAGACCTGCAGCGCGGCGTAGGTGTAGAGGGTGTAGCCCTCCGGGTTGATCTTCTTGGCCTCGAAGTCCTTCACCACCTTGGCGGCGGCCGGGAAGTTGCGCGGATCGGGCGCGAAGGTGAACATCATGCCGGCGCCGGAGGGTCCGGTGATCGACCAGAACTCCTCGGTGTTGAACGCGTCGCCCGAGAGCATCTGCGAGTTCATGCCCTGCTCCCGCATCTGCCGCAGGATCAGGCCGCCCTCGGTGTGGTAGCCGCCGAGATAGACGACGTCGATGTTGGCCGCCTTCATCTTCGAGACGAGCGCGGTATAGTCCTTCTCGCCGGCCGTATAGGCCTCGTACATCTTCTCCTTGACGCCGGCCGCGTTCATGGCCTTCTGCGTCTCGTCGGCGAGGCCTTTGCCGTAGGCCGACTTGTCGTGGAGGATGGCGACGTTCTTGCCCTTGTACTTGTCGGCGATGTACCTGCCGGCGACGAGGCCCTGGGCGTCGTCACGGCCGCAGACGCGGAAGATGCCGGGGCCGGGGCGCTTGTCGGTGAAGACCGGGTTGGTCGAGGCCGGCGAGATCTGCAGCACGCCTTCCTCGTTGTAGACCGCCGAGGCCGGGATCGAGGAGCCCGAGCAGAAGTGCCCGGCGACCACCTTCACGCCCTTGCCGGCGAGCTGGTTGGCGACCGCGACCGCCTGCTTGGGATCGCAGGCATCGTCGCCGATCTCGAGCACCAGCTTCTGGCCGAGAACGCCGCCGGCGGCGTTGATGTCGGCGACCGCCTGCTCGGCGCCGGCCTTCATCTGCGCGCCGAAGGAGGCATACTGGCCCGTCATCGGGCCGGCCGTGGCGACCGCGATATCGGCGGCGGCGGGCCCGGCGGCGAGGATAGCGGCACCCAGCATGAGGGCGCCAAACATCCCTTTCGTCATTCAGTTTCTCCCGAGTGTTCTGAAGGTCGGTTATGTTCCAAGCGGCGGAGCGCCGCCTTGGCGCCCATTTTGCTCAAGAGCGCGCGGAAGTCACGCGCAATTCCTGTCCGCTACGACCAACAGACCGTCAACCGGCCCCCTGGTCGCGCAGGCGCCAGCCGAGCCAGCCCGCGCGCACGAAGCGCCATGGATATTGCCTGACCATCTGCTTGGACCGCGTGCGGCGGTGCGAGAGAAGCGTGAAGGCGATCAGGACGGCCGTGTCGACGGCGAGGTAGTGCAGCGACAGCAGCGTGCCTTCGCCGAGAGCGAAATGGATGAAGCGCACGGCAAAGCCCAGCGGCAGCATCCACAGCGCCGCCCGCCACCCGGGCTTCCAGCCGCGGGCGATCGCCCGTCCCGACATCCAGGCCGCGCCGCCGCCGAGGATCACCGTGATGATCAGGAACGGGAAAACGGAATGCTCTTCCCAGAGAATGCCCATCGCAGCTCCCTAGTGCCGGCCGCCCTCGAGATAGGCGGCGCGGATCTCCTCGCGCTCGAGCAGCTCGCGGCCCGCCCCGGACAGGGTTATCTGGCCGTTCACCATGACGTAGCCGCGATGCGCGAGCTTCAGCGCGTGATAGGCATTCTGCTCGACGAGGAAGATTGTCATGCCCTCGCGCCGGTTGAGCTCGCGGATGGCATCGAAGATCTGCCGCACGATGATGGGGGCAAGGCCCAGCGAGGGCTCGTCGAGCATGAGGAGACGCGGCCGGCTCATGAGCGCGCGCGCGATCGCCAGCATCTGCTGCTCGCCGCCCGAAAGCGTGCTGCCGCGCTGCGCAAGGCGCTCCTTGAGCCGGGGAAAAAGCTCGGTCACACGCGCAAGATCCTCCTCGAAATGCCGCGCGCGATCGATCTCGGCGCCCATCTGGAGGTTTTCCAGCACCGTCATGCGCCCGAAGATGCGCCGCCCTTCCGGCGACTGCGCGATCCTGAGGCGCGCGATCTCGTGTGTTTCGAGCCGCGTGATGTCCTGGCCGGCGAAGCTGATCGTTCCCTCTCGCGCCCGCGGATTGCCGCAGATGGTCATCATCAGCGTCGACTTGCCGGCGCCATTGGCACCGATCAGCGACACGATCTCGCCTTCCGCGATCTCGATATCGACACCCTTCAGCGCCATGATGCTGCCGTAGTAGCTCTTGACGCCGCTGACGCGGAGAAGAGTCGCGCTCATGGCAGCTCTCCCCGCTCGACGGCCGCCACCTCGTCATCCTCCACACCGAGATAGGCCGCGACGACCTTGGGATCGTTGCGCACGTGCTCCGGCGAGCCGTCGGAGATCTTGATACCGTATTCCAGCACGATCACGTGGTCAGAAATCTCCATGACGACGGACATGTCGTGCTCGATGAGCAGGATCGACGTGCCGTGCTCGCGCTGGATGGTCTTCAAGAGCTTGCTGAGCTCGCCGCTCTCGCGCGGATTGAGGCCCGCGGCCGGCTCGTCGAGACAGAGCAGTAGCGGATCGCTGCACATGGCGCGTACGATCTCGAGGCGGCGCTGGTCGCCATAGGGCAGGCTGCCCGCGGGATCGTCGGCGCGCGCGGTCAGCCCGATGAGATCGAGCCAGTAGCGCGCGCGCTCGATCGCCGCCTTCTCGGCGCGTGCGTAACGCGGCAGGCCGACGAGGCCGAGCACCGTCCAGCCCGAGGCGTCCATCAGCGTGTTGTGCTGCGCGACGACGAGGTTCTCGAGCGCCGTCATGCCCGTGAAGAGGCGGATGTTCTGGAAGGTGCGCGCGACCCGCGCCTTGGCCGCGATCTCGTAGTC
>JAEZCD010000114.1 GCA_023430145.1 Pseudomonadota bacterium
ACTACACAGGAGCACTCGCGGTGGCGGCCCCGGCGCGCCGAAGGCGCGGGAAGGGGACCCAGAGACGGCATGCGGGAAGGCACGGTCGGTTTCATCCACCCGGAGGGGCGAGGGAGGAGCCTTGCCGCCTCCCGTGCCGCCGAACCCGACCGGGCGGGCCGGGATTTGTCGAAGCCCTTCCGAGCGCATAGATTCGTGCTCGCGTCATAGTGGAGATCCGAGTGGAGGCTTCGGAGAGTCGCACGCAGGGCGAGCATGGCCCTGACAGCCCGGCTGGACCGGTCACCGGATCGGCCGCCTCGGTCGTGCACCGCATCGTCGCCGACCGGCATGACCGGCCGTCGCTCGTCTCGACGCTCGCCTGCGAGATCGGCGCCGAGATCATCGAGGGGGTCCGCAACCCGGGCGACGACCTCAACTCGGTCGACCTGTCGATCCAGTACGCGACGAGCCGCACGCCGATCCGCGAGGCGCTGATGCTGCTCGAGAAGGAAGGTCTCGTCGATATTCCCCCGCGCCGGCGGCCCCGCGTGAAAAAGCTCGACTGGTCGGAGATCCAGGAAATTTACAAGGCGCGCGCCGTCCTGTTGCAGCTCGTCGTGCGCGAGGTGGCGCTCTCCTCGACGCAGGCGCAGCAGGAGGTGCTGGCGGCGCAGGTCGAGGTGATGCGGCAGGCCTGCGCGGCGAACGACAATGTCGCCTACTTCTGGGCGAACGTGGAGTTCCACGAGAAGAACACGCAGATGGCCGGCAACCGCACGGTCAAGCGGATCCTCGATTCGCTCCTGCTGCGGACGCTGCCGCTGCGGCGCATCAGCCTGTCGCAGCCGCAGGGCATGACGCGCTCGTGCGAGGACCACCAGTATCTGCTGCGCGCCTATGCGGACCGCGACCACGGGCTCGCGGCGGCGATCATCCACTCCAACCACATGAACGCGCTCGCCCGGCTGGCGCGCGTGTTCGGGGACCGCGAGCGCACCGACGGGTTGAACGGTCGGCCTGAATAGGGCTGCATTTGTCGACAGCAGCCTGTCGCAAAGTGTCTCCGGTAGCGATCGACGACCATCGATGCCCTTGAAGAGTCGACACTCAGCCCCTAAGACCCTCGCAGCGCCGGCGGAAAAGGCAAGGGGACGGGATCACCGATGGTGAAGGCATATTCGCTGCTCGGCCGCGCGGTCGCCGAGCAGGGCGCGGGGGCCGGCTTCTACATCATGGGCGGGCCGATCAACGACGCGGTGAAGTCGCTGATGGCGAACGGCGTGCGCATGGTCGACGTCCGCCACGAGCAGGCGGCGGCGATGATGGCGCAAGCTTACGCGCGTGTCCTCGGGCGACCGGGGCTGTGCATGGGCGCCTCGGGGCCCGGCACGATCAATCTCACCACCGGCCTCGCCAATGCGCTGATCGACTGCGCGCCGGTGGTGGCGCTCGGCGGCGCGAGCCCGCTCAGCCATTTCGGCAAGGGCTCGTTCCAGGAGATCGACCAGCTCGCCATCATGAAGCCGGTGACGAAATGGGCCGAGCGCGTGCTGGAGCCGCGCCGCATCCCCGAATACATCCACCTCGCCTTCAAGCAGGCGATATCGGGCAAGCCGGGCCCGGTCTATCTCGACCTGCCGGGCGACGTGCTCTACGCCGATGTCGAGGAGAAGGACGTCGTCTGGCCGAAGGCGACCGCCTCCACTTTACGCGCGCGGCCTGTCGCCGATGCGGCGAGCCTCGCAGCCGTGGTGGACGCCCTCGGCCGGGCCGAGCGGCCGGTCATCCTCTCGGGCAGCGGCATTCTCTGGTCGGGCGCCGCCGAGGCGCTGCAGCGCTTCGTCGAGGCGACCGGCATCCCGTTCTACACGACGCCGCAGGGCAGGGGGGTGATCCCGGAGGACCACGAATTCTTCTTCGGCCACGCCCGCTCGCTCGCCTTCCGCGAGGCGGATCTGGTGCTCGTCGTCGGCACGCGGCTCAACTACGTCTTCTCCTACGGCGCGCCGCCGCGCTTCTCCGCGTCCGCGACCTTCGTCCGCATCGACGCCGATCCTGCCGAGATCGACGGCTCGGAGCGGCTCGACATCGGCATTGTCGGCGATGCACGGGCGGTGCTGGACCAGCTTTCCGAGGCGTGCGCCGGCAGGATCGTGCCGACGCTGTTCGCCGGTTGGCGCGAAAAGCTCGGCGCCGACGAGAAGGGGCGGATTCCCAAGCACGAGGCGCAGCTCGCCACCGACCAGATGCCGATCCACCCCTTGCGGCTCTGCAAGGAGATACGCGACTTCAGCGATCGCGACACGATTCTGGTCGTCGACGGCCAGGAGATTCTGAACTACGGCCGCCAGTCGATCCCGAGCTTTCGGCCTGGCCACCGGTTGAACTCCGGGCCGTTCGGCACCATGGGCGTCGGCATGCCGTTCGGCGTCGGCGCGAAGGTGGCGAAACCCGACCACAAGGTGCTGGTGCTGCACGGCGACGGCTCGTTCGGCCTCAACGCCATGGAGCTCGACACGGCAGTGCGGCACGAGCTGCCGGTGCTGGTCGTCATCAGCCTCAACGGCGGCTGGACGGCGGATCCCGAAGAGGTGAAGCCCGGCCGTTATCTCGGCTATACGCGCTTCGACAAGATGGCCGAGGCGCTCGGCTGCCACGGCGAATATGTCGAGCGCCCGGAGGACATTCGCCCGGCGCTCGAGCGCGCGGCGGCGGCGGTGGCTGCGGGCAGGACGGCGCTGGTCAACGTCGTCACCGACTGGCGGGCGCGCTCGGGGACGGCGAATTTTACCGCGTATTCGACATAGTCGTTCTGATTACCGTCCTGCGACACATAGCTCCGCGTCATCCTGCGCGAAAGCGCAGGATCCATCTTCTGCGAGACGATGAGCTGAAAAGATGGATCCTGCGCTTTCGCG
>JAEZCD010000157.1 GCA_023430145.1 Pseudomonadota bacterium
TGCGCGGCGGCCGCCGCGGCGCCTGCGCCGCCCTGGTCGAGCGAGGCGAGCTGCCCCTCGAGGCGCATACAGACAGGATTGACGGCGCCGACCGGCGGCGGAGCCGGCTGGCCCACCGGCGGCGGCATCTGTGCCACGGCCGTGCCGCTCGCCAGCAGCGCCCCGACGGCCGCTGCCGCACCATATCGCCTCGAACGCGCCACTGCCGCTCCCCGGTTCGAGCCCTCTATCGGTTCGTGCGCGGCCCCAAGTCAAGCCGCGCAAATCCGGCCGAAGTAGGGACGCCGGGGCCGATCGCTCATTCGCTATGGCAGACGGCCTCGATCCGGTTGCCGTCCGGATCGCGCAGGAAGGCGGCGTAGTAGGTAGGGTGATAGTGCGGCCTGAGCCCCGGCGCGCCCTCGTCGGTGCCGCCGGCCGCGAGGCCGGCCGCCCAGAAGGCGTCGACAGCGGAACGGTCGGGCGCCTTGAAGCACCAGTGCCATCCGGGCGCGTCTTCGGGGCGCGCGCCGAGCAGCAGCGAGAGGTAGCTGCGTTCGGGATGCTCCGCGTCGGCCCGCGCCCCGTAGCCGATCCAATCCTCGCTGGTGCCGATTCTCGGCACCCCGAGCGCCGCCAGGACCGCATCGTAGAAGCGGCCGGCAGGATCGAGGTCGCCGACCATGATGGAGACGTGGTCGAGCACTGATGAACTCCCGCAAAACCCGCCTACATAAGGCTGCCCACATCGAGGCGGCGGCGGCGACCCGCGCCGGCCCGGAGACGGAAGAATGCCGACCAGAATAGCGATTCTCTTCGCCGCCCTCGCCCTCTTCGCCGGGCCGGCCGCGGCGCAGGGGCCGGACCTCATCTTCAAGAAATCGACGGTGTGGAAATTCCTCACCCCCGATCACAAGCTCGCCACCTATGGCGTCGACGACCCGCTGGTGGAGGGCGTCGCCTGCCATTACGCCGTGCCCGAGACGGGTGGGCTGAAAGGCATGTTCGGCCTTGCCGAAGAACTGTCGAAAGCTTCGCTCGCCTGCCGGCAGATCGGCCCGATCAGGTTCAAGGAGAAGTTCGAGCAGGGCGAGGAGATGTTCTCGCGCCGCCGCTCGCTGCTGTTCAAGCGCGTGCAGATCGTCCGCGGCTGCGACGTCAAGCGCAACGTGCTCGTCTACCTCATCTACACCGACAAGCTGATCGAGGGCTCGCCCGAGAACTCGGTGTCGACGGTGCCGCTGATGCCGTGGGGCGGCGTCGAGCCGCCGCGCTGCGCCGATTTCGTCGAGGGGTGAGAGATCGCCGGTAGAGCTCGACGGCCGGGCCCCGTCGCCGTGGCCTCGCCGTCAGCGCCGATCCTTCGGATCCCTCGCCGCGGCGCCGTCCGCGACCCGCAAGTCGCGTACCGTCAGCCGATCCACCTCGAGCTCGCCGATCCTGAGCCTGCGGACGCGGCCCTCGCGGACGTCCACCCGGCCGATCATCAGGCGCCCGACCGCGAAGGCGCCGAGGGCCACGGCGCCGAGCGCCAGCGCGGCCACGGCCACCGAGCCGATCGCCGAGGTGCCGACGGCCGACGCGCCGGTGGCGGATGCGCCGATCTTTTGGCGCCGCAGCTCGACGTCCGGCAGCGCCTCGAGCGCCCGCCGAGGCTCGCCTTTTGGCTTGTGCAACGTCATCGCTCCTTCAGTTGCAGGCGGCGTTCCCGACGACGCACTGGAAATAGAGGGCGAAGAGCAGGTTCCGGGCCACCGTCAGCGCCGGCGCGACCGGCTTGCCGGTGGCGAGCTCGTTCTCCTCGGCGTTGACGAACGCGACGACGCCGAGATCGCGGTTCGGCATCAGCATCACCTGCGTCGAGAAACCGGGCAGGCCGCCGTTCTTCGAAACGACGCGCGGCACCCCCGGCGGCGGTGTCGGCCGGCTCGACCGCCCAGGCGAAGGCGGACAGCATCTCGCCGGGCAGGCAGGCGGCGAGCGCGGGATCGGGACCGGTGCATGCCGAAGGGGTCTGGGCGATGGCGAAGCCGGCGCGGAGCCTTTTCGGCACCGGCGCGTGGTCGAGCCACAAGCGGCCGAGGGCGGCCGCGGTGAAGCGTGCCATGTCGGCGATTGTGCTGTGCAGCGCCCCGGCCGGCGCCCAGATCGGCACGGTGTTCGACAAGCCGGCGCCCGGTGCGATGACGATCGACAGCGGCTCGACATAGCCCTCGCCGCCGTCGCTGACGCCGACATGGACGACGCCGCCGTTGAAGAGTTTCGCCACCAGCGTCGCGTCGCCGCCGCCGATGGCGCGGCCGCCGGTCACGGTCACGGCGGGCGCGGCGGCATAGCCGCTGCCGGGCTCGGTCACGACCACCGCGACCACGCGGCCGCCCTCGACGACGAGGTGCGCCTTGGCGGGCGTGTGCGCGCTGCCGGCGAACGCGATGTCGGCCGGGTCGACATAGCCGGAGCCGCCATGCGTGATCTCGACGCTGTGCACCCTGTGGTCCTCGAGATGGGCGATCGCGGTGGCGCCGCTGCCGCCGCCGCCGACGATGGAGACCGCAGGGGCGGCATCGTAGCTGCCGCCTCGGCTCGCGATCGTCGCGCCCGTCACCTCACCGCCACTCACCACCGGCGTCGCGAGCGCCCGGTCGTAGCCGGCGGCGAGCCGCTCGTCCCCGGCCGGCGGGAACAGCACCGTATCCTCCATTCGCAGCGGCTCGAGGATCCGCCGCTCGACGCGCCGCAGCCAGCCGGCGAGCGCACTGTCGTCAATCGGCGAGCCGGGCGTGGCGCCGAGCAGGAGGCCGAGCAGGCCGAGGCTGTAATCGGAATAAAGGTAGGGCGCCGGCGGGTCCTTCACGTGCTGCGGCGGGTCGGCTTGGTAGTTCTTCGGACGCGTGCCGCGGAAGAAGGCGGCGAAGTCGGCTGCCCCGTAGGTGGACATGTCGGGTCGCGAGCTCGGCAGGCAGCCCGGGACGGCACGCTTGGAGCAGAGCGGCGCATAGTCCGGCATGCCGGAGGTGAAGTCGGCGAGCTGCCGCAGCGTGATTTTTCGCGTGCCGCGCTTCAGCGGGCCGAGCACCGGCTGGTCGTCTCGCAGCGGCGTATCCGGCCGGAGCGTGCCGGCGTCGATCCGTTGGCCGAACAGGTTGGTGGTGAAGACCTTCGTCACCGAGCCGATCTCGAACAGTGTGTTCGTCGCGAACGGCTTTTCGCCGGCCACGGCCTGGCCATAGGTGAAGAGGCGCGGCGCCCGCCGCGGCATGACGACACCGACCGCGACGCCGCTCGCCTCGCCGCGCGCGACCAGCGATCCCGCTGCGGCGTCGACGATGTCTTGCACGGTCGGCTGCGCGGTGGCGGCCGAGGGCAGGGCGAGGGCGAGGGCGAGGGCGAGGGCGAGGGCTGGGAGAATGCGGCGGACGGCTGGCATGCGGGCGACCTTCACGTCTGCCGCAATCTATAGAGGCCGCGCGGCAGCCTTGCGAGCTTCAGCGCCGGTTCAGATGGTGGCTGCCTTTTGTCCGTACCTTGGGCTTTGCCGGATCGCGCGATGAGCAGCCGCCGCCAGTGGACGCACTTTCCCTACGAGGCCCGCGCCGCCGAGGTGCTGGCGGCGCGCAAGGCCGTCGACGAGACCTTCGCGCGCGTGACGCGGCGCGAGGACGACGCCGACCCGGCGACCATGGCATGGCTCGCGGCGATCACCCGCTTCCACGCTGCTCTCGCGGCCGCCTATCCGCCGGGCTTCTGGCTCGCGCACGAGGCGTTGAAGGCCGGCGATCCGTCGGGCCTCGAGGCGGCGATCGGCTTTCTCGAGGCCGACCCCTGGTTCTTCCGCTCCGGCTACCTGAAGGCCGAGCTGATCAAGCTTTCGACGCGGCTCCCGCTGACGCAGAAGCAGGCGGAGCGCCTGCGCGCGGTCGTGCTCGACATCGTCGACCGCCGCGACGGCCAGGAGTTTCGGAGCTATTGCCGGCTCGCCCGCAAGGTCGACTCTGCCGAGCTTCGCGCTGCCCTCGCGCTCCGGCTGGCCGACGAGAGCGCCGACATCCGCCGCCGTGCGCGGTGGGTACTGGAGGCGGTGGCTGCTGGGCAGTGTTGCCCGTCGCATCCCGCCGCGTGCTAAGCTCCGCGCCTTCACGCGAGGGGGCCAGGATGGATCTGTCAGGCACAGCCGAGCTCGCGCGGCCATCGGCTGCCGCGGTGTCTGCCGCCCTGCAAGCGTTCGCCGCCCATTTCGGCAACAAGCTCGTCACCTCGGATGCGGTGCGCGGCCAGCACGCCTCGACGCTGACCTGGTACGACCCGCAGCCGCCGGACGCGGTGCTGTTCGCCGAATCCACCGCCGACGTGATCGACGCCGTGCGCCTGTGCGGCGAGCACCGCTTCCCGATCGTCGCCTTCGGCACCGGCACCTCGCTCGAGGCGCAGCTGAACGCGCCCTTCGGCGGCATCTCGCTCGACCTGTCGCGCATGAACCGCATCCTCGAGGTGCACGCCGAGGACATGGACGTGACCGTGGAGGCGGGGGTCACGCGCAAGCAGCTCAACGAGCACCTGCGCGATACCGGGCTGTTCTTCCCGATCGATCCGGGCGCCGACGCCTCGCTCGGCGGCATGGCGGCGACGCGCGCCTCCGGCACCAACGCCGTCCGCTACGGCACCATGCGCGAGACCGTGCTCACGCTTTGCGCGGTGCTCGCCAATGGCGAGATCGTCCGCACAGCGAGCCGGGCGAAGAAGTCGTCCTCCGGCTACGACCTGACGCGCCTCCTGATCGGCTCGGAGGGCACGCTCGGCATCATCACCGAGCTGACCGTCAAGCTGCACGGCATTCCGGAGGCGGTCGCCGCCGGCACCGTCTCTTTCCCGACGGTGGCCGACGCCTGCAACGCCGTCATCCTCACCATCCAGTCGGGCATTCCGGTCGCCCGCATCGAGCTTCTCGACGAGCTGCAGATGCGGGCCGTGAACCTTTACGCCAAGCTCGGCCTGCCCGAGCAGCCGACGCTGTTCCTCGAGTTCCACGGCACGCCGGCCGGCGTCGAGGAGCAGGCGGCGCGCTTTGGCGAGATCGCCCAGGAGTTCGGCGGCAGCGATTTCGCCTCTGCCACGCGGCCGGAGGACCGCTCCAGGCTCTGGCAGGCGCGGCACGACGTCTACTGGGCGACGATCGGCCTGCGGCCGGGCGCCAAAGTGTTCGCGACCGACGTCTGCGTGCCGATCTCGCGCCTCGCCGACTGCGTCGTCGAGACGCAGCGCGACATCGCCGAGAGCGGGCTCGTCTGCCCGATCGTCGGCCATGTCGGCGACGGCAACTTCCACACCCAGCCCTGCGTGATGATGGACGACCCCGCCGAGGTGCGGGCGGCGAAAGCCTTCGCCGAGCGTCTCGTCGGCCGCGCGCTCGCCATGGGCGGCACCTGCTCGGGCGAGCACGGCGTCGGCCAGGGCAAGATCCAGTATCTGGCCGCCGAGCACGGCGCGCCGGCGCTGGAGGCGATGCGGCTCATCAAGCGGGCGCTCGATCCGCAGAACATCATGAACCCCGGCAAGATGTTCGCCTTGTGATCGCCCTCCTCGCACCCTAGATCGCGAAAGGCTGCTAACCTCCTTCAGGACACCGCCGACTCGTTTGGCTCGACCGGCAGGTAGGCTCGATTGAACGCGACGCTCACCGCCCTCGGCATCGCGCTCGTGCTGGCGCTCGCGGCGGCGCTGGTCGGGCCGTTCTTCGTCGACTGGAACGCTTATCGAAGTCTCTTCGAGGAGCGGGCGCGGGTGGCGCTCGGCCTGCCGCTGACGGTCCGCGGCGACGTCGAGGCGCGCCTCCTGCCGAGCCCCTATGTGCGGCTGCGCGACGTCGTCGTCGGCGAGGGGCCCTCCAAGCTCGAGATAGCCGATTTCCGGCTGCGGCTCGACGTGGCGCCGCTCCTGAAGGGCGAGTTCCACGTCAACGAGATGCGGCTCGACGGCCCGCGGCTCGTCATGCAGCTCGACGCCGCCGGCAAGCCGCTGCTGCCGGTCGTCGAGGCGAGCCAGCCGGCGCGCGCCGATTCGATCGCGCTGCGCCGCTTCGAGATCACCAACGGCGCCATCAGCCTGCTCGACCCGCGCACCGGCGGCCATCTCGTCGTCGACCGCATCCAGGGCGGCGGCGAGGCCGCGTCGCTGCGTGGGCCCTTCAAGCTCGAGGCCGGCTTCCAGGTCGACGGCAGCCCTTGGTCGGTGCGCCTCAACATGGGCCGGCTCGGCGACCAGCAGAGCGCGCGCGTGAAGCTCGAGCTCGAGCCGGGCGATCGGCCGCGCTCGATCGACGCCGACGGGACGGTCTCGCTCGCCGGCGGCGTGCCGCGCTTTGAGGGCGCCTTCACGATCGCCCGCCCGGCGCCGCGCGTCGACGCGGCGGAGGTCGCCGCGGAGGTCGGGGCGGTGCCGTGGAAGGTGCAGTCGCGCCTGCGCGCCGACCTGTCGCGCGTCGTGGCGGAGACCTTCGATCTCCAGTATGGCGCCGACGACAAGGCGCTCAAGCTCTCGGGGCAGGGGACGCTGACCCTCGGCGCCGAGCCCCGCTTCGAGGCGCGCGTCGCCTCGCGGCAGCTCGACTTCGACCGCGCGCTGGCGCGGGCCGACGAGAAGCCGTCGCCGGCGGAGATCGCGCGGCGCGTCGCCGACCTCTTCTCCGGCTCGGCCTTCGCCGCTCTCCCCGGCCGCCTTCGGGCCGAGATCGCCGGTGCAGTGGTCGCCGGCGACCTGTTGCAGGATATCGACCTCGATCTCGGGATCGCCCGCGGCACCTGGAAGGTGGTGGCCCTCCGGGCGCGGCTGCCGGGCACGGCGGATCTGTCGACCTCCGGCACGCTCGATCCCGCCGCCCCCGCCTATCGCGGCCGGGTCTCGCTCGTGGCGGGCGAGCTGTCGACGCTGCTGCACTGGCTCGGCGGCGGCGGCGACCGTCCGCGGCCGCGAATCGCCGTCCGCCGCCTGTCCGTGGAGGGCGATGTCGACGCGGCGCCGAAGCGGATCGAGATCGGCGGCCTGTCGCTCGTCGCCGACGACGCCAAGGCG
>JAEZCD010000398.1 GCA_023430145.1 Pseudomonadota bacterium
AGATAGAAATGGGGCGACAGCAGCGTGCCGTCGAACATCGCGAAGTGGATGAAACGCACGGCCGCCGTCAACGGGATCATCCAGGCCAGCGCGCGCGTCACCGGCTCCCAGCCATTGGCCGTCGCGCGTCCTGTCATATAGGCCGCGCCGCCGCCCAGAATGAGCGTGACGATGATGAAATCCGCCAGGCCGACTTCCCAGATAACGCCCATTGATCAGGCTCCTTCCAGATAGGCGGCGCGGACTTCCTCGCGCGTCAGAAGCTCTTTGCTCGGCCCGGACAAGGTAACGACACCGTTGACCAGCACATAGCCGCGGTGGGCGAGCTTGAGGGCGTGATAGGCGTTCTGCTCGACGAGGAAGACGGTGAGGCCCTCCTTTTCGTTCAGCACGCGGATCGCATCGAAGATCTGCTTGACGATGAGCGGGGCAAGGCCGAGCGAGGGCTCGTCCAGCAGCAGAAGGCGCGGCCGCGCCATCAGCGCGCGCGCGATCGCCAGCATCTGCTGCTCGCCGCCCGACAAGGTGCCGCCGCGCTGGTGCAGACGTTCCTTCAGGCGCGGAAACAGGACGAAGACCTTTTCCAGATCCTCGTCGAAATATTGCTCGCCCGCGACGACCGAGCCCATCTGCAGGTTCTCGTAAACGCTCATGCGCGGGAAGATGCGGCGGCCTTCCGGCGATTGCGCGATCCTGAGGCGCGCGATTTCGTGCGTCGACATCTGGGTGATGTCCCGGCCGTCGAACACGATCTTGCCCTGACGCGCGCGGGGATTGCCGCAGATCGTCATCATCAAAGTGGATTTGCCCGCGCCGTTCGAGCCGATCAAAGTGACGATCTCGCCGCGATGCACGTCGAGATCGACGCCTTCGAGTGCGCGGATGTTTCCGTAATAGGTATGGACGTTCTGAACCGAGAGAAGGGGCGTCGTCATACCGAGATCTCCTCGGCGACGAGGTCCGTCTCGTCCTCCTCGACGCCGAGATAGGCGGCGATGACCTTGGGGTCGTTCTTGATTTCCTGCGGCGTGCCGTCGGCGATCTTCTTGCCGTAATCCAGCACGACGATGCGGTCGGAGATTTCCATCACGACGCCCATATCGTGCTCGATCAGCAGAAGCGAGGTGCCGTGGTCCCTGCGGATGGCGAGGAGAAGCTCGTTCAGCTCATCGCCCTCGCGCGCGTTGAGGCCGGCGGCCGGCTCGTCCAGACACAGAAGCACCGGGTCCGAACACATCGCGCGCGCGATTTCGAGACGCCGCTGCGCGCCATAGGGCAGGCTGGCGGCCGGATCGTCCGCGCGGTCGATGAGGCCGGTCTGTTCGAGCCAGTAGCTCGCCTTCTCCACGGCTTCGCGCTCGGCGCGGCCGTAGCCGCCAATGCCCAGAAGTCCGAACACCGAAAAGCCCGAAGCGCGCATCAGCGTGTTGTGCTGAGCGACGAGCAGGTTTTCGAGCAAGGTCATGCCGCCGAACAGACGGATGTTCTGGAAGGTGCGGGCGACCTGCGCAAGCTCCGCGACCTTGTGGTTCTGCAGCCGCTCGAGCAGATAGAGCGCGCCGGAGGTCGTCTTTACCCATTGCTGTCCGGACGCGGTGACCTGATCGACCTGCGACAGCACCGCATCGTCGCCGTGGACGAGCGACAGGCGGCCGGCGGTCGGCTTATAAAAGCCGGTAATGCAGTTGAAGACGGTCGTCTTGCCGGCGCCGTTCGGGCCGATGATGGCGGTAATGTCTCCCGCGCGCGCCTCGAACGACAGGTCGTCGACGGCGAGGAGGCCGCCGAAGCGCATCGTCAGGTGCTCGACCGAGAGCAGCGGCGTCAACCCTTGCCCTCCCCGACGAAGGCCGCGGACACCGATTTTCGTGTCTTCAGGAAGACCGAGGGCTCGCGGGTCGCGATGAGGCCGCGCGGCCGCCAGATCATGATCAGCACCATGGCGAGGCCGAACACCAGCATGCGGTACTCGGCGAGGTCGCGGAACAGCTCGAAGCCGCCGATCATGACGAGCGCGGCGATGGCGACGCCGAGCTGGCTGCCCATGCCGCCGAGCACGACGATGGCGAGAATCAGCGCCGACTCCATGAAGACGAAGGATTCCGGGCTGATGAAGCCCTGCCTCGTCGCGAAGAACGAGCCCGCGAAGCCGCCGAACATGGCGCCGATCGCGAACGCGGTGAGCTTGGTGTTGACGGTGTCGATGCCGAGCGAGCGGCAGGCGATCTCGTCCTCGCGCAGCGCCTCCCAGGCGCGGCCGATCGGCAGCCGGCGCAGCCTTATGGTGACGAAATTGGTGAGGAAGGCGAGCGCCAGGATCAGGTAATAGAGGAAGATGATGCGGTGCAGCGTCGAGAACTCGAGGCCAAAGGTCGCCGCGAAGCCGTCGTCGGAATTGGTGAACGGGATGCCGAAAAAGCTCGGCCGCGGAATGCCGGAGATGCCGTTCGGGCCGCCGGTGAACTGATACCAGTTGAGCAGGATGATGCGGACGATCTCGCCGAAGGCGAGCGTGACGATGGCGAGATAGTCGCCGCGCAGCCGCAGCACCGGGAAGCCGAGCAGAATGCCCCAGAAGGCGGCGAGTATGCCGGCGAGCGGCAGGCAGACCCAGAACGACCAGCCGAAATGCGTCGCCAGCAGCGCATAGGAGTAGGCGCCGACGGCGTAGAAGGCGACATAGCCGAGATCGAGCAGGCCGGCGAGGCCGACGACGATGTTCAGCCCCCAGCCGAGCATCACATAGGTCAGCACCAGGATGCCGAGGTCGATGTAGTAGCGGTCCATGCCGGGCAGGAACGGCAGGGTGATCGCAAAGAGGACGAGGACGGGGGCGGCGAAGCGGCCGGACCGGACCAGCGCCGCGCTGACGCCCGCCGGCACCAGCCGCTCGACGCGCGGCGCATAGGAGGTCTTCCAGAACAGGAGGTTGAGCAGCAGCCGGCCGACGAAGACGACGGCGACGGCGATCGCCACCGCGCCCCAGCGATATTCGAGCGCGAGGCCGGCACCGCCGACCTGCACCGTCTGCATGCCGATCAGCGGCGCCGAGAGGCCGAGCGCAACGAGCGCGGCGAGGAAGGCGTCCTTGACCGACCCGGCGATGTCGACGCCCGACCTCGCGGGGGCGGCGGCGGTGTCCAGGGCGGCGGTGCTCATACCTTCTCGACCTCCGGCCGACCGAGGATGCCGGACGGCATGAAGATCAGCACGATGGCGAGGATCGAGAAAGCCGCCACATCCTTGTATTCGACCGAGAAATAGGCCGACCAGAAGACCTCGATGAGGCCGATCAGGAGGCCGCCGAGCATGGCGCCCGGCAGCGAGCCGATGCCGCCGAGCACGGCCGCCGTGAAGGCTTTGATGCCGGCGACGAAGCCGATGTAGAAGTCGATGACGCCGTAGTAGAGAAGGTACATGAAGCCGGCGACAGCGGCGAGCGCGGCCCCCATCAGGAAGGTCAGCGATATCGTCCGGTCGACGTCGACGCCGATCAGCGCCGCCATGCGGCGGTCCTGCTCTGTCGCGCGCTGCGCCCGCCCGAGCGGCGTCTTGGCGACGAGCAGCGAGAAGCCGGTCATCAGCACCACCGTCGTCACGACGATGATGATCTGCATGTTGGAGAGGCTGACCGCGAAGCCACCGCTCCCGTCCGTGATGGCATAGCCGCCGCGGACCACCGGCTCGAGCGGCTTGACGCGCGCGCCCTGCGTGATCTGCACGAAGTTCTGCAGGAAGATCGAGATGCCGATGGCCGAGATCAGCGGCGCGAGCCGGAAGGAGCCGCGCAACGGCCGGTAGGCGACGCGCTCCGTCGTCCAACCGTAGAGCGAGGTCAGCAGCATGGCGACGATCAGCACGATCAGCAGCGCCAGCGGGACCGCGGTGACGCCGAGCGTGGTGAGGAGGAGGAACGAGATCAGCGCGATGAAGGCGCCGATCATGAAGATATCGCCGTGCGCGAAATTGATCATGCCGATGATGCCGTAGACCATCGTGTAGCCGATGGCGATCAGCCCGTAGATCGAGCCGAGCGTCACCCCGTTGATCAATTGCTGCAGGAAATAGCTCATGCGACCGTGCCCGCCCCCCGGATGCCGAACGCGACCCTTTCGCTAGCGGAGCATTCCTCTTGTCGTTTTGGCAAGCGGTTCTTTCGCAGGATTGTCCCCCTCGCGCGGATGTGCGGCATGCGGGCAGCAGCTGTGGGGGCGGGCGCCCTCGTTGGATTCGCGCACGGCGACCAGGTGCTCGCCGCGGCGAGGCAAGTCCCCGCTCGTTCCCGCGAAAGCGGGAACCCAGCGTCACGCCGATCGACTGGATCCCCGCTTTCGCGGGGATGAGCGGAGGCGAGAGCCTCGGCGCTCGCGAGGCCTTCCGCTATTTCAGCGCACCGATCTGGCGCAGCATGGCGAGGCCGTTCGCCTCCGACCAACCCTCGACGATCTTGCCGCACTGGAAGCGGAAGGCGTTCATCCCGCTCCAGTCCACCGGCTTGCCGCTCGCCTCGAGGCCGACGAAGCGTCCGGTGTGCGTGCCCTTGCCGGTCCACAGGATCAGCACCTTGTCGCCGGCGGCGACCACCCCGTCGACGGTGAAGCGGATGTCCGGAAAGCCGGCGCGGATCTCCTTCAGGCTGCCGCCGGTCTCTTCGCGGCCGACCTTGTCGACCATCAGGCCGGCATGGTGCACGACGTCGGCGGTCAGGATCTCGTCGAGCACCTCGAACCGGCCCTGGTTCAGAACCTCGTCGTACCAGCGCCGGGCGGCGGCGGCGTTCTCGGCCGGCGTCGTCGTCGGGCAGGAGGCCGGCGCAGCCGCGGTCGGCTTGGCCTCCTCGTTCGCCGGCGTCGTCGCCGGGCCGGCGATCGCGCCGAGCTGGCGCAGCAGGCCGACGCCGTCGCCGGCGTTCCAGGTCTCGGCGATCTTGCCGCAGGCGATGCGGTGCACGTGGAAGGCGCCGACCGCCACCGGCTTGCCGGTCGGCGCGACACCGGCGAACGGGCCCTCGTGGGTGCCGCGGAAGGTGTTGCGGACCGCTACCTTGTCGCCATCGACGACGAGCCAGTCGATCGTGTAGACGCCGTCCGGGAAGCCGGCACGGACCGCGTCGGCGCGGTCCAGGTGCAGCGCGCGATCCTGCGAAGCGACGATCGCTCCCGCGTGCCGGTAGTCCGCTGCGAGCAGGCCGTCGAGCGCGGCGCGGTCGCCCTTGTTGAAGGCGTCGAAATAGGCGCGGGCGATGGCCTCGACGGCCGCAGGCGTGGTCGCCGGGCAATCCTGGGCCGCGGCGGGCGCAGCGATCGCGCAAAGTGCGGCGGCCAGCGAAATCGCCAGGCGCTTGGCGCGGACAGGCGAGCGAGACTGAATCATCCGATCCTCCCGGGGCCAGGTGCGGGCGGCTCCGCCGAGCCGCAGCGCGCGGCGCAAGGCACCATCGCATCCCGGCCGCGTCAAGTCGGGGGGGGGGGCGCCCCCGCGGGGGCCGGCGCG
>JAEZCD010000001.1 GCA_023430145.1 Pseudomonadota bacterium
AGGCCCGCCGCGGCGGCGGCCTCGCGCCCGAGTCGCGTGCCATCCTCGAGCGCCTCGGCCAGCGTGAAGCGGCCGGCGGCGCTGCCGGCGACCGAGAGGCCCGCCGGGAAGGCGCCCGGCACGAAGCATTGCCGCGCCTCGTCCCAGGTGGGCCTGCCGCCCTGGTGCGAGGTCAGATGCAGCGCCGGGTCCCAACCGTTGGAGACGGCGAGCAGATCGCAGGCGACCTCCGTCACGGCTCCCGACGCATCGCGAACGGCGACGCCGCTCAGCTGCCGCCCGCCGCGGGTGCCGACGACCGCGCCGCCGGCGAAGAGTCTTGCGCCGAGCTGTTCGGCGAGCGCCCGGCGCGCCGGATCGGCCGTGGCGCGCGCATCGACGATCGCCGCGAGGTTGCCGCCGGCCGCGGCGATGTCGCGCGCCGTCCTCCAGCCGTCGTCGCCGGCGGTGAACAGCACCGTCTCGCGGCCGGGCAGCACGCCGTAGCGGTTGACATAGGCCCGCACCGACCCGGCCAGCATCACGCCCGGCCGGTCGTTGCCCGGGAAGACGATCGGCCGCTCGAGCGCGCCGGCAGCGAGGATCGCGTGCCCGGCATGGATGCGCCAGCCGCGCTGGCGCGGCTGATGCGCCGGCGTTACCGGCAAATGGTCGGACACGCGCTCGACGGCGCCGTACATGCCGTGGTCGTAGAGGCCGAAGACGGTGGTGCGCGGCATGATGCGCACCTCCGGCAGGCTCTCGAGCTCGGCCAGCGTAGCGGCGAGCCAATCCGATGCCGGCCTGCCGCCGATCTCGCGCCGCTCCGCCAGAAGGCGCCCGCCGAGCCGGAAATCCTCGTCGCAGAGGATGACGCGGGCGCCGCTGCGCCCGGCCGCCAGTGCAGCCGTGAGGCCCGCCGGGCCGCCGCCGATCACCAAGACGTCGCAGAAGGCGAACGCCTTCTCGTAGCGGTCCGGGTCCTCCGTCCCGGCGGCGCGGCCGAGGCCCGCGGCGCGGCGGATCAGCGGCTCGTAAACCCTCTCCCAGAAGGAGGTCGGCCACATGAAGGTCTTGTAGTAGAAGCCGGCGACGAGGGCCGGCGAGACGAGCCCGTTGACCGACATCAGGTCGAAGGCGAGCGACGGCCAGCGGTTCTGGCTCGTCGCCTCGAGCCCGGCGAACAGCTCGACGACCGTCGCCCGGGTGTTGGGCTCGCGACGCGCGCCGGAGCGGAGCTCGACAAGCGCGTTCGGCTCCTCCGGACCTGCCGACAGGATGCCGCGCGGGCGATGATACTTGAAGGAACGGCCGACGAGCCGCACGCCATTGGCGAGCAGGGCGGAGGCGAGCGTGTCGCCCGCAAATCCCCGGTAGGGCTTGCCGTCGAAGCTGAAATCGAGCGGCCGGCCGCGATCGACGAGGCCGCCGGAAGCGAGGCGGAACGGGGATGCGCTCACGCCGCCGCTCCCGCATCGTGCGCCTTCGCGGCGACGACCGCCGCAATGGCGTGGGTGCGCGTATCCCGCGTCACGACCAGCCAGGCATGGCAGCCGGCGCCGTGATACCAGAGCTCGCGATGGGCGCCGGCCGGGTTGTCGCGCATGTAGACGTACTCGGCCATCGCGGCCTCGGTGGCCGCCATGCCGTCGGGGCGCTTCGGGTCGGCGGCGCCGAGACAGGTGAATTCCTGGGCGTCGCGCGCGCCGCAATGGGGACAAGCTATGCGCATGGGATGATCCTCGGGACGAGCGCGCGCTCAGTGCAGGTTCGGCTGGGCGCCGGCGCCCTTCTCGTCGATGACACGGCCGCTCGCGAAGCGGTCCAGGCGATAGGCGGCGGCGACCGGATGCGGCTCGCCGGTGGCGATCAGGTGCGCGAAGCAAAAGCCGGAGGCCGGCGTCGCCTTGAAGCCGCCATAGCACCAGCCGGCGTTGAGATAGAGCCCCTCCACCGGTGCGAGGTCGATGATCGGCGAGCCGTCCATCGACATGTCCATGACGCCGCCCCAGTGGCGCAGCATGCGGATGCGGCCGAGCCCCGGCCACAGCGCCATCGCCGATTCCATCACGTCCTCGATCGCCGGCAGGTTGCCGCGCTGGGCGTAGGAATTATAGCCGTCGATATCGCCGCCGAAGACGAGGCCGCCCTTGTCCGACTGGCTGATGTAGAAATGCCCGGCGCCGAAGGTGACGACGGTGTCGAGCACGGGCTTCAGCGCCTCCGAGACGAATGCCTGCAGCACGTGGCTCTCGATCGGCAGCCGCAGGCCCGCCATCGCCGCGACGCGGGAGGAGTTGCCGGCGACCGCCAGGGCGATCTTCTTGGCCCGGATCGGCCCGCGGGAGGTCTCGACGCCGACGGCGCGGCCGCCGCTGATCGTGATGCCGGTGACCTCGCAGTTCTGGATCAGGTCGACGCCGCGGCTGTCGGCGGCACGCGCATATCCCCAGGCGACGGCGTCGTGCCGGGCGGTGCCGCCGCGCCGCTGCAGGAGGCCGCCGTAGATCGGGAAGCGGGCATTGTCGTAGTCGAGGAAGGGCAGCATCGCCCTCACCTCGTCGAGGCCGAGCAGCTCGGCATCGACGCCGGCGAGCCGCATCGCGTTGCCGCGCCGGGCGAAGGCGTCGCGCTGCGCATCCGAATGGTAGAGGTTGAGCACCCCGCGCTGGCTGACCATCGCGTTGTAGTTCAGATCCTGCTCCAGCCCCTCCCAGAGCTTCATCGACAGCTCGTAGAAGGGCGTATTGCCGGGCAGCAGATAGTTCGAGCGGATGATCGTCGTATTGCGGCCGACATTGCCGGAGCCGAGATAGCCTTTTTCCAGCACCGCGACATCGGTGATGCCGTGGCGACTGGCGAGATAATGCGCGGTCGCGAGGCCATGACCGCCGCCGCCGATGACGACGACATCGTATTCGGGCCTGGGGGCGGCATCCCGCCAGGCCGGCGTCCAGCCCTCATGACCCCTGAGGGCCTGGGACAGCAGCGAGAAGACGGAGTAGCGCATCAAGGCATCCGGGCGGGCTTGTCATCCAGAGATTGACCGACATAGGCTGCCCGACATGCTCAGCAGCGACATCCGTTTGCCCGATGGCGACGACAAGGCGCCGACGCATGTCGGCTTCCTGCTGATTCCGGATTTCGCGCTCCTGCCCTACGCCTCGGCGATCGAGCCGCTGCGGGCCGCTAACCGGCTCTCGGGCCGGCCGCTCTATCGCTGGAGCCACGTCTCGGTGGAGGGCGGCAGCGCCTCGGCCTCGAACGGCGTCGCCATCGCCGCCGATGCCTGCGTGGGCGCCGAGCTGCGGCTCGACTATCTCTTCGTCTGCGCCGGCGGCAACCCGGCGCTGTTCCAGCATCAGCCGACCTTCGCCTGGCTTCGCCAGCTCGCCCGGCGCGGCGTCCGCATCGGCGGGGTCTCGGGCGGGTCCTATCTCTTGGCGCGCGCCAACGTGCTCTCCGGCTATCGCTTCACGATCCACTGGGAGCACGCGCCGGCCCTGCTCGAGGAGTATCCCGGCCTCGACCTGCGCCGCTCCCTCTACGAGATCGACCGCGACCGGCTGACCTGCAGCGGCGGCACGGCGCCGCTCGACATGATGCACGCGATCATCGCCCGCGAGCACGGCAGCCCGCTCGCCCTCGCGGTCAGCGAATGGTTCCTGCAGACGCATGTACGCGAGGGCACGGGCCCGCAGCGCATGCCGCTGCGCGAGCGGCTCGGCATCGCGCATGCGCCGCTGCTGCGCGTGATCGGCCGCATGGAGCAGACGATCGAGACCCCGGAGTCGCGCGAGGAGCTGGCCCGCCTCGCCAACGTCTCGCTGCGCCAGCTCGAGCGCCTCTTTCGCCAGCATCTCGGCTGCTCGCTCGGGGAGCACTATCTCGGCCTGCGCCTCGCCCGGGCGCGCGACCTCTTGCGGCAGACGAGCCTCTCCATCCTCGAGATCGCGCTCGCCTGCGGCTTCGCCAGCGCCAGCCATTTCTCGCGCAGCTATCGCCGCTGCTTCGGCCACCCGCCGCGCGCCGAGAGACTGCAACAACACCCGCCACTGGACGCAAGGAGGCAAGAAAGCGTCGTACTTGATCAAATGAACCGGCCGATACGCCGGAAGTCTAGGGCTTCGGATGAAAAAGGGGATCGGGACCGATGAAACGATTGACCGCTCTGGCGCTCACGCTCGCCGCCACGCTCGCCGCCATGCCTGCCCTCGCGCAGGATATGGTCGACAAGATCAAGTCCAAGGGCGTTCTCACCGTCGGCGTGAAGAACGACTACAAGCCCTGGGGCTTCCTAGACCCGTCGGGCAAGATCGTCGGCCTCGAGATCGACCTCTCGCAGGAGATCGCCGACAAGCTCGGCGTCAAGCTCGAGCTGGTGCCGGTCATCGCCGCCAACCGCATCGAGTTCCTGCGGCAGGGCCGGATCGACATGATTCTCGCGACGCTCGGCGACACGGCCGACCGGCGCAAGCAGATCGGCATGATCGAGCCGAACTACTATGCCGGCGCCACCAACGTCCTAGCCCCCAAGAGCGCCAACCTCAAGCAGTGGTCGGACCTCAAGGGCCGCAAGGTCTGCGCCGTCCAGGGCGCCTATTACAACCGCCGCGTCTCGCAGGTGTATTCGCCGGAGCTGGTGGTGTTCCCCTCCGTGCCGGATGCGCTCAACGCGCTCTTGGGCAACAACTGCATCGCCTTCCTCTTCGACGACACGCTGATCGTCTCGACGCTGTCCGGCGGCGATCCGAAGTGGGCGAACTACGAGATGCCGCTGGTCTCCGAGGACCCGCAGCTCTGGGCGATCGGCGTGCGCCTCGAGGATCTCGACAGCGGCTTCGGCAAGCTGCTGAAGGAGATGTCGGTCGACTGGCACAAGAGCGGCAAGCTGCTCGCCCTCGAGAACAAGTGGGGCATCAAGCAGAGCCCCTACCTGATCGAGACCAACAAGAAGCTGAAGAGCGGCACTTAGCGCCGGACATCGCCGGAGGGTGCCCCGCACACCTCCTCGTCCCGAGCCCAGGCCCGCGATCCGCCGTGGAGCGTCTCGCCCTGCGACGGATCGCGGAGCTATGCTTGCCCGCGTCCGGGATGATGGTGTGGAGCACGCCGCGGTGAGCCCTCGCATATGATCGCCGCCTTCTTCGAGCGCCTGAACGATACGCACGGGCTCAACTTCTCGATCTTCTACGACGCGTTCGACCGCTCGCGCTTCCTGACCGGGCTGTGGACGACGATCTATATCTGCATCCTGTCGATTTTCGCTTCGCTCGCCATCGGCCTCCTCGGCGTCTGGATCGCCGGCAGCAGCTCGCGGCTCGGCCGGCTGCTCGTGCGCGCTTATGTGCAGTTCTTCCGCAACACGCCGCCCCTGGTGCAGCTCTCCTTCTTCTATTTCGCCGTCGGCGGCCTCTTGCCGACGATCTCCGACGGCTTCGGCGGCCAGTCTCCGCTGATCAGCGGTACCGCCTGGGCGATCATCGCCTTCTCGCTCTTCGCCGGCGCCTTCAACGTCGAGATCTTCCGCGCCGGCATCGAGGCCGTTCCGGAGACGATGATCGAGGCGGCGGAATCGCTCGGCTACACGCGCTTCCAGCTGTGGCGCCAGGTCGTGCTGCCGCTCGCCTTCCGCATCTGCCTGCCGGCGCTCAACAACAACCTCGTCAATCTCGTCAAGACCACCACCCTCGCCTATGCGATCGGCGTGCCCGAATTGCTCTACGCCGCCTCGCAGATCTGGTCCGAGATGTTCAACGTCCGCGAGATGATGAACCTGCTGCTCGTGACCTATGTGTTCCTCGTCGGGGTGCTGGTCTGGGTCATGCATCGCTGGGAGAGGGCGATGCGCATTCCGGGCTACATGCCGTGAGGAGCGGTGCCGCCGACCTGCCGGTCCTGAAGCCGTTCCGCGCGCCGCCGATCGCGCCGAGCGGGCTCGCCGCCCCGGCTCTGCTGAGCGCAGGCGTCGTCGCGAGCATCGGCCTGCTCTTCGTCGCCTCGCTCGCCTTCGCGCAGGCCGCCGCCCCGCCGGCCCGCGACGGCGCGTTCACCATCCTCTTGCGCTGGACGCCGCTGATCTTCCACGGCTTCCTGTTCAACCTCTTGATCAGCTTTCTCGCGATGGCGCTCGGCACGGTCGTCGGGGTGCTGTTCGGCATCGGGCAGGTCTCGCCCTCGGCCGCGCTGCGCAAGCCGGCCTGGGCGGCGACGCAGTTCTTCCGCAACGCGCCCTGGCTCGTGCTGTTGTTCTACGCGATGTTCCTCCTGCCCTTCGAGGTGCGGCTCGGCCCGCTCACCCTCGCCTTCCCTGCCTGGTCGAAGGCGATCATCGGGCTTGCGCTTCCGGTCGCGGCCAATGTCTCCGAGATCGTCCGCGGCGGCATCCGGTCGATCCCGACCGGCCAATGGGAATCGGCCGAGTCGCTCGCCTTCAGCCGGCGGCAGACGCTGTGGATGATCATCCTGCCGCAGGCCTTCAAGCGGATGATCCCGCCCTGGATGAACCTCTATGCCATCCTGACCATGGCGACGACGCTGATCTCGGTCGTCGGCATCCAGGACGGGCTGACGGTGACGCGTGCCGCGCTCGTCGCCGAGAGCCGGCCCGAGCTGATGCTGCCCATGTACATGCTGCTTCTCATGATGTTCTTCGCCTATTGCTACCCGATCGCGCGCCTCACCATGGTGCTCGAGCGCCGCTTCAACGTGAAGGGATAGGCATGGCGGCCAAACACCAACTCGGCGAGCCGGTGGTCATCGTCGAAGGCGTCGAGAAATCCTTCGGCGCCCTCACCGTCCTGAAGGACGTGAGCCTGACGATCCGTCGCGGCGAGACGGTCTGCATCATCGGTCCCTCCGGCTCGGGCAAGTCGACGCTGCTGCGCTGCATCAACGCGCTGGTGCCGGTCAGCAAGGGCTCGATCATCGTCGCCGGCCGGCAAGTCAACGATCCGGCTCTCGACAAGCTCGCCCTGCGGCGCGACGTCGGCATCGTCTTCCAACAGTACAACCTGTTCCCTCACAAGACGGCGCTGCAGAACGTCATGATGGCGCCCATCCACGTGCTGAAGCAGGATCGCGCCGAGGTCGAGGAGCGGGCCAAGCGGCTGCTCGCCAAGGTCGGGCTCTCGCACAAGCACCATGACTATCCGGGCGAGCTGTCCGGCGGCCAGCAGCAGCGCGTCGCCATCGCCCGCTCGCTGGCCATGAACCCCAAGGCGATGCTGTTCGACGAGGTCACCGCCGCGCTCGACCCGGAGACCAAGAAGGAGGTGCTCGTCACCATCCGCGATCTCGCCGCGGAGGGCATGACCTGCATCCTCGTCACCCACGAGATGGGGTTTGCGCGCGAGGTCGCCGACCATGTCTACTTCACCGATGGCGGCGTGATCGTAGAGCATGCGCCGCCGGCCGAGTTCTTCGGCGCGCCGCGCGAGCCGCGCACCCGCGCCTTCCTGGATCAGGTGCTCTGACGGACATGTCGCATCTGGACCGGTCGATGTCGCAAGCCGACCGGCGCCGGCGCGCGGACGCACCAGAATGATGTCCGTCCTTCGAGAGCGCGCGCCATGAGCATCCCGGCCTCCGATCCCAAATCCGTCACCGGCAAGCCGCTCGCCATCGACGAGACGGTCGAGGTGCTCGTCGTCGGCGGCGGCCCGGCCGGGCTGGAGGCTGCGATCGGCGCGGCGGCGCGCGGCTTCGGCGTGCTGCTCGTCGACGAGAACCCGGTCCCCTTCGAGACGATGGCCGAGGACGTGCCGCTGCATTTCGGGCAGGGCATGGCCGCCAGCGCCCGCAATCGCAACGCCATGCTGGATGCGTGGGTGGCGTCCGAGCCGCGCATCGAGGAGGCCTTCGGGGCGGGCGTCGACATCCGCCTCGGCACCGCCTGCTGGGCGCTCTACGCCAACGGCCCGGCGCTCGGCTGGATGCCCGGCCTCGTCGCCGGCCTCGCCGACCAGGAGCGCTGCCGGCTCGTGCAGGCGCGGCACGTCATCCTCGCTTGCGGCCGGCGCGACATCGGCCTCGGCTTTCCCGGCTGGGAAAGACCCGGCGTGCTCGGCGCCACCGCCGCGCTCGCCCTTGCGACGCGCTATGGCGCGCTCGGCCCGCGAAACGTCGTCGTGCTCGGCTCCGGCACCGAAGCGCTGACCGCGGCGCTCGCCCTGCGCGCGGCGGGCGCCGCCATCGCGGCGATCGTCGAGCAGGCGCCGGAGGTCGTCGGTGATGCGGAGCTGCTGGCACGGCTGCGCGAGGGCGGGACGGAGATCCTCACCGGCCACGTCGTGCGCGAGGCGGCCGGGCGCGATGGCGTCGAGGCGGCGCTGGCCGCGAGCCTCGACGAGGCTGGAAAGCCGTTCGGTGGGGAACGTGCGATCCCGTGCGACGGCATCGTGCTCGCGGTCGGCACCACGCCGGTCATCGACCTGATCGACGCGGCGGGCGGCATGATCGCGTTCCAGGCCGAGCGCGGCGGCTACGCCCCGGTGCTCGATGCCGACCAGCGCACCAGCCTCGCCGAGGTCTATGCCGTCGGCGATTGCGCCGGCATCTGGGCCGCCAAGACGCGCGACCGCGCGATCGCCGAGGCGGAGGCCGCGCGCGCCGTCGCGGCGCTCGGCACGGCGG
>JAEZCD010000040.1 GCA_023430145.1 Pseudomonadota bacterium
CTGTGGTCGAGTGCGAGGGGCGGCTGCGGCGCCGGGGCGGCAGCGGCATCGAGCGGGTCGTTCAGGCAGGGACCGTGAGCGCGGCGGCGATCCGGTCGAAGATGATGTCGAGATTGGTTCCGACCAGCTGTACCGCGACGATGATGACGATGGCGATGCCGGCAGCGATCAGGCCGTACTCGATGGCCGTCGCACCGGACTCGTCCTTCAGAAAACGAGTGAGGCTCTTCATGACTTCCCGCTCCAACGTAGGGTCTTTGCCGCCCGGTCCCGGCGTTCTCTTTGCGCTTTCACCGGTCAACGGGGATGCTGTCCTATCTGCGCTTGCCAGAGCGTTAAGCCAACGCAAGCAGTCGATAAACTTGAAGGAAGAAGAGTCGTTGGTTAATGAATCTCATATAGCTAAAATTTTAGTATAATTTGACTTGAAGGCACGGTGGCCCCTCATGTGATGTCTCCAAATCGGTGTCTTCGCCAGGCCTGCGCGCTGCGGAAGCCGGGCTCGATTAGCGGTTCGTACACCAACCCGGATTACAGACGGGAAGGCGCGCGATATCGCGCAAGGAAAGCGACTGATGACGCGAATGGCTCGAGCCGGACGGGTTTCGGCGGCAGGCGCTCTCCTCGCCGGAGCGGTGATCGTGCCCGCCGCGGCGGTGGAAGCGCAGCGCCTGTCGGTGCAGATCGACCACGCGCAGGTTTCGCGCCTCCCGGCCGGCACCTCGACCATCGTCGTCGGCAATCCGCTCGTCGCCGACGCCACCGTGCAGCAGAACGGCGTCATGGTGGTGACCGGGCGCTCCTACGGCCGCACCAACATCCTCATTCTCGACGACAAGGGCCGCACGCTCTCGGACGTCGGCGTCGACGTTACCGCCTCCGAGGCCGGCGTCGTCACCGTCTATCGCGGCACCGGGCGCGAGACCTATGCCTGCGCGCCGCTCTGCGAGACGACGTTGCGGGTCGGCGACCGCAGCGAGTATTTCGATTCCGTCGCCGGCGCCATCACCAAGCGGACCGGCTTGTCGAAAGGGCAGGGCGGCGAGTAAAGTGGATGCGTTCGCGTTAACCCTGAATTCACGAAAGCGCCGGAAGGCCTGCCGGCGGTAATGAGCGGCGCACGCCGGATCGCTACATTTACAGTCGATTTCGACCGAATGCGGCGATCGACGTGAACGCAGCCGAGAGCCTGGGCAGGGAGGACGCGGTTCGCCGCTGCGGCGTGCTGCGCCGTTTCCGCGACGATGCCGCGGGCGCGACGGCGATCGAGTTCGCCATCGTCGCGCTGCCCTTCTTCACGCTGATGTTCGCGATCATCGAGACGGCGATCGTGTTCTTCGCCGGCCAGGCGCTGGAGACCGCGACCGCGGATGCGGCGCGGCTGATCATGACCGGGCAGGCGCAGCAGCAGAATTTTTCGCAAGACCAGTTCCGGCAGCAGGTCTGCGACAGGATGCGCGGGCTGATCGACTGCGAGGCGCTGAAGGTCGACGTACGCACCTACGCCGCATTCGCCGGCAGCGCGCCGCGGCCAGACGAGGACGAGCAGCCGCAATACGCGCCCGGAATCGGCGGCGACATAGTCGTCGTGCGCGCCTCCTACGAGTGGCCGCTCGTCACCTCGCTGGTCGGGCTCTCGCTCGCCGACCGGCCGGACGGCAAGCGGCTGATCGCCGCCACCGCTGCCTTCCGCAACGAGCCGTTCGAATGATCGGGCTCTCGCGCTCGCCGCTGCTTCGCTGGCCGCTGCTGCGCCGCTTCGCGCGTGCCGAGCGCGGCGTCGCGGCGATCGAGTTCGCCTTCATCCTGCCGGTCATGCTGGCGATGTATATCGGCGGCCTCACCGTCGGCCAGGCGATCGCCGTCGACCGCAAGGTGACGCTGCTCGCCCGCACGCTCGGCGACCTCACGGCGCAGTTCAACGTCGTCACCGATGCCGACATGAGCAACATCTTCGACGCCGCGGCGACGATCATGACGCCCTATCCGAGCGCCGGCGTGCAGATGGTGGTGACCAGCGTGTGGACCGACGATGCCGGCGCCACCAAGGTCGACTGGTCGGTCAGCCGCAATGCCGGCGCGATGAAGAGCGGCACCGCGGTGACGCTGCCCGCGGGCCTCGCCACGAGGGGCAGCTCGGTGATCATGGCGCGGGTCGACTACACCTATCATGCGCCACTCGTGAACGATGTGTTCGGCGAACTGGCGCTCGGCGAGACGATCTACGTCAAGCCGCGCGGCACCGAGCGGATTTTGCGGCAGTAGGCGGGGCAGGCGAGCGCGCTCCTGCCGGCGGGCGGCGAAGGGCCGGGAAGCCCGTGGCGGTCGTCATCCTGCGGCTCGACCGCAGGATCCATCTCCTGTGTCCGAACGGCCCCCAAGGTGGGATCCTGGCCTTCGCGCAGGATGACGACGGTGTTTCCGGCGCGCCCCAAGCGGGCTGCTCTTTCGCGCAGGACAACGCCCCTGTGATCCGGCGGCGCCTCAGATCGTCTGGTTGTAGGCGCCGACCTCGGGGTGCTGCCTGAGCACGCCGTCGACCGCGGCGAACATCTCGCGCATGCGCGATTCGGAGACTGGACTCTCGACGACGACGACCAGCTCGGGCTTGTTGGAGGAGGCGCGGACGAGGCCCCAGGTGCCGTCGTCGACCGTCACGCGGACGCCGTTGACGGTGACGATGCTCGAGATGCTCTGGCCGGCGACCCACTCGCCCTTGGCCTGCATGTCCTGAAAATGCTTCACCACCTTGTCGACGACGCCGTACTTCACCTCGTCGGCGCAGTGCGGGCTCATGGTCGGCGAGCCCCAGGTCTTCGGCAGCGCCTTCTTGAGATCCGACATCTTCTTCCCGGGATTGCGGTCCAGCATGTCGAGGATGGCGATCGCCGAGACGAGGCCGTCGTCATAGCCGCGGCCGACCGGCGCGTTGAAGAAGTAGTGGCCGGACTTCTCGAATCCGGCGAGGGCGTTCAGCTCCTTGACGCGCCGCTTGAGGTAGGAATGGCCCGTCTTCCAGTAGTCGGGCTTCACCTGATTGGCCTTCAGCACCGGGTCGGCGGCGAAGAGGCCGGTCGACTTCACGTCGACGACGAAGGTCGCCCCCGGATGCAGCGTCGACAGGTCCCGTGCCAGCATGACGCCGACCTTGTCGGCGAAGATCTCCTCGCCCTCGTCGTCGACCACGCCGCAGCGGTCGCCGTCGCCGTCGAAGCCGAGGCCGACATCGGCGCCAGTGGCCAGCACCGTGTCGCGGATGGCGTGCAGCATCTCGAGGTCTTCGGGGTTCGGATTGTATTTCGGGAACGTCCAGTCGAGCTCGCAGTCGAGCGGCACCACCTCGCAGCCGAGCGCTTCCAGCACGCGCGGCGCGAACGCGCCGGCGGTGCCGTTTCCGCAGGCGGCGACCACCTTCAGCCTGCGCGAGAGCTTCGGCCGGTTGAGCAGGTCGTCCATATAGACTTCGGGGAAGCCCGCATGCAGCTCGTAGGAGCCGCCGCCAGGAAGCTTGAACGCGGCGGAGAGGACGATCTCCTTCAGCCGCGTCATCTCGGCGGGGCCGAAGGTCAGCGGGCGGTCGACGCCCATCTTGACGCCCGTCCAGCCATTGTCGTTGTGCGAGGCGGTGACCATGGCGACGCAGGGCACGTCGAGCGCGAACTGGGCGAAATAGGCCATCGGCGAGAGCGCCAGCCCGATGTCGTGCACCTTGCAGCCGGCGGCCATCAGGCCGTTCGTCAGCGCCATCTTGATCGAGGAGGAGTAGGACCGGTAGTCGTGCCCGGTGACGATCTCCGGCTTCACGCCGAGCTCGGC
The DNA here is from genome assembly GCA_023430145.1 of Pseudomonadota bacterium. Taxonomy (GTDB): domain Bacteria; phylum Pseudomonadota; class Alphaproteobacteria; order Rhizobiales; family Methylopilaceae; genus JAEZCD01. The sequence goes on from JAEZCD010000040.1 coordinate 3,817, forward strand.
GATGAGCGTGCCGAGGCCCATGCCGAGCGCCTCGACGCCGAGCAGGTTGATCTCCTTTCCGAACAGCCAGCGCGCATCGTACTCGCGAAACCCGGTCGGCTTGACCATGGGCGTCGTCTCGTAGGCGAACGTGTTGGTATGCAGCTCGGGAACGGGCTTGGGGAATGTCACAGGGTCACCTTGCGGGAGTTTGCCGGCCGGGCCGAGGTTTACGCCAAACGCGTGAAGGGTCCAATTGGGGGGGAACTCTTCCTTCTCCCAGGGGGAGAAGGTGGCCGCGAAGCGGCCGGATGAGGGGTCGCAGCGCTTGTTCTGAAGCTCCGCAACGGCGCCCGTCCTGAAGCTCGGTAACCCCTCACCCGCCGCCTCGGCGGCACCCTCACCCTGTGGGAGAGGGAAGAGGCTCACGGCCG
>JAEZCD010000283.1 GCA_023430145.1 Pseudomonadota bacterium
GGTCGGGCAGGGGCTCGAACGGCTTCTGGGCCGCGAGCACGCCCTGCTTGATGTCGGCCATCATCGAGAAGCCGGAGACCGAGCCGGACAGCACGTTCGCGAGCACCCACTCGCGCACCGGCGCGGCGAGGAAGAACGGCCACAGGCGCTTCATCGCCGACACCGTCATCGGCGCCGTGGCGACGCCGAGCGCGATCGCCGGCGAGCTGTCGCCGAAGGTGACGCTGCCCGACAGGGCGACATTGACGGTCGGCCCGACGATATGACCCTCGAGCAGCTCCAGCATCGACTTGTCGGGATGGAACGCCGCCCGGGCGGTCAGCGCGTCGAGGCGCAGCGGCGGATCGCCCGGCTCGCCCGGCACCTCCGCCTGCAGCCCCTGCAGCCGGATCTGCCATGGATCGGCGCTGCCGACGGCGGGCGCGAGGGCCTCGCCGACGAGCGTCACGCCGCCGCCGCCGCCGACCACCGGCGAGGGATCGAGCTTGATGGAGCGCGCCTCCCCGTCCCAGCGTCCGCGCAGCTGCACGCGGTCGAAAGCGAGCTTGGTCTTGCCCGGTCCAGGAAGCAGGAAAGTGAGTGCGCCGAGGTCGAGCCGCGCTTCTCCGGCCTGGAATACGGCATTCCGGTCGAGCCGGATGCTCATATGGCCGGAGACGGTGGCATCGTAGTCCGGCGCCGGATCGAGGCCGCCGAGCCGGGCGACCGTGGCGAGGCTGACGCTGTCGAGCCCGAGGTCGAACACGCGGCCCTCGGCGGAGGGAGCGGTCGAGGTCAGCGTCGCCGACCAGCGGTCGACCGAGCCCTCGGAGGAGACGGTGATGGCGAATCCGTTGGCGTCGCCGCGCCTCAGCTGCACGGAGAGCCGATCGAGCCGGGTCGTGTCCTCGGCGTCGGCGCGGTCGAGCACCAGCGCGGCCGAGCTGACGCGGACCTCCTCGAGCGCGGCTGCCGCCCCGCCGGGCGCCGTCAGCCGGTCGAGCGTGCCGACGAGGTGGGCGAGCAGGTCGCGGTTGACGGCCGAGACCGGCGCCTGCGGGGGCGCGGTCTCGCCTTCGACCGGCGACCGCAGGACGAGCCGCGGATGGTCGAGATGCAGCGAGGCGATCGCCACCTCGCCACGCATCAACGCCGCGCTGTCGAGCTCGACCCGTGCGTCGGGCGCGAAGGCGACCTCGCGTCCCTCCGGATCGGTGATGCCGAGCTCGGCGGCCTGCAGCTCGATGCGGCCGGAACTGGTGATGAGGCGGGTTTCGCCGACAGTCACCCGATGGCCTGGACCCAGCCGGGCCTCGAGAACGGCGACGAGGCGCGGCGCGATCGCCGCCGGCAGCACGCTGTAATAGACATAGGCCGCCGCCCCGGCGATCGACAGCAGCATGCCGAGCGCGACGAGCGCGATCGTCCTGCCCCGGCGCCGCGGGCGGCGCAGAGCGAGTGGCGGCTCGCTGCCGGATGGGCTCCGGGACAGGGCCATCAGCGGAGCCGGCTCCGCGACTCGACGGGGCAGTACGAATACATCATTGCACGCAAAGTACAGGCCGTGGGATCATGTGGCCAGTCGTAACCAGCGCCCCGGTCGCCCCCGGCCGTCACGGGCCACATCGCTGATATCCCCCGACAATCAGACCAAAGGAGGGCACGTGACCGATTCGCTCACCGTTGGCGCCGCGGCGCCGGCATTCGATCTGGCGACCGACGGCGGCGCACGCGTCAGCCTCGCCAGCCTGCGCGGGCGCAAGATCGTACTCTATTTCTATCCCAAGGACGATACCTCGGGCTGCACGCTCGAAGCGCATGAGTTCGACGCGCGGCGGGCGGAGTTCACCGCCGCCGGCACCGAGGTGATCGGCGTGTCGCCCGATTCGATCGACAGCCACGCGAAATTCCGCGGCAAGTACGGATTGAAGCTGACGCTCGCCGCCGATCCCGAGCACGATGTCCTCGAGCGCTACGGGGTGTGGGGCGAGAAGAGCATGTACGGCCGCAAATACATGGGCGTGCTGCGCACCACGGTGCTGATCGATGCCGACGGCAAGATCGCCCGGGTCTGGGAGAACGTGAAGGTGCCGGGCCATGCCGAGGAGGTGCTGCAGGCCGCCCGCGCCTTGTGAGCTTCCGCTCCGGGTGAGCAACGGGGCATTAACCCTAACGAATCATGCTGCCCCGGTCGCTCGCTGCTCACGGGACCGCTCGATGCCTTCTGTCGTTCGCCTCGGCCGAGCCGCCGATTTTGTCTTCCACTCGGCCCGCGGCAGCCGCCGCCTCGTGCTGTCGCGGACCGTCCTCGCCGCCGCCGCGGCGCTCGTCCTCCTCGGCGCCTGCTGGACCGTGGCGCTGACCAGCTACGTGCTGTTCCGCGACGAGTTCCTGGCCGAGATCCTCGACCGCAATAGCCGCGTGCAGCGGGGCTACGAGGACCGGATCGACGCGCTGCGGGCGGATGCCGAGCGGCTGCGCCGCCAGGCGCTGGCCGAGAAGGCCGGGCTCGAGCGCGCGCTCGCCGCCCTCGCCGACCGGCAGGCGCAGCTCGAACGCCGGCACGCGCTCCTGAAGCAGCTCGCGAGCGGCGATTCCGAGCCGGAGCCCGAGCTCTCCCTGCGTCCCGCCACGTCGGCGCCCGAGCTGCGGCGGCCGCGGCCGCTCGAGACGCCAGCCGCCGATGCGCCGGCGACGCGCAAAACCTCCGCCGTCGACGCGGGCGAGCATGCGGCCGTGCAACTCGCCGACCGGCTCGGCGCGCTCGACCGCGACCAGGCCCGCTTCCTCGCCGCGCTACAGCGGAGCATCGACCAGCGGCGCACCGCGCTGCGCCTCGTCGGCGCCGAGCTCGGCCTGCGCCACCTCGGTGCGGAGGAGGGGCCGAGCGGCCTCGGCGGACCGTTCGTCGCCGCCCCGCAGCGCCCGGCTTCGGGCTCGTTCGACGGCCGCCTCGCAGAGCTCGCCGCTGCCCGCGCCGACCTCGCCCATCTCGAGCACGGAATCGCCCGGCTGCCGATCCGCGAGCCGATCGCCGGCGCGCCGCTGGCGAGCCCGTTCGGGCAGCGGCTCGATCCCTTCTTCCGCATCCCGGCCTTCCATGCCGGGCTCGACTTCGAGGCGACGGCCGGTACCCGCGTGCGGGCGACCGGCGCCGGGCGGGTGACGATCGCCGGCATGAACGGCGGCTACGGACTGATGGTCGAGGTCGACCACGGCGACGGGCTCGCCACGCGCTACGGCCATCTCAGCGCCGTCGACGTCGCCGAGGGGATGGAGATCGTCGCCGGCACGGTCATCGGCCGCGTCGGCTCGACCGGCCGCTCGACCGGCCCGCATCTGCACTACGAGACGCGGGTGCAGAACGAGGCCGTCAACCCGCTGCGCTTCCTCGCCGCCGGCCAGCGGATCGCCTGGATGGAGTAGGTGGCCTCTCCTCGAGGGCCATTGCCACGCTTTGACAGGCGAATCGCGCTGCGATCCTCTCTGCGGGCAACCGGGGAGGACGGCGCATGCAGATCACCGAGGTACGCGCGCATCACATCCGCATCCCCTATGACGCCGGCGTCGCGAGCTTCAAGCAGGGCGCTTCGGCCATCGCCGCCGTCGACATCGTGCTCGTCGAGGTCTCGACCGACGCCGGACTGACGGGCTGGGGCGACGCCTGGGGCTATGTCTGCCCGCGCTCGACCGCGACGGCGATCGACGAGATGGTGGCCCCGCAGGCGCGCGGGCAGGAGGCGCCGGGTGCCGCCGGCATCCCCGCCTTCATGGAGCGCATCCAGCGCAACCTGCATCTCTTCGGCCGCTACGGCATCACCATGTTCGCGCTGTCGGGGCTCGACATCGCGCTCTGGGATCTCGCCGCCAGGGCCGAGGGCGTGCCGCTGCATCGCCTGCTCGGCGGACGCAGGCGCGAGCGCATCCCGGCCTATGCGAGCCTGCTGCGGATCGGCGATCCGCGCCTCGTCGCCGGCGAATGCGAGGCGGCGCTGGCCAAGGGCTATGCCGCCATCAAGCTGCACGAGACGACGGTGCCGCCGGTGCTCGCCGCGCGCGAGGCCATCGGCGAGGGCGTTCCGCTGATGGTCGACCTGAACTGCCCGATGGACGGAGCCGCGGCGATCGCCTTCGCGCACGCGGTCCGGGCGGCGGCGCCCATGTTCCTCGAGGAGCCGGTCTGGCCGCCGGAGGATTTTTCGACCCTCGCGAAAGTGCGCCGGGATGGCGGACTCCCCGTGGCGGCGGGCGAGAACGCCTGCACGGTCCATCAGTTCCGGCAGATGCTCGAGGCCGGCGCCGTCTCGCATGCGCAGCCCTCGGTCATCAAGGTCGGCGGCATCACCGAATATCTGCGCGTCGCCGAGCTCGCCGACAGCATGGGCGTCCGCTTGGCGCCGCATTCGCCCTATTTCGGCCCGGGCCTGTTGGCGACGCTGCAGCTGATGTCGCTGCGCGAGGACGGCACGTTCGTCGAGGTGTTCTACATGAACCGTGAGGCCTGTCTGTGGGACGGCCGGATCGGCATCGACACCGCAGGGACGATCGCCGTGCCGGACGGGCCCGGGCTCGGCTACGAGCCCGATCCGGCGGTGATGGAGCGCTATCGGGTGGGGTGAGCAGATCGCGAGCAATCGCGGATGAGCCGCCTCTCCGGCCGGATCCTGTTGTCCGAATCTGTCCGGCCACCGGTGGGCACCGTGGAGGACGGCGAGAATCTCGATTTCGGCGCGGAACCGATAGAAAGCGATATAGGGCGGTGCCGGGGCTCAGGCTCCGACGGCGGCTGCGTCGCCTGATGGCCGGCCCCCATTCCCTGGAGTCCCGTGATGGCTTGGCTGCTTCTGGTGTCCGCAGGCGTGCTCGAGATCGTCTGGGCGACCGCCTTCAAGGAGAGCGCCGGCTTCACGCGCTTCTGGCCGAGCGCCATCGGCCTCGTCGCGGCGGCCGTGAGCTTCGTCCTGCTGACACTGTCGCTGAGAAGTCTCCCTCTCGGCACCGCCTATGCGATATGGGTCGGGATCGGCGTCGTCGGTGTGGCGATCGTGGGCATGGTGGCGCTCGACGAGCCGGCCTCGGCCGCTCGGCTGGGCTTCATCGCACTGATCCTCGTCGGCATCGTCGGGCTGAAGCTCGTGGAGGGATGATCCGACCGGAATCCGGAGCCCATCGCCGACGCGCGACGAACACGGCTCCCTCGCGGCTAGAGGTGCGCTGGCCGCAGCCCGCTGGGCCCGCCGGGAGAGAAAGAGGGTGCCGGCCGGCCTGCACCGGGTGCATTCCTCCTGTCACCGCCCTGTCATATAAGGCGTCTAGCCGGCGGGCTGCATCCTCCGCCGGCAGCTCCCGAGAAGCCGGGTCCGCCGGCCGCACACCAACGGAGACGCCATGCTCAGCCGAATCGCCGCCGCTGCCGCCCTCGGGGCGGCATGCATCCTTCCGGCCGCCGCGCAGGAGGGTAAGCTCGTCCTCTACACGAGCCAGCCGCAGACCGACGCGCAGCAGACGATCGACGCCTTCAAGGCGAAGCACCCGAAGGTCGACGTCTCCTTCGTCCGCGACGGCACGCCGCGCGTGATGGCCAAGCTCAGGGCCGAGATCGAGGCCGGCGCGCCGCAGGCCGACGTGCTGCTGATCGCCGATTCGGTGACCATGGAGCAGCTCAAGAAGGAGAAGCGCCTGCTCGCCCATCCGGGCGCCGACACCTCCGCCTATCCGGCCGGCATCCACGATCCCGACAAGAGCTGGTTCGGCACCAAGCTGATCACCACCGGCATCGTCTACAACACCAAGGCGCCGCTGAAGCCGGCCTCCTGGGAAGACCTGAAGAAGCCCGAGGCGAAGGGTCTCGTCACCCTGCCCTCGCCGCTGAACTCCGGCGCGGCGATGATCCACACCGTCACGCTGACCGAGAACCTCCCGGGGAGCTGGGACTATTACAAGGCGCTCGCCGACAACAAGGCGCTCGCGGCCGGCGGCAATGGCGACGTGCTGAAGAAGGTGGCCGGCGGCGAGATGCTGTACGGCATGATCGTCGACTTCATGCCGATCCGCGAGAAGGCCAAGGGCGCGCCCGTGGAGTTCGTGTTCCCGAAGGAAGGCGTGTCGGCGATCACCGAGCCGGTCGCCATCCTCTCGACGACCAAGAACCCGGAAGCGGCCAAAGCCTTCGTCGACTTCATCCTCTCCAAGGACGGCCAGGCGCTCGCCGCCAAGCAGGGCTACATCCCCGCTCTGCCCGGCGTCGCGCTGCCGCCTGGCTATCCGGATCCGGCGACCATCAAGCTGATGAAGTTCGACGCCGGCAAGGCGCTCGCCGAAGAGACGCAGAACAAGAAGCGCTTCAGCGACATCTTCGCCCAGTGACGGCAGCGGAGATCCCGGCCGCGGAGCTCCCGGCCGGGAGCCCTCCGCCGCGTTTCGGAAAGCTCGACGGCCGCGCGGCGCCGATCGTCCTGATCGCCGGCCTCGCGGTCGCCCTCGTCGTCTTCGCGCTGCTGCCGACGGGGCGGCTGCTGCTCGCAGCGCTCACCCGGCAGGGCGCGCTGGCCCCCGATGCGGTGTGGCAGGAGCTCGTCTCGACGGCGGCGCTGCGCGCCCTCGGCCACAGCCTCGAGACAGGTGTCGTCTCGGCCGCGATCGCGCTGGCGATCGGCCTCGTCTCCGCGCTCGCGGTGACGCTCACCGACATCAGGGGCCGACGGACCTTCGCCTTCCTGTTCGTGCTGTCGATGATGATGGCGCCGCAGGTCGTGGCGCTCGCCTTCATCGACGCCACCGGGGCCGCCTCGCCGCTCCTGAACACGCTCGGCCTCGCGCCGCCGCCCGGCACGCCCAACCCGCTGCGCAGCGCCGGCGGCATCGTCTTCGTGCTCGCCCTCCACCACGCGCCGCTCGCCTTCGTGCTGTTGCGGGCCGGGCTGCGGCAGATCCCGCGCGAGCTCGCCGAGGCCGCCGAGGCGGACGGGGCGAGCCGCTGGCAGGTCGTCCGGCTCGTCATCCTGCCGCTCTTGCGCGGCCATCTGATCGCCGCCGGCCTCCTCTGCTTCGTCGCCGCGATCGGCAATTTCGGCATCCCGGCGCTGCTCGGCCTGCCGGTGAACTATCTGACGCTGACGACGCTGATCTACCGCCGCCTGTCGAGCTTCGGCCCTTCGGTGATCGCCGACGCGGCATCGCTGGCGCTCTATCTCATGCTGCTGACCGGGGTCGGCGTCATCGCCGCGCGGCGCCTCCTGCCCGGCGACGAGCAGCGGCTCGAGCACGGGCGCGGCCTCGACGGCCTGTGGAGCGC
>JAEZCD010000296.1 GCA_023430145.1 Pseudomonadota bacterium
CGGCCAGTCGGTGCTGCTGCGCGGCCGCGACGCACCGGTCGCCGCCGGCATCGTCTCGGTCGAGGCGGCGGGACAGCTGGTCGCGCTCGGCGACGTCGATCGCGGCATGCTGCACCCGCGGCGCATCTTCGACCTCTCGGTTCGCGTCGGCGGCGGCCGCAAGCGGCGATGATCCGCGGGCTTGCCCTCGGTCTCGCATGCGCCGCCCTCTCGGCGGCCGGCGCCCTCGCGCAGACGGGCGGCTGCCGGGTCGCCGATCCGTCGGGGACGCCGCTGAACGTTCGCGACGGGCCGAACGGCCGCATCACCGGCACGCTGCCGAACGGGCTTCCGGTGCGGATCCTCTCGGGCGAAGGGCAGACCTGGGCGCGGATCGGCGACGGCGCCAGCGGACGGCCGATCGGCTGGGTGTTCCGGCGCTACCTCGCCTGTCCGATACCGGTGGCGCCTCCGCCGGCCGGCAGCTGCCTCGTTGCCGATCCGTCCGGCACGCCGCTCAACCTGCGCGAGGCGCCGAACGGCCGGATCACCGGCACGCTGCCGAACGGCCGACGCGTGAGCATCGTCTCGGACGGCGCCGACGACCCCGACGACCCCGACACCACATGGGCACGGATCGCCGACGCTGCTTCGGGCCAGCCGCTCGGCTGGGTCTTCCGGCGCTATCTCGATTGCCGCTAGTAGGAACCGGCCGCCTCGCCGCGTCATTGCGAGCGAAGCGAAGCAATCCAGCTTCCTTCCTGCGCCGCCAGGCTGGATCGCTTCGTCGCCGGTGCTCCGAGGAAGAAACTCGGGCGCGAGGAACGCATTCGACTCGTCTCGCGACTAATCCTCTCCCTCATTGCCGGGACAAGCCCGGCAATGAGGGAGAGATGGGATTGACTCTCAGCAAGTTTTCATCCGCCAGGGTCGGCCGAGGGCCGGTGCCCAACTCGCAATGACGTGGCTCGCAATGACGGAGCTATACCCCTGCGGCGAGAATTCGCTGGCTTTCGGTGCGGTTTTCTGTAGGGTCCGCGCCGGCGAGGTGCCCGCTGGACGCGCGCCCGCCTTAGCCGACCGAGCTGGACGACATCCCGGCCCGGCCGAGTCCGGGGCTCGACGCCCCCACACCTTCGACAACGCAAAGGACTATACGATGTCGATCACGGCTGAACGCAAGCAGGAGCTCGTCGGCGCGTACGCGACCAAGAGCGGCGACACCGGGTCGCCGGAAGTGCAGGTCGCGATCCTGACCGAGCGCATCACCAACCTCACCGAGCACTTCAAGACCCACGCCAAGGACAACCATTCCCGCAGGGGTCTTTTGAAGATGGTCAGCCAGCGGCGCCAGCTCCTCGACTATGTGAAGTCGAAGGACGAGGCGCGCTACCGCTCGCTGATCGAGCGCCTCGGCATCCGCCGCTAGCGGGGCCGACAAGCCGGGCGCCGGCAATAGGGCCGCGCGCCGACAGCAAGGAAAGCCATGGCAGGATCGCCGGACGCTCTGTGCCGCCGCAACCCCGTTCGGGCCGCGTGGGAGCGTCTCGCCGTCTTGTCCATGGCTCTTCCGCTTTTCCGACAGGAAACCAAGGACCATGTTCGACATCCATCGCCAGGAACTGGACTGGGCGGGCCGTAAGCTCGTCCTCGAAACCGGCCGCATGGCGCGCCAGGCGGACGCCGCCGTTCTCGCCACCTACGGCGAGACCGTCGTGCTCGCCACCGTCGTCTCCGCCAAGGAGCCGAAGCCGGGCCTCGACTTCTTCCCGCTGACCGTGAACTACCAGGAGAAGTTTTACGCCTCGGGCCGCATCCCGGGCGGCTACTTCAAGCGCGAGGGCCGGCCGACCGAGCGCGAGACGCTGATCTCGCGGCTGATCGACCGTCCGATCAGGCCGCTCTTCGTCGAGGGCTACCGCAACGAGACGCAGATCGTCGTCACCGTGCTCGCGCACGATCTCGAGAACGATTCCGACATCGTCGCAATGGTGGCGACCTCGGCCGCCCTGACGCTGTCGGGCGTGCCCTTCATGGGACCGATCGGCGGCGCCCGCGTCGGCTACATCAACGGCCAGTACGTGCTCAACCCGACGCTCGACCAGATCGCCTCGAGCGATCTCGACCTCGTCGTCGCCGGCACAGCCGACGCCGTGCTGATGGTCGAGTCCGAAGCCAAGGAGCTTCCCGAGAGCGTCATGCTCGGCGCCGTCATGCACGGCCATGCCGGCTTCCAGCCGGTGATCGACGCCATCATCCGGCTCGCCGAGCGCGCCGCCAAGGAGCCGCGCGACTTCGCCCCGGCCGACAATTCCGCGCTCGAGGCCCGCGTGCGCGAGATCGTCGAGGCCGATCTGCGCGACGCCTACGCCACGCGCGGCAAGCAGGAGCGCTACGCCAAGATCGGCGCCGCCAAGGCCAAGGCGGTCGAGGCGCTCTGCAAGGAGGGCGACGAGAGCGCCCCGTCCGCACAGCTCGTCGCGACCGTCTTCAAGGAAGTCGAGGCGAAGATCGTCCGCTGGGAGATTCTCGACAAGGGCAGCCGCATCGACGGCCGCGATCTGAAGACAGTGCGGCCGATCGTGGCCGAGGTCGGCGTGCTGCCGCGCGCGCACGGCTCCGCCCTGTTCACCCGCGGCGAGACGCAGGCGCTCGTCGTCGCGACACTCGGCACCGGCGAGGACGAGCAGTTCGTCGACGCTCTGGCCGGGACGTACAAGGAGACGTTCCTGCTGCACTACAACTTCCCGCCCTTCTCGGTCGGCGAGACCGGCCGCATGGGCTCGCCCGGCCGACGCGAGGTGGGCCACGGCAAGCTCGCCTGGCGGGCGCTGCACCCGATGCTGCCGGCCAATCATGAGTTCCCGTACACGATCCGCATCGTCTCGGAGATTCTGGAGTCCAACGGCTCCTCCTCGATGGCCACCGTCTGCGGCGGCTCGCTCGCGGCGATGGACGCCGGCGTGCCGCTGAAGCGGCCGGTCGCCGGCATTGCCATGGGCCTCATCCTCGAAGGCGAGCGCTTCGCGGTGCTGTCGGACATCCTCGGCGACGAGGACCATCTCGGCGACATGGACTTCAAGGTGGCCGGCACCGACCAGGGTGTCACCGCGCTGCAGATGGACATCAAGATCGGCGGCATCACCGAGGAGATCATGCGCGTCGCGCTCGACCAGGCGCAGGCGGGCCGCATGCACATCCTCGGCGAGATGAGCAAGGCGCTCGGCAGCGCCCGCGCCGAGCTCGGCGAGTACGCGCCGCGCATCGAGGTGATCAAGATCCCGGTCGACAAGATCCGCGACGTGATCGGCTCCGGCGGCAAGGTGATCCGCGAGATCGTCGAGAAGACCGGCGCCAAGATCAATGTCGAGGACGACGGCACCGTGAAGGTGGCCTCGGCCGACGGCAAGGCGATCAACGCCGCGCTGAACTGGATCAAGTCGATCGTCATGGAGCCGGAGGTCGGCCAGATCTATGACGGCACGGTCGTGAAGGTGGTCGACTTCGGCGCCTTCGTGAACTTCTTCGGCTCCAAGGACGGCCTCGTCCACATCTCGCAGCTCGCGGCGAACCGCGTCGGCAAGGTGTCGGACGTCGTCAAGGAAGGCGACAAGGTCAAGGTGAAGCTTTTGGGCTTCGACGAGCGTGGCAAGACGCGCCTGTCCATGAAAGTCGTCGACCAGCAGACCGGCGAGCCGATCGCCCTGCCGGAAGGCGAGAGCGAGGACACGGGTGGCGGCGAGCGCCGCGAGCGTCGCGACCGCGGCCCCCGGCGCGAGCGCAGCGACCGGTTCGACGCCGCCGAGTGAGGCGTTTCGCCTGCGCAGGAACGACGAAGGGCGGCTCCGGCCGCCCTTTTTCGCGGCCGGTCGGAGCGGCCGAGCCATTGGCAACAGTTGCCAAAGGCTCTATCTTTCGGCCGAGGCAACGAGAGCCGCGCCGATGCCGACCCGCAATATCAGCCTGACACCCCAGCAGGACGCCTTCATCGACGAGATGCTGAAGACCGGCGAGTACCGCAACGCCAGCGAGGCGGTGCGCGACGCCATCCGCGCGCTGCAGCAGCGCCGCGCCGAGGACGCGCTGAAGCTCGACACACTGCGTCACCTGGTCCAGCAGGGTGTGGCCGCGCTCGATCGCGGCGACTACGTCGAGGTGGAGGACGGGGACCTCGAGGCCTGGATGGACGGCCTCGGCGCTTCTTCGACGGGCGGCTGATCGCCGCGTGGCCCGGTATCGGCTTTCCGAGCCGGCCGAGGCCGACATCGCGAGGATCCTCATGCGGAGCGAGGAGCTTCACGGCAAGGAGGCGCGCACGCGCTATCGTGCGTGTCTCGCCGCAGCGATGCGCCGCGTCGCCGCCGGTCCGGAGGGAAACTGCACCGCCGATCACGCAGACCTCGCGCCAGGCACCCGCAGCTTCCACATCCGGCACAGCCGTGACGAAAGCCGCGAAGCGCCCGTCGCGAGCCCGGTGCACGTGATCTTCTATCGCGTCGTGCAACCCGGCATGGTCGAGATCATCCGGGTCCTGCATGACCGCATGGAGCCTAAGGACCATCTGGGCTCGCCTTCCTGACCCGCGAGCATGCCCCCACAGGTGGCGCCGATCCCGCTTGGTTCACGGGCGACGGCTGGCCGCTCACGAATCAACCGCGAGCATCGGGCAGCCGCAATTCCGCGGGCGTGTCGCCGCTCGCCGCATCCCATTCAGCCTTGCTCACGGGCCTATGGTCGTAGCGATGGGCGATGGAACGCGCGAAGGCGCGCATGCGCGCGGCGACATCTCCACGCGCCTCCTGCTCCCGCCGCACGCGCTCCAGCCGTTCGCGCATGGCCTTCGTGACGGCTTCGGTCATGGTTTCGCCCGTCAGGCTGGAGAGCTCCCGCGCCAGCCGGTCGGCCTCTTCGGTCCTGATGCTCAGGGCCATGAATCGCTCAGCTTCTAGATCGGCTATCTAGATAGCGCGGCGCGACCCGGTTTTCCATTTCGGCAGGAGCCTTCCGGATCGGGCTGTTGCGGAAGGGGAGCGCCGGCCCGGGAGAGCTCGGTCACATAACGATGTCGTCGAAGCAATCGATGTCGACGCCGATCGCGCTTGCCGTCGCATAGCGAGGGAGACGCCCGCTTGACGCCGGCGACCGGCTTCGCGCACGTTCGCGGGCACGACGTCCGAACGGAGTTGCGGCCACCCCATGCCAGGCGACCGGGCCTCCGACGGGCCACCCCTCCGCGTCCTCCTGTCGGAAGGCTCGAGCTCGTCGGCCCGCGAGGCGGTCACGGCCCTCGGGCTCGCCGGCTACCATGTCGAGATCTGCGATCCCGATCCGCTCTGCATCGGCCGCTTCTCGCGCTACGTCAAAAAATTCCACCACTGCCCGGGCCTGCGCGACGACCCGCTCGGCTACCTCGCCTTCATCGAGACGCTCGTCGCCGGCGGCGGCTTCGACGTGCTGTTGCCGATCCACGAGCAGGGGTTTCTGTTCGCGCGCGTGCCCGAACGGCTCACCCCGCACGTCGCCGTCGCGCTGCCGAGCTTCGCCGCCTACGAGATCGCGCACGGCAAGGCGAGCTTCACGCGGCTCCTCGACCGGCTCGGCTTGCCGCATCCGAGGACCCGGTTCGCCGCGACGCCGGCCGAGCTGCTGGCGACGAAGGACTTCCCCATCATCGCCAAAACCTCGATCGGCACCGCGAGCCGCGGCATCTGGAAGATCGACGACGCGGCCGAGCTGAAGACGGCGGCGGGCGAGATGGAAGCGGCAGGGACCTTCGCCGAGCCGCTGCTGGTGCAGGCGTTCACGGCCGGCCCGACCGAGCATGCGCAGGCCGTCTTCGCGCAGGGGCGGCTCGTCGCGTGCCATGTCTTCCGGCAGCTCGCGCGCGGCGCCGGCGGCGGCCCGAGCCGCAAGGAGAGCGTGTTGCGGCCGGAGGTCGACGAGCACATGCGTCGCTTCGGCGCCGCGCTCGACTGGCACGGCGCGCTGTCGCTCGACTACATCCTCGGGCCCGAGGGGCCACTCTATGTCGACTGCAATCCGCGCCTCGTCGAGCCGATGAGCGCGAAGCTCGCCGGCATCGACCTCGCCGACATTCTGGTCCGGGTTTCGGTGGGGGAGGCGCCGGCCGAGGTGCCGGCGGGTCGGCCGGGGGTAAAAACCCACATCGCCATACAAGCCCTGTTCGGCTGCGCGCTCGAGACGAAGTCCCGGCTGCGGCTGCTGGAGGAATGCTGGCGGCTCGCCGCCCATCGGCCGCCCTATGACGGCAGCCTCGAGGAGTTCACGCCGCTGCGCCTCGACCCGCCGAGCGTGCTGCCGCTGACATTCGCGGCGCTGGCCCTGCTCGTCGATCCGCGAAACGCGGTGACGTTGCCGCAAAAACGCTGGGGCAAGCACCTGTTGACGCCCGAGGGCGCGCAGGCGATCCGGCAGATGAAGGGCGCCGCCCCAATTCAGGCCGAAAAATTGCCGCCCAGCTCGTCGTCGATGTGAATGCGGATGATGTCGTCGAAACTCTGCTCGGCGACGAAGCCCAGCGCGCGCGCCCGATCCGGGGAGAAATTGCGCGGCCAGCCCTCGACGATCTTCATGATCACCGGATCCGGCTCGCGGCGGATGCGCGCCGTCACCTTGTCGCCGGCGATGCGGCGCAGCGCCTCGATCTGCTCGCCGACGGTGACGGAGAGGCCCGGCATGGTGACGTTGCGGCGTGCGCCCAGCTTCTCGCCATCGATCGTCGCCGCGTGGATCAGGAAGCCGACCGCCGAGCGCGGCGAGGCATGCCAGTGGCGGACGCTCTCGTCCACCGGCAGCACGGCCTCCTGGCCGGCGAGCGGCTCGCGGATGATGCCCGAGAAGAAGCCGGACGCCGCCTTGTTCGGCTTGCCGGGCCGCACGCAGATCGTCGGCAGGCGGATGCCGACGCCGTCGACGAAGCCCTTTCGCGTGTAGTCGGAGAGCAGCAGCTCGTCGATCGCCTTCTGGGCGCCGTAGCTGGTCAGCGGGGTGGAGAAGAACTCGTCGCCGATCGCCTCGGGGAAGGGCGCGCCGAACACGGCGATCGAGGAGGTGAAGACGAGCCGCGGTCGGTAACCATCGCCGACCTTGCGGATTGCCTCGAGCAGGTAGCGCGTGCCGTCGAGGTTGATCCGGTACCCCTTCTCGAAGTCCGCCTCGGCCTCGCCCGAGACGATCGCCGCGAGATGGAAGATCGTGTCCGGCCGGCTGGCCACGAGCTTTTCGGCGATTCCCGGCTCGGAGAGGTCGGCGACGCCGGTCTCGACCGGGAAGGCGGCGACGGCCGGCTTTTCGGGCTCGACCACGTCGACGAGGGTGAGGCCGGAGATCAGGCTGTCGCCGAGCTCGCCGGTGGAGAGGAGGCGCTGGGTGAGCTTGCGCCCGACCATGCCGGCGGCGCCGATGATGAGGATGTTCATGCTAGAGCTTCCACACTTCCTTGTAAGCGGTTCGAGCCAGATGCTCTAGACGTTCGTGAATTTTATTCGCGTTCCATGTTTTCGATGCCTTCAGAATGGGGTCTATGTAACCGCCTTCCTTCAAGATCGCCGCCTTCTTCTGGGCGAATGGCTTATTCGCGATGTTTTCGTTACTTTTTTTAGGCATCAAAATCATGTTTCCGATACTTCCTATTACCTCTTCGGGTGCGCCAGATGATTGTGGCAGTATGTGTTCTATATTAAACTGCTCGAAATCAGAAAATGGCTTATTCCCCCCGAACATGTGCAATTTTCTCAGAATGTACCTGACCAACTGCCTTTGCCTTGTATACGCCGTTGAGAATAGGATATCATTGAAACCCAGTGAAAACTCAGCTATATCTGGTTGAAGATCTCTTATTTTTCCATACAGCGACGCGCACACGTCCCGTTTCGAGTTCTCATCTTTCGCAGAACGAAGGTCTCTCGCCGCCTTTGAGTACATTAGGGCGACTCCACCCGCCCCTCTCTGTGAGGTTACCGCAGTGAATTTGAAATGGAAATTTTCAAGTCGCTGGAGCATGGACAGTGTATTTTTCTGGGATAGCTTCTTCTTAAAATAACTCGTCATGAGAGCCAACGCAAACGGCGCCAATTGGCGGACTCGGAAGATCGACAGCGCGGCAAGCGACTCCCGAAGATCGATCTCATCTTTTGTGAATTTATGATAGCCTGGCTCAAAAACAGACCGATAGTAAGACGATTCCTCGACAATGTTATCAAGATACTCTTGACAGTTTTTCTTGGTGATAGTTATCCTAAGACTCTTGAATAGTTTCTTTTCAGGGAGATACTCGTGCTCAGAAATCCAATGATGCACTAGAAATGCATTGATATCAAGTTCGGCAGATGATTCACCTATTGTTGACTGTATTTGTTGCCAGGACTCTCGCACATGATCATTGTTTTTGTTTGTAGGCCTCATAAGTCTAGTTAGGTGATTTTTCACCAAATCGGCAGTTTGAAGATCCTTTCCGCGCGTGTTTATCGTTTCAAATATTAAGTATGCGTCGTTTTCATTGTCTAACTCGATTGATATTATCCGGTTAGATAAGGCGCTATCGCGGATGTCCCGAATTGTCTTCAGCTTTTCCTCAGGAGTGGACGCGGCATCGACGGCTGCCTGAGCTCGGCTGGACAGGTCTGCGTAGGCGGCAGCAATATTTTCTTCCTCGGGCCCCCGTTTAACATTGAGCTTGCCTTTGCCGAAGGCTTGAACGTGGTTTTGTAGAAACGGATACGGGTTCTCTGAAAACAAAACAAACCGGTTCGAATTATCCAGGTCCTTTCTTTCTATTACCTGCTGAAGGCCAAGAGCAAGTTCATTAGATTTCATGTTAATCAGAATGTCTCGCAGGGCACATAAAAGAAGAGTTATTGTTAGCAACCGCTGCTGTCCGTCGACCACGTATAGTTCGCTCGATGACGGTTGGGTGCGAAAAAATACCATTGCACCGAGAAAATAGTCATCGCCTCCGGATGCGAATATGTCCTCCCAAAAGTCATTTATATTTTCCTTGTCCCAACTGTACGGCCGCTGGAAGCGAGGAATTATAAGAAACGAACTCTCAAACAGCGCCTTGATCGTCGTGTCGCGTGGCTTGATGTTCATCGAGACGACCCGCCCTCGATTTGAGTGAGGCTCAAATTAGCGATACTACAGCGCAAATCCCCCATCCACCAGGTGGATATGCCCCGTCGTGTAGCTCGCCTCGTCGCTGGCGAGGTAGACGGCGAGCATCGCTACCTCCTCGGGCTTGCCGAGCCGGCCCATCGGCTGGCGGTCGACGAAGGCCTGCTGCACCGTCGCGATCGACTGGCCGGTGGCGGCGGCGAGGGTGACGATGCGCTCGTCCAGCGAGGGGGACTCGATCGTGCCCGGGCAGATGGCGTTGCAGCGCACGCCGCGGCGGATGAAGTCGGCCGCCACCGCCTTGGTGAGGCCGACCACGGCCGCCTTCGAGGCGCCGTAGACGTAGCGGTTCGGGATGCCGCGCACGGACGAAGCGCCCGAGGCGATGTTGACGATCGAGCCGCCGCCGCGCTCGAGCATGCCTGGCACGAAGGCGGCGATCGTCCGGTGCATCGACTTGACGTTGAGGTCGAACGAGAAATCCCAGTCCCCTTCCGTGCATTCGAGCACCGAGCCGTGATGCACGAAGCCGGCGGCGTTGAGGAGGATGTCCACGGGGCCGATCTCGGCCGCGAGCGCCTTGACCGCCTCGGTCGAGCGGACGTCGAGCGGCCGGTGCATGCAGCGCAGGCCCTCGAGCTTGCCGACATCGAGGTCGGTGGCGATCACCTCGGCGCCCTCCGCCGCGAAGGCGGCGGCGCAGGCGCGGCCGATGCCCTGGCCGGCGGCGGTGACGAGCGCCCGTTTGGAAGAGAGGCGGTTCGGCATCAGGCAGGCTCCGTGGAAAGACTCTGGCGAATGTCGGGCAGGCTCTTCTTGTGCCGGCTGCCCTCGAAATTCTTCGGATCGAGATAGGCCTCGAAGGCGCGCCGCACCAGCGGCCATTCCCCGTCCAGCATCGCGAACCAGGCGGTGTCGCGGTTGCGGCCCTTCATGATCATGTGCTGGCGGAAGACGCCCTCGAAGGTGAAGCCGAGCCGCTCGGCGGCCTTGCGCGAGGCGGCGTTGAAGGCGTTCGTCTTCCACTCGTAGCGGCGATAGCCGAGATCCTCGAAGGCGTGCTTTGCCAAGAGGTACATGGCCTCGGTCGCGGCGGCCGAGCCCTGCAGCGCCTCGCCGTACCAGATGTTGCCGACCTCGATCACCCGGTGCGTCGGCTCGATGCGCAGATAGGCGACGATGCCGGCCGCCCGGTTGTCGGGCTTGGTTACGATCGCGAAGGCGAGCGGATCCTCGGATTTGGCGAAGCGCTCGAGATAGGCGTCGAAGCTCGCCCGGTCCGGAAACGGGCCGACCGCCATATAGGCCCACATGGCGTCGCGCTTGCCCTCGCCGCACGCCGCCCAGAGGTCGTCGCCATGCTTCTTGGGATCGAGCGGCTCGATGCGCACGCGGGCCCCCTCGAGCACGACGCGGCTCGGCCGCGGTGCCGGCTTGTCGGCGACAGCTGGGCCGATCGGCGGCCCGGACGGCGTTTCGGACATGTCTCGCTCCCCGTTTTCCCGCCGGCTGGGGGCCGGTCGCTTCGTGCAGCGGGGGGGGGGGGGGGGCCGCGCGCCCGCCGGCCGGGGCGGGGGAGCGCCCCCCACCCCGGCCCGCCGTCGCTCTTGTCGGGTACGCGTGGCGCGTGCGCAAGGTCAGTGATTGTCGCGGGCCGCCGCGCGCGGCGCTCAGCTCTTGAGCAGGAATCGCCGGTTGATGCTCTGCAGAGGGCGCGCATTCATCGGGAAGATCGCCTTGAAGGCGTCGATGTCCTTCTGGGCGACTTCGACCGGCTGCTCGTAGACGATCCAGTCGACCACTTCCGAACAGGGCGGCGTCGTCAGCGATCCCTCGTAGCGGAATAGCGCCTTCGACTTCGGCAGCAGGGCCTTGACGTCGAGCGGCTTCTCCAGCTCGGCTTCGCCCTCTTTCGTCGGTGCGGCGCCGATCAAGGCCTTGAAGGCCGGATTGGCGCGGCCGGGGATCAGGAACACGCCGATCACGGCGAGCTTCCCGCTCGGCTGCGCGTGCACGAAATGCGCCTCCATCGCCAGGCGCTCGCCGTCGATCGCGTGCTCGCTCGGCGTGTGGAAATGGAACTGCTTCAGCTCGAACTTCTCGCCGCCGAGCATCATGCCGCTGCCCGGGGCGGCATTGGCCTGTATGGTGTGGCCGTTGTTGACGACCTCGTAGGCCTGCGGCTTCCAGTCGAGCTTCACCGCATCGAGCGATGCGCGCCGGGCCCCCGTGAGATCGATCGGCGACTGCTCGGAGCCGACCGCGCAGGCCTTGAAGCCCGGCTCGAGCTCGCCCCACTTCGCCGCCCCGGTCTCGCCCTCGTAGGTCCAGTGATGACCCTCGGCCGCATAGCCGACAGCGACGCATGCCGGGCACGCCAGAAGCCCACTCAAGAAACCCCGTCGATCGATGGCCATGTTCCGATCCCTCCGCTTCCGCAGCCGGCGACCGCCCATCTCGGCCTGCCGAGCTGAGGCTTTGCCATAGCACGCTGAGGGCGCATCGGCCCGAAGATTCGACGTCCGCCTGCGATCGCTCGGGGCCTGTCGCCATGCTTGCCGGCACGCGCCTACCGGCGCAGCGTACGGGCGCCGATCTGCGGCGGTGCGAAGCGACCCCGAGGTGCGCGCGGCCTACCAGGCGCTCAAGGAGACGCTCGCCGCGAGCGCCGCCACGCGCGGCGAATACACAGCCGGCAAGACGGCGTTCGTGGAACGCTTCAGCGCGCCAGATGGCGGGCGCGCGTCGCCTCAGTGATTGTCGCGCGGAATCCCCATCGTCTGCGCGACGCGCTGGTACTTCACCGCCGGCTTCAGCACCGCGCCGTCGGCGAGGTCGTCGACGAGGCTGCGCTGGATCTCCTGCCAGGGCGTCTGGCTCGGCGGATAGTGGAAGCCGCCATTCGCCTTCAGCTCGGCACGGCGATCGGCGATCTCGCTGTCAGGCACGAGGATGTTCGCGGTGCCGAGATTGAGGTCGATGCGCACCCGGTCGCCGGTGCGCAGGATCGCGAGGCCGCCGCCGGCCGCGGCTTCCGGGCTGGCGTTCAGGATCGACGGCGAGCCCGAGGTGCCGGACTGGCGGCCGTCGCCGATGCAGGGCAGGGCGGTGATGCCGCGCTCGATCAGTGCCGCCGGCGGCTGCATGTTCACGACCTCGGCCGCGCCCGGATAGCCGATGGGACCTGCGCCGCGGATGAACAGCATCGTGTTCTCGTCGATGCCGAGCGAGGGGTCCTCGATCCGGTGGTGATAGTCCTCCGGCCCGTCGAAGACGACCGCGCGGCCCTCGAAGGCGTCGGGATCGGCCGGGTTTGACAGGTAGCGGTCGCGGAACTCCTTCGAGATGACGCTCGTCTTCATGATGGCGCTGTCGAACAGGTTGCCGCGCAGCACGAGGAAGCCGGCGTCCTCGACGAGCGGGTTGTCGAAGCCGCGGATGACGTCGCGGTCCTGCGAGATTTTTCCGCGGCAGTTGTCGCCGATCGAGCGGCCGTTGACGGTCGGCGCGTGCTCGCGGATGAGGCCGTGCTCCATCAGCTCGGCGACCACCGCCGGCACGCCGCCGGCGCGATAATACTCCTCGCCGAGATACTTTCCGGCCGGCTGCAGGTTCACGAGCAGCGGCACCTTGTGGCCGATGTGCTGCCAGTCGTCGATGTCGAGCGGCACGCCGACATGCCGGGCGATGGCGTTGATGTGGATCGGCGCATTCGTCGAGCCGCCGATGGCCGAGTTGACGACGATGGCGTTCTCGAAGTTGTCGCGCGTCAGGATGTCGGACGGCTTGAGATCCTCCCACACCATCTCGACGATCCGCTTGCCGGTCTCGTAGGCGATCTGCGGCCGCTGCCGGTAGGGCGCCGGGATCGCCGCGCAGCCGGGCAGCGACAGGCCGAGCGCCTCGGCGAGCGAGTTCATGGTCGAGGCGGTGCCCATCGTGTTGCAGTGGCCGACCGAGGCAGCCGAGGAGGCAACGATCTCGATGAACTCGTCATAGTCGATCTCGCCGATCGCGAGCTTTTGCCGCGCCGCCCAGACGATCGTGCCGGAGCCCGTGCGCTCGCCGCGGTACCAGCCGTTCAGCATCGGCCCGCCGGAGAGCACGATCGCCGGCAGGTTGACGGTCGCCGCGGCCATGATGCAGGCCGGCGTGGTCTTGTCGCAGCCGGTGGTGAGGACCACACCGTCCAGCGGGTAGCCGTAGAGCACCTCGACGAGCCCGAGATAGGCGAGGTTGCGGTCGAGGCCGGCGGTCGGCCGCTTGCCGGTCTCCTGGATCGGATGGACGGGGAACTCGAAGGCGACGCCGCCGGACGCCTCGATGCCGGCGCGGACGCGCTTGGCGAGCTCGAGATGGTGGCGGTTGCAGGGGGAGAGGTCCGAGCCGGTCTGCGCGATGCCGATCAGCGGCTTGCCCGACTGCAGCTCCTCGCGCGTCAGGCCGAAATTGAGGTACCGCTCGAGATAGAGCGAGGTCATGCTCGGATTGGCTGGATTGTCGAACCATTCCTGCGACCGCAGCCGTCGCGCCCCGCCATTGCCGCCATGCGCGCCGTTCGCGCCACTGCCGTTCGTCTTGCCGTTGCCCTGCGCCATCGATCTCTCCTGAGCGCGGCGCCGTTCTCGAGCGGCGCGCTCACGCCCGCGGCTGTTATGCCTCCGAACTTTGGAAGAGATCAATCTTTCTAGTGCGTTGGTGGGCGACGACTGTCCCGACCGCCAACAGCGCTCGACAGCACCGGAGCGGCCGTCATTCCGGCCCGCGCGACGGCCCGGGCCCGGAACGACGGCGGTCGGGGACGACCTACGCCGCCCGCTGTTTTGCGTGCCGGCCTTCGGCGAACTCCTCGACCAGCTTCTTGCTGAAGGCCGGGATGTCGCCCGGGTGGCGGCTCGTCACGAGGCCGTTGTCGACCACGACCGGCTCGTCGCGCACCATGGCGCCGGCATTCTCGAGGTCGATCTGGATCGCCTCGAAGCCGGTCATGGTGCGCCCCTTCACGAGGCCGGCGCTGATCAGCACCTGCGGCCCGTGGCAGATAGCGCCGACCGGCTTGCCGGCGGCGAAGAAGGCGCGCGCGAAGTCGAGCGCCTTCGGATTTCGGCGCAGCGTGTCCGGGTTGAAGAGGCCGCCCGGGATCAGGAGGCCGTCATAGGCGTCCGCCTTCGCCTTATCGAGCGGCACGTCGACGGGGAAGGAGCCGCCTTTCTTGTCGTGGTTGAAGCCGATCACTTCCTTGTCGGGACTGACGAGCTCGACCGTGGCGCCGGCGTCGAGCAGCGCCTGCCGCGGCTCGGTCAGCTCCACCTGCTCGACACCGGTGGCGACGAGAACGGCGATCCTCTTCCCTTCGAGGCGCTTGGCCATGGGATTCTCCTTTCATGCACTGGATTGCTCGCCCGGCGGGGTCCGGCCTTGATTGCCGGCAGCGCCGCGGGCACTTTCCCCGCGCGACCGCGCGGCTCGGGTGCTAAACCCGCGCGCAAAGACCGCTGTTCCGAGAAAAACCCGCGACCGAGAGCCGCCCCATGACGCAGACCGTCGCCGCCTTCGACCGTATCGGCGAGGAGAACGCTTTTGCCGTCCTCGCCCGCGCCACCGATCTGGCCGCCCAGGGGCGCGACATCGTCAGCCTCGGCATCGGCCAGCCGGATTTTCCGACCCCGCCGCACATCGTCGAGGCGGCCGCCAAGGCGCTGCGCGACGGCCATCACGGATACACGCCGGCGCTGGGCATTTTGCCCCTGCGCGAGGCGCTGGCGCGCGACCTGCACCGGCGCTTCGCGGTCGAGGTCGATCCCGGCCTCGTCGCCATCGTGCCGGGCGGCAAGGTGACGATGTTCGCCGCCATCATGATGTTCGGCGAGCCGGGCGTGGAGATCCTTTATCCGGACCCGGGCTTCCCGATCTACCGCTCGATGATCGAGTTCACCGGCGCCAGCCCGGTCCCGGTGCCGATCCGCGAGGCGAACGGTTTCGCCTTCTCGGCCGAGGAGACGCTGTCGCTCATCACGCCGCGGACGCGCCTTCTGATCCTCAACTCGCCCGCCAACCCGACCGGCGGCGTCACGCCGGCCGCCGAGATCGACAAGCTGGTGAAAGGGCTCGCCGACCATCCGCATGTCGCCATCCTGTCGGACGAGATTTATGACCAGCTGATCTTCGACGGGCTCGAGCACCGGACCCTGCTCGCCTATCCGGAGCTGCGCGACCGCGTGATCCTGCTCAACGGCTGGTCGAAGACCTACGCCATGACCGGCTGGCGGCTCGGCTATTCGGTGTGGCCGCAGAGGTTCCACGACCGGATGCGAAAACTCGCCGTCAACGCCTGGTCCTGCGTGTCGGCGGCGACGCAATGGGCAGGCATCGCCGCGCTCGACGGGCCGCAGGATGCGGTGACGGCGATGGCGCAGGAGTTCGACCGACGCCGCGGCATCGTCGTGAAAGGCCTCAACGGCCTGCCGGGCGTCTCCTGCGCGACGCCGAAAGGCGCCTTCTACGCCTTCCCGAACGTCTCCGGCACCGGCTGGGCCTCGGCCAAGAAGCTCGCCTCGAGCCTGCTCGAGGATGCCGGCGTCGCCGTCATCGGCGGCCCCGACTTCGGCATTCTCGGCGAGGGCTACATCCGCATCTCCTACGCCAACTCCGAGGCCAACATTTTGCGCGCACTCGACCGCATGGGCACTTTCTTGGCCGACCGCAAGGCCGCGTGAGGGCCTCGCCGTCATTGCGAGGAGCGAAGCGACGAAGCCCTCTCCGTCATTGCGAGGAGCGAAGCGACGAAGCAATCCCGCTCTTCGCGGCCGCAAGGAAGGTCTGGATTGCTTCGCTGCGCTCGCAATGACGAGGAGGGCGGGCCTTGCCGTCATTGCGAGGAGCGAAGCGACGAAGCAGTCCAGCTCTTCACGGCGGCAAAGGAAGGTCTGGATTGCTTCGCTGCGCTCGCAATGACGAGGGGCGAGCGAAGAAGGGGGGAGGCGGAGGTTCGACCGATGAAAGCAGTTCTTGCATTATTCGCAGCCACTGGGCTCGCAACGACGAGCGCGGCCGCCACCGAACTCCGTCTCCCGATCCCCGGCAACGCGCCGGTCGAGACGATCGCGGCCGCCTACGACTGCGGCGCCAAGGGCAAGCTCGCGGCGACCTACGTCAATTCCGGGCCCAACACGCTCGCGCTGGTGCCGGTCGAGGGGCAGACGCTGGTCTTCGTCACCGTGCTGTCGGGCTCGGGCGCCCGCTATGCCTCCGGCCCCTGGATCTGGTGGACGAAGGGACCGACCGCGACGCTCACCGACGAGCGCGCCCCCGACGCGGCGCCCGTCATGCAGTGCGAGAAGGTCGGCGGATGAGCCTCGTTCACAACGAGCGGACGAAGCTCACGGCGAACTGGCTCAACGCCATCGCCGCCGGCGCGATCATCGTCGGGGCCTTCGCGGCGCTCGTCCACGGCCTGATCGGGCCGGACGTCGATGCAGCCACCGGGCTTCTGATCTTCGGCGTCTGGTTCGTGGCGGGCGGAGGCCTGCATGTGATCGCACGATCGCTGCTCGGGAGCCTGCGCGAATGAGCGACCTGCAGCTCTTCGCCATCCTCGGCGTGCCGCTGATGCTCCTCGGCGTCGGCGTGTTCGGCTGGCTTCTCGTGCGCTACGACCGTCCGAAGGACACATGACGCAGCCGGGCCTGCTCGGCCGGGGCTTCTTCGCCCGGTCCGTGCACGAGGTGGCGCCCGAGTTGATCGGCGCCACGCTGCTGTTCGACGGTGTCGGCGGCACCATCGTCGAGGTGGAGGCCTACGACCAGGACGATCCGGCCGCGCACAGTTTTTCCGGCAGGACGCCGCGCAACGCCGTCATGTTCGGGCCGCCGGCCCATGCCTATGTCTACCGCTCCTACGGCCTCCACTGGTGCCTCAACTTCGTCTGCGCGCCCGAGCATCGGGCGGAGGCGGTGCTGATCCGCGCGCTGGCGCCGACCGCCGGCCTGCCGGCGATGCGGGCGCGGCGCGTCGTCGAGGCTGAACGGCTGCTGTGCTCGGGGCCGGGAAAGCTCTGCCAGGCGCTCGGCATCTCGCGCGCCCATGACGGGCTGCCGCTCGACCGGCCGCCCTTCTCGGTGATCGCCCGAACCTTCGTGCCCGAGATCGTCGTCGGCCGCCGCATCGGCATCACCAAGGCGGCCGAGAATCCCTGGCGCTACGGCCTCGCCGGCTCGGCTTTTCTGAGCCGGCGGTTCTAGGTCGGTCGCGGCCGTCCCGCGCCGCCTCCCGAACTGGCCTTCATCGCCCTCCGCGCAGCTTTCCGGCTCGTCCTCCGAGCAGGCCTCCCCCCGTGCCCCCGCGAAGGCTTCTCCGCTCGTCGTCCTCCGCGGAGGCGGAGGACCCAGCCTTTCCGTCGCAGGAAGGGAAGACCGGATCCTCCGCCTTCGCGGAGGATGACGAAGCGGGGGCGCGGAGGACGACGGAGCTAGCCCGCGGAGGATGACGAAGGCGAGCCCGCGGAGGATGACTGATCCCTCGGCCGAGGAGGCTCAGCTCCTCAATTCCTCCGGAACCTTCCCGCCGCTCTCGGCGAGCTTCTTCATCACCTGCTTGTGCAGCCAGATGTTCATCGCCGCCGAATCATTGGTGTCCCCGGTGTAGCCGAGCTCCTGCGCCAGCTCCTTTCGCGCCGAAAGGCTGCTGTCGAGGTCGAGCAGCTTCATCAGGTCGACGATCGACGTGCGCCAGTTGAGTTTTTGCGGGTTCTTCGCCGCCATGCCCGACAGCACGACCTCGACGTCGACCGCGGACATCGCCGGTGCGCCGGCTTGCGGCGGAGAGGCCGGAGCCGTGGGGGCCGCGGCCATCGAGCGTGCGGTCGCGGCGCCGCTCGCGGCGGCTGCCGGCGATGGTGCCGCCGGCTTGGCCCCCGGGGCCGGAGCGGCCGGAGCGGCCTCGGCCGCGCTGGCGCTCGAGCCGAAGATCTTGTCCTTGATGCGTGAGAACCAGCTCATGGGTCGTCCTCCCGGCGTGCACCGCCGGCAGACGAACCCGGTCGGGGCGAGCGCGTTCCCGCCGCACCGCTGGATCAGGCCGGCGGCGTGCCGTTCAGCGCCAGCGCCTCGCCGACGAGATAGAGCGAACCGGTGATCAGAATCCGTGGCGGCCGCTCGAAGATCGTATTGCCGATGCCGGCGAGCGCGGCCGGGATGTCGGCCCAGGCGCTGCCAGGAATGCCGGCCCGCCAGGCCGCTTCGGCGACCTCGGCAGGCGGCCGGCCCGCATTGCTGGAGGCCACCGGCACGGCATGCACATGCGCGGCGATGCCGGCGAAGGGCTGCAGGAACCCGTCCGAATCCTTGGTGTCGAGCATGCCGGCGACCAGCACCAGGGGGCGCGGCACGCGCTCCTCGAGCTCGGCCATGGCGGCCGCGATGGCCTTCCCGCCGGCCGGGTTGTGGCCGCCGTCGACCCATAGCTCGGCGCCGGGCGGCGCCATGTCGACGAGCTTGCCGGCGACGAGCCGCTGCAGCCGGCCCGGCCAGTCGACGCTGCCGAGCCCGTGCTCGATCGCCGGGGCGCGGACGCCGAGCGCCGGCAGCGCGCGCAGCGTGGCGATGGCGGTGCCGGCGTTCTCGATCTGGTGGCGGCCGACGAGCCGCGGCAGCGGCAGGTCCAAAAGGCCGTCGAGATCCTCGAAGACCAGCCGGCCGCGCTCCTCGCGGGCGCGAAAATCCTGTCCCGAGACGCGCAGCGGCACGCTGAGCCGGGCGGCGGTGCGCTCGATGACCTCGATCGCCGCCGGCTCCTGGGCGGCGACGATGCCGGGCACGCCGCGCTTGAGGATGCCGGCCTTCTCGGCGGCGATCTCCGGCAGCGTCTCGCCGAGGAACTTCGAATGATCGAGGCTGACCGGCGTGATCACCGCGGCGAGCGGCGCCTCGACGACGTTGGTGGCGTCGAGCCGGCCGCCGAGCCCGACCTCGAGCAGCAGCACGTCGGCGGCGTGCCGGGCGAACAGCAGGAAGGCGGCGGCGGTGGTGATCTCGAAGATGGTGATCGGCCGGCCGGCATTGACCGCCTCCGCCTCGAGCAGCGTCTCTGTCAGCTCGTGCTCGCCGACGAAAGCGCCGCTGCCGCCGATCCGGATGCGCTCGCGAAAGCGGACCAGATGCGGCGAGGTGTAGACGTGCACGCGCTTGCCCGAGGCCTCAAGCATCGCCCGCAGGAAGGCGACGGTAGAACCCTTGCCGTTGGTGCCGGCGACATGCACCACCGGTGGCAGCTTGCGGTGCGGATCGCCGAGATCGGCGAGGAGCAGCCGGATGCGGTCGAGCGACAGGTCGATCGCGCGCGGATGCAGCGCGAGGAATCGCGCAAGGACGGCGTCGCTGTGGTCCATCGTTCGGGCTTCAGGCTTCCGCAGGCATCTCGACGAGCGGCGCCGGCGGCAGCGGCTCCGGGCGGCTCGGCTGCGGCGCCCGGGTGAGCAGCCGGCACAGCCGGGCCAGCGTCTCGCGCATCTTCGGGCGCGGCACCACCATGTCGACCATGCCGTGCGTCTTCAGGTATTCCGAGCGCTGGAATCCCTCCGGCAGCTTCTCGCGAATCGTCTGCTCGATGACGCGCGGGCCGGCGAAGCCGATCAGCGCTCCCGGCTCGGCGATGTGGATGTCGCCCAGCATCGCATAGGAGGCGGTGACGCCGCCGGTGGTCGGATTGGTGAGGACGACGATGTAGGGCTGCCGCTGCTCCTTGAGGGCGCGGACCGCGATCGTGGTGCGCGGCATCTGCATCAGGGAGAGAATCCCCTCCTGCATGCGCGCGCCGCCTGAGGCGGCGAAGAGGATGAAGGGCTCGCGGCGCTTGGCCGCCGTCTCGAGCCCGGCGACCACCGCCTCGCCGGCCGCCATGCCGAGCGAGCCGCCCATGAACTCGAAATCCTGCACTGCGACCACCGCCGGCACGCCCTCGATCGCGCCGGTCGCCACCTTCACCGCATCGGCGAGGCCGGTCTTGGTGCGGGCGTCCTTCAGTCGGTCCGCATAGCGCCGCTCGTCACGGAAGCGCAGCGGATCGGCGGCCGCGTCCGGAAGGTCGACCTCGGTCCAGCGGGCGTCGTCGAAGGTCGAGCGCAGCCGCTGCAGCGCGCTCATGCGCAGATGATGGCCGGAGCCGGGGATCACCCACTGGTTCGCCTCGACCTCCTTGTGGAAGACGAGCTGGCCGGTCTCCGGACACTTGATCCAGAGATTCTCGGGCACCTCGCGGCGCGTGAGCAGGCTCTTGATCTTCGGCCTGACGACGTTGGAGATCCAGTTCATGCGCGGTTGATCCGGGAAACGGGCGGCTCGCTGCCGAGTCTAGCCTGGTTCGGCCGCCAGCGTGACGGAAATGAGGCTTACTCGGCGGCGTCGCGCCGCGCCGCCCGCACACCGCGCGAAAGCTCGGTCACGAGCCGTGTCACAGCCGGGACGGTCGCGTCCGTCC
>JAEZCD010000004.1 GCA_023430145.1 Pseudomonadota bacterium
CGCCTTCGGCGTGCCGCAGCTCCCCTGTTTCACCGAAGGGAGACGACGGCCATGAAGGTCGTTCGCATCTTCAACGTCTTCGCGCTCGGCGCGCTCGTCGGCGCCGCCGGCCTCGCCTACAAGGTCAAATACGAGGCGACGCTGCATGCCGAGGAGGTCGCCAAGCTCAGGCGGGCGATCGAGAAGGAGCGCGACGCGATCGCCGTGCTGAAGGCCGAGATCGCCCGGCGTACGCGCCCGGACCGCATCCAGCAGCTCGCCGAGCGCTATATCCCGGTCGAGAAGTTCACGACCGCCAAGCTGACGACGCCGGCCGAGCTGCCGCCCAAGCCCGAGCCGGTCGACCTCATCGCCCAAAAACTCGAGATGCTCGGCGTCGGCGGGCCGGAGTTCACCGGCAAGGTGACGCCGGCGACGGCCAAGCCCGCCCCCAAGAAGGCCGCCAGTCGATGAGCGCTGCGCGTCGAGACGCCCGCCGCGCGCGCGCCGCCGCGCGCTGGCAGTCCCCGGGCCGCGTGAAGCTCGCCATCGCCGGCTTCGCGATCGTCTATCTCGCCATCGCCGGCCGTCTCGTGCAGCTCGCCGTCGCCCCCGACGCGGAGGCGAAAGCCCGCGCCGGCGCCGCCGCCTCGCTCGCCGTCAGCCGGCCCGACATCGTCGACCGCAACGGCCAGATGCTGGCGACCGACATCCAGGTCACCTCGATCTTCGCCGAGCCGCGCAAGCTGATCGACGTCGACGAGGCCGTCGAGCTCCTGACGGCGACGCTGCCCGATCTCAACGCCCGCGAGCTGCGCCAGAAGCTGTCGACGCAGCGCGGCTTCGAATGGGTGAAGCGCGAGGTCAATCCGCGCGAGCAGGCCGAGGTGCACCGGCTCGGCATTCCCGGCATCGGCTTCCTGCCGGAGAAGCGCAGGATCTATCCGAACGGGCCGGTCGTCAGCCATCTGCTCGGCTTCGTCAATGTCGACAACGAGGGCATCGCCGGCATCGAGAAGTATCTCGACACCAAGAACCTCGTCGACCGCACCGGCAAGACCGCGGCGAGCCTGCAGCCGGTGCGCCTCGCCGTCGATCTCGACGTGCAGCACGCGGTCCGCGACGAGCTCGCCAAGGCGCAGGCGAAGTTCAAGGCGATCGCCGCCACCGGGATCGTCACCGACGTCAACACCGGCGAGATCGTCGCCGCCGTGTCGCTGCCGGACTTCGATCCGAACAATCCCGGCGAGGCGAACGATCCGACCCGCATCAACCGGGTGAATGTCGGCGTCTACGAGATGGGCTCGACGTTCAAGGCGCTGACGCTCGCCATGGGCCTCGACTCCGGCAAGATCACGCTGAACTCGTCCTTCGACGCTCGCGCACCGCTCTACTACGGGCGCTTCCGGATCGACGACTTCCACCCCACCCGCCGCGTGCTGACGGTGCCGGAGGTGTTCGTCCACTCCTCGAACATCGGCACCGCCAAGATCGCCCTCGCAATGGGCGTCGACCACCACAAGTGGTTTCTGAAGAAAGTTGGCCAACTCGATCGCCTGCGTACGGAATTGGCCGAGAGCTCGGCGCCGATCGTGCCCGCCCGATGGGGCGAGCTGAACACGGTGACGATCGCCTTCGGGCACGGCCTGTCGGTGGCGCCGCTGCAGACGGTGATGGCAACCGCGGCGCTGATGAACGGCGGCAAGCTCATTCCGCCGACCGTTCTCGCCCGCACGGCGGCGGAGGCCGAGCCGCTCGCCAAGCGGGTCATCAAGCCCGAGACGAGCCAGATGATGCGCTATCTGATGCGCCTCAACGCGGAGAAGGGGTCGGCGCGGAAGGCCGACATTCCTGGCTATCGGGTCGGCGGCAAGACCGGCACCGCCGAGAAGGTGGTCGGCGGCCGCTATTCGAGCGAAAGGGTGATGTGCGCCTTCACGGCGGTTTTCCCGAGCGACGCGCCGCGCTATCAGTTGCTGGTCATGCTGGACGAGCCCAAGGGACTTCCCGAAACGCACGGCTTCCGGACCTCGGGCTGGAACGCCGCGCCGACGACCGGCGCCATCGTCGAGCGGATCGCGCCGCTGCTCGGCGTCAAGCCGAGGTTCGACGCACCGTCGGCTGCCGACATCGTTGCGTCCATCGGAGGTCTGCGCGGGATACCGCGATGAGCCCGTCTTCCAGGGCGCTGGGCAAGCTGCTTCCCGACCTCCGTCTCGATGCCGCGACCGCTGCGGTTCCCATCATCGGTATCGCCTCCGACAGCCGGCGGGTACGGCCCGGCTATCTGTTCGCGGCCGTTCCCGGGTCCAAGAAGGACGGGGCCGCCTTCGTGCCCGCCGCCGTCAACGCCGGCGCCGCCGCCGTGCTCGCCGAGCACGCTCCGGCGGACCCGGTCGGGGTGCCGGTGGTGCTGGTCGCCGACGTCCGCGCCGCGCTCGCCAAGGCGGCGGCACGCCTCTTCGCGCCCATGCCGAAGACGATCGTCGCCGTCACCGGCACGGCCGGCAAGACGTCCGTCGCCCATTTCACGCGCCAGATATGGGAGAAGTGCGGCGTCGAGGCGGCCTATCTCGGCACCCTCGGGCTGATCACGCCGGAGCAGCAGCGGAGCGGGATCCTGACGACGCCGCCGCCGATCGAGCTCGCCCTCATTCTCGGCCGGCTCGCGCGCGCCGGCATCGACCACGTCGCCCTCGAGGCGTCCTCGCACGGGCTCGACCAGCGCCGGCTCGACGGACTGACGCTCGCGGCCGGCGCCTTCACAAACATCGGCCGCGACCATCTAGACTATCATGCGTCGGCCGAGGACTACCTCAATGCCAAGCTGCGGCTGTTCACCGAGCTCCTGCCGCAGGATGCGGTCGCGGTGATCGCCGACGGCTTTCCCGGCTCGCAGGCGGCGCTCGCCGCGGCCGGCATGCGCGGCCTCGCGACACTGACCGTCGGCTCGCTCGATGCCGATCTCGCGCTGCTCGACACCCAGCGGCATGGCCTTGCACAGCGCGTCACGCTCGAATGGGGGGGAGAGGAGCGCAGGCTCGACATCCCGCTCGTCGGTCACTTCCAGGTCTGCAACGCCCTGGTCGCCGCCGGGCTCGTCATCGCCACCGGTGGTGATCCCGCCCAAGTGCTCGGGACGCTGGAGAGCCTGCAGGGCGTTCCCGGCCGGCTCGAGCTGATCGGCCAGGTGGAATGCGGTGCGCCGGTCTTCGTCGACTACGCGCACAAGCCGGAGGCGCTCGGCTTCGCGCTCGAGGCGCTGCGCCCGTTCGCCTCCGGGCGGCTCGTCGTCGTCTTCGGTGCCGGCGGCGACCGCGACCCTGGCAAGCGCAAGCTGATGGGCGAGGTGGCGGCCGAGAAGGCCGACGTCGTCATCGTCACCGACGATAATCCGCGCACCGAGGATCCGGCCACGATCCGGCGGGCGATCCTCGACGCCGCCCCCGATGCGCAGGAGATCGGCGACCGGCGGGAGGCCATCGACGAGGCGATCCACATGCTGCGCCCGGGCGACGTGCTGCTGATCGCCGGCAAGGGTCACGAGACCGGCCAGGTGGTCGGCGATGAGACGCTGCCGTTCGAGGATGCCGAAGTGGTGCGCGCGGCGCTCGGCGGAGCCCAGTCGTGAAGGGGCCGCTCTGGACCGGCGCGGCGATCCTCGCGGCGACCGGCGGCGCCGCACACGGCAACCTGCCGGCCGCAATCGGCGGCGTCTCCATCGATACGCGTACCCTCGCCGCCGGCGATGCCTTCTTCGCCATCCGTGGCGATCGCCTGGACGGCCACGCCTTCGTCGGCAACGCTTTCGCCAAGGGTGCTGGGCTCGCCGTCGTCGAGGCCGACCGCGCCGGCGAGCTTTCGGGCGCCGGCGCGCTGATCGCCGTGCCCGACGTGCTGGAGGCGCTCGGGGCGCTCGGCCGGGCGGCGCGCGCCAGGTCGCCCGCGCAGGTGGTGGCCGTCACCGGCAGCGTCGGCAAGACCTCGACCAAGGAGGCGCTCCGGCAGGCGCTCGGCGCGAGCGGGGCGACGCACGGCTCGGCCGCCTCGCACAACAACCATTGGGGCGTGCCGCTGACGCTCGCCCGGCTTCCCGCCGACGCACGCTTCGCCGTGTTCGAGATCGGCATGAACCATGCCGGCGAGATCTCGCCGCTGACGCGCCTCGTGCGGCCGCATGTCGCCGTCATCACCACGGTCGAGCCGGTGCATCTCGAGCATTTTCCCTCGGTCGAGGCGATCGCCGATGCGAAAGCCGAGATCCTCGAGGGCCTCGAGCCGGGCGGCGCTGCGGTGCTGAACCGGGACAATCGGCATTTCGAGCGGCTCGCGGCGGCGGCGCGGGCGAGGGGAGCGCGGGTGATCGGCTTCGGCTTCGATCCAGCCGCGGAGGTGCGCGCCGACAGCCTCACGGCGACGGCCGACGGCTCGGCGGTGGCGGCGACCGTGCTCGGCCGGAAGATCGCCTTCAAGGTCGGCGCGCCGGGCCGGCATCTCGTCCAGAACAGCCTCGCCGTGCTCGCCGCAGCCGAGCTTCTGGGCGCCGACCTCGCGCTCGCGGCCTTGGCGCTCGCCGGCTTCACGCCGCCGCCGGGCAGGGGGGAGCGGCACAGGCTCGCCACCCCGAGCGGGCCGGCCCTGCTGATCGACGAGAGCTACAACGCCAACCCGGCCTCGATGCGCGCGGCGCTGTCGCTGCTCGGCGGCTCCAGCGTGGCGCCGCCCGGGCGCCGCATCGCCGTGCTCGGCGACATGCTGGAGCTCGGCCCAACCGCCGAGGACCTGCACCGCTCGCTCTCGGGCGAGGTGGAGGAGGCGCGCGTGGATCTCGTCTTCGCCGCAGGTCCGCTGATGCGCGCCCTCTACGAGGCGCTGCCCGGCTATCGCCGCGGCCAGTGGGCGCCGACCGCGGCCGAGCTGAAGCCTATCCTGCTGGAGGCGGTGCGCGGCGGCGACGTCATCATGGTGAAGGGCTCGAACGGGTCCAGGATGGGTCCGCTCGCCGCGGCGTTGCGAACCGAGTTCGGACCGCCTAATGGGGTTGCCGCGAGCGGGGAGTGACTCGCCTCATGCTGACCTTCCTATCCCAGTTCTCCGGCACGATCCCTTTCCTCAACCTGTTCAGCTACATCACCGTCCGCACCGGCGGGGCGATGATGACGGCGCTCGTTTTCGTATTCCTGTTCGGGCCGGCGACGATCGACCTGTTGCGCCTGAAGCAGGGCAAGGGGCAGCCGATCCGGTCCGACGGGCCGCAGGGCCATCTCTTGACCAAGGTCGGCACGCCGACGATGGGCGGGCTGATGATCCTGTCGGGCTGGCTGTTCGCCACGCTGCTCTGGGGCAATCTCGCCAACGCCTATGTCTGGGTGGTGCTGTTCGTCACCCTGAGCTTCGGCCTGATCGGCTTTTACGACGACTACCTGAAGGTCACCCGGCAGACCCACAAGGGCTTTGGCGGCCGGGCGCGCCTCGGGCTCGAATTCGTGGTCGCCGGCCTCGGCACCTTCATCATCAGCAAGATCGCCGCCGAGCCGCTCGCCACCTCGCTCGCCTTTCCGTTCCTGAAGGACGTGCTGCTCGATCTCGGGATCTTCTTCATCGCCTTCGGCGCGGTGACGATCGTCGGCGCCGGCAATGCGGTGAACCTCACCGACGGCCTCGACGGCCTCGCCATCGTGCCTGTGATGATCGCCGCCGGCAGCTTCGGGGTGATCGCCTACCTCACCGGCAATGCCGTTTTCGCCGATTATCTGCAGATCCATTTCGTGCCCGGCACGGGCGAGCTCGCGGTGCTGTGCGGGGCGATTCTCGGCGCCGGCCTCGGCTTTCTGTGGTTCAACGCGCCGCCGGCGCTGGTCTTCATGGGCGATACGGGATCGCTCGCGCTCGGCGGCCTGCTCGGCTCGATCGCCGTGGCGACCAAGAACGAGATCGTGCTTGCCATCATCGGCGGCCTGTTCGTGCTCGAGGCGGTGTCGGTGATCGTGCAGGTCGTGTCGTTCAAGCTGACCGGCCGCCGCGTGTTCAAGATGGCGCCGATCCACCATCATTTCGAGCAGCTCGGCTGGACCGAGCCGCAGGTGGTGATCCGCTTCTGGATCGTCGCCGTCGTGCTCGCCCTGCTCGGCCTCGCGACGCTGAAGCTGCGGTGAGACCGAACCGCCCCGTATCGTCTTGCGGGGAGAAGCTCTCCGTCATTGCGAGGAGCGTAGCGACGAAGCAATCCAGCTTCGGGCGGTGCAGCAGAAAGCTGGATTGCTTCGCTGCGCTCGCAATGACGAGGAAGGCTGCAGCGCGAGGTTCCGCATGACCCCCGCCACGAGCTTCGCCGGTCGCAAGGTGCTCGTCTTCGGGCTCGGCGGCAGCGGCACGGCGACGGCGGAGGCGCTGCGCGCCGGCGGTGCCGAGGTTCTGGTCGCCGACGACGGGCCGGCCCGGGTCGCTGACCTCGGCCAGCGCGGCTTCGCGACGCCCGATCTGCACGGCCTCCGCTTCCAAGATCTCGCTGCGCTGATCCTGTCGCCCGGCGTGCCGCTGACGCACCCCTCGCCGCACTGGGTGGTCGGCCGGGCGCGGGCCGCCGGCGTGCCGATCATCGGCGACATCGAGCTGTTCGTCCGCGAGCGGCGCCTCAGGGCGCCGGATGCGCCCTTCGTCGCCATCACCGGCACCAACGGCAAGTCGACCACGACCGCGCTGATCGGGCATCTCCTCGCCGCGAGCGGCCACGTGGTCGAACTCGGCGGCAATATCGGCACGCCGGTCCTGTCGCTCGCGCCGCCCGATCCGGCCCGCGTGCACGTGCTCGAGCTCTCCTCCTTCCAGATCGATCTCACGCCGACGCTCGATCCCGGTCTCGGCGTGCTGCTCAACGTCTCGGCCGACCATCTCGACCGGCACGGTACGCTCGACGCCTATGCCGCGCTGAAGGAGCGGCTGATCATGGGCGTCCAGCCGAAGGGGACGGCGGTGGTGGGCGTTGACGACCGCATCACGCAAGCCGTCGCCGATCGCGCCGATCAGGCCGGCATCGCGACCGTGCGCATCAGCGCGAAGTACCCGGTCGCCGAAGGGGTTTACGCCCGAGGCTCGCAGCTCGTCCGGGTCCGCAACGGCTCCTCGGTGGTGCTGGCGACGCTGACCGGCATCGGCTCGCTCCGCGGCCAGCACAATGCGCAGAACGCCGCCGCGGCCTCGGCGGCGGTGCTGGCCCTCGGCGTCGCTCCGGAGGCGATCGCCCGCGCCCTGCAGACTTTTCCGGGCCTGAAGCACCGCATGGAGGAGGTCGGCCGGCGCGGCCGCGTCCTGTTCGTGAACGACTCCAAGGCCACCAATGCGGACGCCGCCGCGCGCGCGCTGTCGAGCTTCGAGACGATCTTCTGGATCGCCGGCGGCCGGCCGAAAGCGGGCGGCATCACCGGCCTCGGCAGCTTCTTCCCGCGCATCAGGAAGGCATACCTCGTCGGCGAGGCGGCGGAGGAGTTCGCCGCCACACTGGCGCACCGCGTTCCGCATGTGGTCGCCGGTACGCTCGACCGTGCGGTCGAGCTCGCCGCCGCCGATGCGGCGCTGTCGGAGGCGGCGGAGCCGGTCGTGCTCCTGTCGCCGGCCTGCGCCTCCTACGACCAGTTCCCGAATTTCGAGGTGCGCGGCGACGCCTTCCGCGACATCGTCGCCCGGCTGCCGTGAGGCGCGGACGATCGCGCCGGGCTTCCTCGAGGAGATTGCGGTGAAGGCGGAGCAGCATGACGGCAAGTGAAGCGGCGCCGGTCACCCGCATCGCCATGTGGTCGGGGCCGCGCAACATCTCGACCGCCATGATGCGCGCCTTCGGCAACCGGCCCGACACGGTCGCGGTCGACGAGCCCTTTTATGCCGCCTATCTCGTCGCGACCGGCCTCGATCATCCGATGCGCGAGGCGGTGATCGCCGCCGGCGAGACGGATGCGGGCATCGTCGGCGCGCAGATGCTCGCGGCGCTGCCGGCCAGCAAGTCCGTCTTCTACCAGAAGCACATGACGCACCACATGCTGCGCGGCTTTCCACGCGGCTGGATCGATGCCGTCGCCAACGCCTTCCTGATCCGCGCCCCCGAGCCGGTGCTCGCCTCCTATGTGCAGAAGCGCGAGGCGGTGACGCTCGAGGACATCGGCTTTCCGCAGCAGGCCGAGATCTTCGACCGCGTCGCCCAGAAGCTCGGTCGCGCGCCGCCGGTGATCGAGGGCCGCGACGTGCTGAAAAATCCGCGGGCGGGACTGACGGCGCTGTGCGATGCGCTCGGCATCGGCTTCGACGAGGCGATGCTCGCCTGGGAGCCCGGGCCGCGGCCCGAGGACGGGGTGTGGGCGCCGCACTGGTACGGCGCCGTCTGGGCGTCGACCGGGTTCGAGAGACCGCGACCGGAAGCGATGTTCGACGACCTTCCGGACCGGCTGAAGCCGATCGCCGAGCGCGCGCGGCCGCTCTACGAGCGTCTCGCCCGGCACAGGATCGCGGTGTCGGGATGAACCTTTCCGACGGGGAATACGCGGTTCCGCCCGGCAAGCTGGTCGAGGTGGTGACCTATCTCGAGATGACGGTGCGACCCGGGCTGCCGGAGGGCGCGGGCGATGCGCTGCGGCGCGTGCCGGCTCCCGATCCCGGCTGGTATCGCGCACTGTTCCGGCGCGTCGGCGAGCCCTGGCTGTGGTTCGGGCGCCTGGGGCTCGACGACGCGGCGCTCGGTTCGGCGCTCGCCGATCCCGGCTGCGAGATCTACGTCGCCGGTACGGCGGGCGAGGAGATCGGCCTCGTCGAGCTCGACCGCAAAAACCCGGCGGAGGTCGAGATCGTCTATTTCGGCCTCGTGCCGGAGGCGGTCGGCCGGCGGCTGGGGCGCGGCCTCATGGAGGCGGCGCTGGCACATGCCTGGCGGCCGGAGACGCGGCGGGTCTGGCTGCACACCTGCCAGTTCGACCATCCGGGAGCGTACCGCTTCTACCTCCGCGCCGGCTTCGTGCCCTATGCGACGCGCATCGTCGTCGGCGACGACCCGCGCGTCAGCGGCTTCCTGCCGCCCGGGGCGGCGCCGCAGGTGCCGCTGGTGCCGAGGCGGTGAGGGCGGGGGGCGAGGGACAAGCTCCTCGTCATGCTGCGGCTCGACCGCAGCATCCATCGACCGTGCAACTTTCGCGTCGCTGAAAGTTGGGTCCTGCGGTCGCGCCGCAGGCCGACGCGCGGAAATGTCAGTGCAGGAAGGTCCGCCGCCTCACACCGCCCGCATGCCACCATAGCCGGCGCGACGGGAGGAGGCGCGCTCGATCGGCGCCTCCTCGGCGCGGTCGCGCTGCTCGAGCGCCTCGACCTTCTGCAGCTCCTCGAGCGCGGTGCCGAGCTGCTCCTGGGCGTCGTCGAGCTGGCCGCGCAGCTCCTCGGCCGAGCGCAAAAGATTGTCGCGCCGCTGAGCGGCCGCGCGGGCATAGGTCGGGTAGGCGAAGTGGGTCGGGTCGTGGATGCCGACGCGCTCCTCCTCGCCGAGGATCTCGCGGTCGAGGTCGGCGGCCATGCGCTCGAACTCGGCCATCATCGACTGGATCTGGGTGACGCGGCGGCGCTTCTCGTCGACTTGGAAGCGCTTCAGGCGGAGGAGGGTTTCGCGCGATTTCATGTCCACGACGATGTCATCCGCGGGTTAGCGTTCGATTGCCGCCACACCGACAATTGTCGCGAGCGCGAACGAACCCTGCCCGCCGGTGGTTGCTGCTTTCTTACCTCGAGCTCGGCCGCGCTCATCTCGCCGGCGACCGCGGCCGCAAAGACACGCTCCAGCCTCCGATCGGCGGGGGCGCTCGCGGGGGCGCCGGCGGTAAGGATTCGTTTACTGGAAAGCTTAATGATCGCTGCAGCGCTTAAGGGCTCGGAAACCTTGAGCGACCCTTTACGGGGTCGCTCGGTCATGGCTTCGCGGCGCCCACGCCGGAGCGCTCCAGCACAAGCCGATGACCCCGAATTCATCTCTTTCAGCCAACAACTTATGCCGATTTGCTGCCGTGGCGCCGAGAATGGCTTGCCGCGCCGATTCGGCATCTGTTAACCATTCGCCCGTAGGGTCTCGAAGCGATTCGGCAACGGTCGGGGTGCCGTCCCAAGCGTACGCGACGCGGCGTCGGGCATCGCGGGCAAGCGGTGGGGGATTTCGATGCGCGTGCTTCTGATCGAGGACGACGGCGCGATGGCGCAGAGCATCGAGCTGATGCTCAAGTCCGAGAGCTTCAACGTCTACACGACGGATCTCGGCGAGGAGGGCGTCGACCTCGGCAAGCTCTACGACTACGACATCATCCTGCTCGATCTGAACCTGCCGGACATGAGCGGCTACGAGGTTCTGCGGGCGCTGCGCGTCTCCAAGGTGAAGACGCCGATCCTCATCCTGTCCGGCATGGCCGGCATCGACGACAAGGTGCGCGGCCTCGGCTTCGGCGCCGACGACTACATGACGAAGCCGTTCCACAAGGACGAGCTCGTCGCCCGCATCCACGCCATCGTCCGCCGCTCGAAAGGGCATGCGCAGTCGGTCATCCAGACCGGCGATTTGCTCGTCAACCTCGACACCAAGACGGTCGAAGTGCACGGCCAGCGCGTCCACCTCACGCAGAAGGAGTACCAGATGCTGGAGCTCCTCTCGCTGCGTAAAGGCACCACGCTGACCAAGGAGATGTTCCTCAATCATCTCTACGGCGGCATGGACGAGCCGGAGCTGAAGATCATCGACGTCTTCATCTGCAAGCTGCGCAAGAAGCTCGCCAATGCGACGAGCGGCAAGAACTACATCGAGACGGTGTGGGGGCGCGGCTACGTGCTGCGCGAGCCGCACGAGGTTCCCTTGCGGGCCACCGCCTGACCGCACCCGAGCTGGACTGGGGCACCTGAAGAGCCCGCCGGCCCACCGGCGGGTTTTTCGTGTCGGCCGAGCGGCAAATGCGAGCCTCAGCGCCTCCGGCTCGTCATCCTCCGCGAAGGAGGAGCGATCCAGTCTTTCTCTTCGACTGGGGCAGTATAGAGCTGGATCCTCCGCCTTCGCGGAGGATGACGGAGGAGCCCGCGGCGCCCTCCGAGCCTCACTTGCAAAACCGGGAATCCCCGTTCTTGCCGCGGTGCGCCATGTCGACATGCAGGTGATCTGCGTGGGCGGCGTCCGATCCCGGTCCCAGCACCGTGTGCAGATAGAGGCAGGCGGCGGTCCGCACCTCGCCCGCGAAGGCCAGATCCTCGCCCACCTCGGTGCCGACGGTCACGGCCCTGCCGTCGGCGAGGACGAAGGCCGAGATGTCGAGGGCGTTGGCGCGGCCATGCTCGCTCAATTTCGCGCCGGCGACACCGTTGCGGGGACGACACACATATGAAGAAGCGTTGCGGATGCTGCGCAGCTCGGCGCCGAGCTTGGCCTTCGCGGTAGGCGCCACGCTCTCCTTCACCCATTTCGCCACCGCGCGCGCCATCCCACAGCGCATCACCGCCGGCGGATCGAGGGTCACGCGGCCCTCGTCGGTCTGAAAGGCGACCACCTTCACCGGAAACCGCGCCCCGCAGTCGCCCTCGCCGGCGAGCGCCTCGGCGGGCGTCGACTCGATGCCGGCGGCCAGAAGGTTGACGCAGGCCGTGTCGGGCTCCGGCGGCTCGGGCGTCGGCAGCGCGGCTAGCTTGATCTCGGCCTCGGGCGGCGCCGGCCGGGGCAGGGGAATGTTGGGCGCCGTCGCCGCGCCGCGCGTGCCGGGTGCCGGAGTGGTGGTCGGGGGACTCGTGCGGAGCTCGATCGGCGCCACTGCCGCGAGCCGGCTGCCGAGAGGCGGGAAGACGGTGGCCGCGAAGACCGGCTCGGTCGCGAACATGGCCGCCCGGGTCTGCGGCGCCCAGGCATCCTTGGCCATGCGAACCGGCTCGGCGGTGAGCAGCAAGGCCTTGTCGGCGGCGGGCGTCGGAACGGCCGCGGTCGCCAGGCGGTCGCCGCGCACGGCAGGCGCCGTCCCGGGCAGGGC
>JAEZCD010000250.1 GCA_023430145.1 Pseudomonadota bacterium
GGCCGCGTCCCCGGACTGGGCGGCGACGCCGCCGCTGCGGCGGGCGCGCATCCTCAACCGCTTCCTCAGAATCCTCGAGGATCGGATCGACCAGCTCGCCGCGGTCATCACCGCCGAGCACGGAAAGGTGCTGTCCGACGCCAAGGGCGAAATCGCGCGCGGCATCGAGGTGGTCGAGTTCGCGACCGGCGCCCCCTCGCTGCTCAAGGGCGAGGTGACCGAGAACGTCGGCACGCGCGTGGACAGCCATTCGCTCAGGCAGCCGCTCGGCGTCGTCGCCGGCATCACGCCGTTCAACTTTCCGGCCATGGTGCCGATGTGGATGTTCCCCGTCGCGCTCGCCTGCGGCAACTGCTTCATCCTGAAGCCGTCCGAGCGTGATCCCTCGGCGTCCCTGCTGCTCGCCGAGTGGCTGAAGGAGGCCGGTCTGCCGGACGGCGTGTTCCAGGTGGTACAAGGCGGCAAGGCGGGGGTCGACGCGATTCTCGAGAATCCCGGCATCGCCGCGGTCAGCTTCGTCGGCTCGACGCCGATCGCGAAATACATCTACGAGACGGCGGCCCGGAACGGGAAGCGCTGCCAGGCGCTGGGCGGCGCCAAGAACCACATGATCGTCATGCCGGACGCCGACATGGACCAGGCGGTCGACGCGCTGATGGGCGCCGCCTACGGCTCGGCCGGCGAGCGCTGCATGGCGATCTCGGTCGCGGTGCCGGTCGGCGAGAAGACGGCGGATGCGCTGGTCGAGCGGCTCGTGCCGCGCGTGCGGGCGCTGAAGATCGGCCCCGGGACCGATCCCGAGGCCGAGATGGGGCCGTTGGTGACTAAGGCGCATCTCGACAAGGTGCGCGGCTATGTCGATGCCGGCGTCGCCGAGGGCGCCGAGCTCGTGGTCGACGGCCGCGGGTTCAGGATGCAGGGATACGAAGGCGGCTATTTCATCGGCGGCACGCTGTTCGACCGCGTGACGCCGGACATGACGATCTATCGCGAGGAGATTTTCGGCCCCGTTCTCTCCGTCGTGCGGGCGGAGAGCTATGCCGGCGCAGCGAAGCTGATCAACGAGCACGCGTTCGGCAACGGCACGGCGATTTTTACCCGCGACGGCGACGCGGCAAGAGAATTCGCGCACCAGATCCAGGTCGGCATGGTGGGCATCAACGTGCCGATCCCGGTGCCGATGGCGTTCCACTCCTTCGGCGGATGGAAATCCTCGCTGTTCGGCGACCACGCCATGCACGGCATGGAAGGCGTGCGCTTCTATACCAAGCTGAAGACGATCACGAGCCGCTGGCCGACCGGCATCCGCGCCGGGGCCGATTTCATCATGCCGACGATGAAGTGAGGGGGGGAGAGGCGGCGGAGAGCCCCGCACTGGAGCGCGGAGCAATGGTGCATATCGCTGTCTTGGTCCATCCGCGGCAGAAGTTCACGCAGAACAGCTCCTGGCTCGGCGAGCTCGCAGGCATCTGGAAAGAGCGCGGCATCCGCATCACGGTCATGCGCGAGCCGACCCCGACGATCCGGCCCGACGTCGTCTTTCACAGCGTCGACCTGACGAGGACGCCGCCGGAGTACGTGGCCTTCCTCGAGCGTTTCCCGGTCGTCGTCAACCGGCGCGTGACGGACATCTCGAAGCGGCGGATCAGTCGCCACATCGTCGACCGGCCAGAAGCCTTCGACGGGCCGGTCATCATAAAGACCGACCTCAACTGCAACGGCATACCCGAGGCGGCCTTCGCCTCCGCGGATCGGCCGAAGGAGGCACCGCGGGTGAAGATGGACACCGCCTGGGAGACCCGGAGTTGGCTCCCCACCTATCCCATTCTCCGATCGACGCGGCAGGTACCGGCCGGTGTCTGGAGTAACCCGAATCTCGTCGTCGAGCGCTTCCTTCCCGAGCGGGAGGGGGATCTGTTCTGCATCCGCACCTGGCTCTTTCTCGGTGAGGCCGAACGGGTCGCACGCTTCTTCGCGAAATCGCCTGTCATCAAGTCCGATACGATCGTCGGGCGCGAACGCCTCTTCGAGGTGCCGGACGATCTCAGGCGGCTGCGCCGGGATCTCGGCTTCGAGTTCGGGAAATTCGACTATGCGATCGTCGGCGGCGAGACCGTGCTCTTTGACGCCAACCGCACCCCGACGCTCGGCGTCATACCGCGCGACGAGGTCCTTCCCTGGCTGACGAGGTTCTCGGACGGACTCTGGACGTTCATTCCCCGGCCACCGGAGATTCCAGAGGCGCCGGACCCCGACGCGGCAACGGAGCGGCTGTTCGCCGACTGAGCCGTCCGGCGCGGGTGGCTGTCCGCCGCGCCAGGTCGACGGTATAGATGGTCCGGCGGCTTCGCCTCATAGCCCTCCCGTACGAGCCCTGACATCGAATGGACGCCTGGATCGCGAAGCTGTTCGAACGGCCGGATCTCGCCCGAATGGGCCACGCGCAGCGGCGCGGCGACGCCAATCTCGGCCTCGGCTGGCTGTATTACGCCCTCGGGCGGATCGTGCGGCCGAGGCACGCGGTCGTCATCGGCTCCTATCGGGGCTTCGTGCCGATGATGCTCGGCAAGGCGCTCGCCGACAATCGCGACGGCGGCGAGGTCGTCTTCATCGATCCCTCGCTGGTCGATCCATTCTGGGCCGATCCGGCCGAGGTCGCCGGCTATTTCCGCG
The DNA here is from genome assembly GCA_023430145.1 of Pseudomonadota bacterium. Classification (GTDB taxonomy): domain Bacteria; phylum Pseudomonadota; class Alphaproteobacteria; order Rhizobiales; family Methylopilaceae; genus JAEZCD01. The sequence goes on from JAEZCD010000250.1 coordinate 2,674, forward strand.
AGCACGGTCTCGACAACGTCCGCCACTACCGCGCGACGACCCAGGAGTTCGTCGAGACCGATGCCTATCGGGCGATCGAGGAGGTCGGTATCCTGTTCATCGACGGCCTCCACACCGACGAGCAGGTCGCCTTCGACTGGGGAGCCTTCGCGCGCCTGGTGCCGCCGCGCGGCTTCATCGCCCTGCACGACAGCATGGTGGTGCTCCCGGATGGGGTCTACGGCCCCGGCAAGGCCTACGAGATGCGGGTGAAGTTCTTCGTCGACAGGCTGAAGACCGATCCCGACCTGCAGGTCATGGACTGGCCCTTCGGCCATTCGGGCCTGACGCTGGTGCGCAAGATCGACCGCTCGTTGCCCGATCCGCTGCGCGACTGGATCGAGGGGCATCCGCTGGACGCCGTATGAGCCCCGTCATCGCCGTCTTCAGCACCCAGGCGCCGAGCCATTTTCGCCTGGTGCTGCCGATCATCGTGGGGCTCGCCCGCCGGGGCGCCGATGTCCGCGTCTTCACGCACGCCAGATTCGAGCCGGAGATCAGCCGCGCAGGCGCGAGCCTCGTCGACGTGTTCACGCCCTTCCCGCAGGAGGCGGCGGACGAGACGTCGACACCGATCGGCACGCGGTACGTCACCCACGCCGGCCGCTTCGCCCGCGCCGTCGCCGCAGAGGCCGAGCGGCACCGACCGTCGCTGATCATCGGCGAGACGTTCTCGGTCCTCGGCCGCGCCGTCGCGGCCCTGCTCGGCGTGCCGTGGATCAATGTTTGCGCCGGCCATGACCTCGACGGCGAGCGGATCGTCCGGCAGATGCAGACCGATCCGCGCGTGAACCCTTCGCCCGAATGCCTCAGCGCGGTGGAGGCGCTGCGCACGATCCTGCCGGACGCCTCGCCGTTCGCCTTCGTCACCCCGACGAGCACGGTGCTCAACATCCACCCCGAGCCGCCGGCTTTCTTCGACCCCGCGTTGCGGCAGAAGTTCGAGCCGCTCGCCTTCTTCGGGTCGCTGCAGCCGCCGGAGGAAGCCGCCCCGGCCGCGCCGGAGGGGCGCTACTTCACCGACGACGGCCGGCTCAAGCTCTACGTCTGCTTCGGAACGATCGTCTGGTACCCGTTCGAGGCGCAGACGCTGACTGCCTTGGCGGCCGTTTCGCGCTTCGTGGCCGGGCGTCCCGACATCGAGGCCCTCATCAGCCTCGGCACCGATCGCGTGGGCGCGGAGGACCGCAGGGCCCTGGCGGCGCCGAACGTCCGCGTCGAAGAGTATGTCGATCAGTGGGCGGTGCTGGAGGAGGCGGACGCCTTCGTCACCCATCACGGCCTCAATTCGACGCACGAGGCGATCTTTCAGCGCGTGCCGATGCTGTCCTACCCGTTCTTCTGGGACCAGCCGGCGCTCGCCGAACGCTGCCGAAGGCTCGGCGTCGCGGTCCCGATCATCGACACTCCGCGCGCCCCGATCGAGGAGACGCGGCTCGCCGCCGCTCTCGACGCGCTTCGGAACGATCCGGCGCTGCCCGGCCGGCTCCAGGCGGCACGGCAGCTCGAGCTCGACGTGATCGCGGGCCGTGACGCGGTGCTCGATCGCATCCTGGCGATCGCGGAAGGTCGTCGGCCGGTCATGCTCGAGAAGGCGGTGTAGGTTTCGAGTGGGGCGCCCTTTCGACGACACACTGTTCGACGGCCTGCGGATCGGCGGATCGGCCGCCGCTTCACGCCCTTTTCGGGATATGAAACTCTCTCCGACGACACCGACACCGGATCCAACGACCATGCATCGCCTGACGAGAGGATCGGCCGCCGCCAGTGCCCTCGCACTGCTCGTCCTCGCCGGCACGGCGATGGCGCAAACCAGCGATCGGGTCATCAGGATCGGCGTCCTCAACGACATGTCCGGTCCCTATTCCGATCTTGCCGGTCCCGGCTCGGTCGCCGCCGCCAAGCTCGCGGTGGCGGATTTCGGTGCCGCCGCCAAGGGCATGAAGGTCGAGATCGTCGGTGCCGACCACCAGAACCGGCCCGACATCGGCTCCAACATCGCCCGCGCCTGGATCGACCGCGACGGCGTCGACGTCATCGTCGACGTGCCGACCTCCTCGGTCGCCTTCGCGGTCAGCGAGATCGCGAGGGAGAGGAACAAGGTGTTCCTGGCGTCCGGCGCCGGCTCGTCGGACCTCACCGGCTCGAAATGCTCGCCGAACACGGTGCACTGGACCTTCGACACCTGGGCCCTCGGCAACGGCACAGGCCGCGCGATGGTGAAGTCGGGTGGCGACACCTGGTTCTTCATCACCGCCGACTATGCGTTCGGCCACGCCCTCGAGCGCGATACCGCCGCCTTCGTCGAGAAGGGTGGCGGCAAGGTCTTGGGCGCCGTTCGGCATCCGTTCCCGAGCAGCGACCTGTCCTCGTTCCTGCTCCAGGCGCAGGCTTCCGGCGCCAAGGTGATCGGCCTCGCCAATGGCGGCAACGACACCATCAACGCCGTCAAGCAGGCGGCCGAGTTCGGCATCGCGCAGCGCGGCCAGATCCTGGCCGGCCTGATCATCGCCATCACCGACATTCACGCCCTCGGCCTCCGGAACGCGCAGGGACTCGTGCTGACGGAGTCGTTCTACTGGGACCGCAACGAGGGCAGCCGCGCCTTCGCCAAGCGCTTCGCGCCGATGTTCAAGGGCAACATGCCGACCCAGGCGCATGCGGGCGTCTATGCCGCGGTGCTGCACTATCTGACGGCGGTAGAGGCGCTCGGCAGCGAAGCCGACGGCAGGGCGGTGGTCGCCAAGATGAAGGCGATGCCGACAGACGACCCGCTGTTCGGCAAGGGCGAGATCCGCGCCGACGGCCGCAAGGTCCACGACATGTTCCTGTTCGAGGTGAAAAAGCCGGAAGAGTCGAAGGGGCCTTGGGACTACTACAAGCTGCGCGCGACGATCCCGGCCGCGGAGGCCTTTCGGCCGATGGCCGAGGGCAACTGCCCTCTCGTCAAGAGCTGAGCCCAGCTGGTCGGTTGCGAGACAAGCTGATTGGCTCGCTCGCCGAGAAGGTCGGCATCGATCCGAAGGTGGCGCTGGAGATCGTCGGCGGCTCGGCGGCCTCGAGCTGGATGCTGCGCCACCATGCCTAGGACGGTCGGCACCACCTGCTCCATTTCACCCCTTGTCGAAATGTGGGAGTCCAGCATCTTCCGCGGGCGGCACTTGGCTTCCCGTCAGGTTTGACGATCGCGTCGGTGGCGAGCATGTTGCCCGACCCTTCACAACCAAAAAAAAGGAGGAAGCTCATGAGGACGACGCGACGCACATTGATGGGGGCCGGCATGGCCGTCGGCCTGGTGGCCGGGCTTGGCCTGGCTGCAGGGCCGGCCACCGCCGAGTACCCTGAAAAGCCCATCCGCTACATCATCACCTTCGGGCCCGGCGGTGAATCGGACATCACCGCGCGCCTGCAGCAGCCCTTCTTCAAGGAGAAGTTCGGCCAGGATTTCGTGGTCGAGTACAAGCCGGGCGGCGGCGGCGCCGTCGGCTGGGCGTCGCTCAACTCGCTGCCTGGAGACGGCTACTCGATCATGGGCGTCAACCTGCCCCATGTCGTGCTGCAGCCGCTGCAGAAGGACGTGGGCTACAAGACCGAAGACCTGACCATCGTCTACTGGTTCCACTACACGCCCGACGCCATCGTCGTCACCAAGGATAGCGAGTTCAAGACCATCAAGGACCTGGTCGACTACGCCAAGGCCAATCCCGGCAAGCTCACCTTCTCGGGCTCGGGCAAGGGCACCGCGCCGCATCTGGCCCAGGTGCTGTTCGACAAGAAGGCGGGCGTCAAGACCACCTACGTCGCCTTCGGCGGCACGGGCCCCAGCGTGACGGCGCTGATGGGCAAGCAGGTCGGCGCGGCGATGGCCTTCACCACGGTCGCGGCCAACTACCCGGACACGCGGCTGCTGGCGGTGGCCATGGAGGAGCGGCACCCGAAGTTCCCGGACGTGCCGACGCTCAAGGAATCCGGCATCGAACTCGTCTCGGGCGCCTATCGCGGCATAGCGGTACCGAAGTCGACGCCAGAGCCGATCCGCAAGAAGCTGTCGGACATGATCGCCGAGATCAACAAGGACCCGGAGTTCATCAAGAAGATGGAGGACGGCGGCTTCGCCATGTCCAACTACTCCTACGGCGCATCGAACGACAAGTTCATGCAGGATATCGCCAAGGATATCTCGGCCGCCGCCAAGGAAGCCGGCCTGCTGGAATAACAGCGTCGCGCAATGAGGGCCGGCCTCGCGGTCCGCCCTCTGCGCATCTCGCGGGGGGACTCATGGCCGGACTGGAATATCTGATCGATGCGCTGACTCCGGCCAACCTGGCCTTCGCGCTGTTCGGGGTCGCGGCGGGAACGGTCATCGGGGCCATCCCGGGGCTGACGGCGACGATGGCGGTGGCCGTGCTCGTGCCGCTCACCTTCGCCATGCCGACGGCGTCCGCGCTGATCCTCATGGGCGCGATCTACACCGGCGCCATCTATGGCGGCGCCTACTCGGCAATCCTCCTCAATACGCCCGGAACGCCTTCGGCCATCGCCACGACCTTCGACGGCTACCCCATGGCGAAGAAGGGCGAAGGCGATTTCGCCATCACCATGGCCTGCCTCGCCAGCGTGGTGGGCGGCCTCGTCGGCGCGCTGGCGCTGCTCACGCTGGCGCCGCCGCTCTCGCGCGTGGCGCTGGCCTTCGGTCCGGTCGAGTATTTCTGGCTCGCCATCTTCGGCCTGTCGCTCATCGCGGCCCTGTCGGAGGGTAGCCTGCTGAAGGGCATGGCCGGCGGCGCCGTCGGGCTTCTGCTGTCGTGCATCGGCGTCGCCGAGGTATCGGCAGACATCAGGATGACGTTCGGCACCCAGATCCTGCTCGGCGGCATCCAGGTCGTGGCGGCCCTGATCGGGCTCTACTGCATTCCCGTCCTGATCGACCTCGTGGCGACCCCGGACCGGCACCTCAAGGTCGAGGCCGCGTCCCGCGGCTTCCGCCTGGGCGAGGCCCTGAGGCAGCTCTGGAAGGAGAAGATCAATGCCCTGCGCTCGTCCATCATCGGCACGGTCGTCGGCATCCTGCCGGGGGCGGGCGGCTCCATCGCCAGCCTAGTCGCCTATTCCGAGGCGCGGCGCACCGCGAAGCACGACCAATCCTACGGCAAGGGCGAGCCGGGCGGCGTCGTCGCCAGCGAGTCGGCCAACAACGCCACCGTCGGCGGCGGCTTCATCCCGACGCTGGTGCTGGGCATTCCCGGCACCCCGCCCGATGCGGTCATTCTCGGCGCACTGCTGGTGCAGGGCGTGCGCACCGGCCCGACGCTGTTCACGCAGCAGGGCGAGATCGTCTACACCTTCATCTGGGGCCTGATCCTCGCCACCATCCTGATGCTGCCGGTGGGCCTACTGATCGGCCGCTACGCCTTTCGCACCATCGTCACGCTGCCCAAGGCGCTGCTCGTGCCGTCCATCGCCTTCATGACCATCATCGGCACCTTTGCGATCCGCAACAACATGAACGACGTGGTCATCATGATCGTGCTCGGCACCGTGGGCTGGGTCATCGGCCGCTTCGGCTTCACGGCCTCGCCCATCGTGCTCGGGCTGATCCTCGGTCCGATCGCCGAATCGGGCTTCGTGCAGGCCTGGACCATCGGCGGCGCGTCGGGAGATAGGCTTGGCATGTTCTTCGGCCGGCCCATTTCCCTCGCCATCATCCTGTTCACGATCTTCACGCTGGTCAGCCCGTTCGTCATGCCGCGGCTGCGCGCCACCGAGGAGCAGGCCCGTGCCGACTGACGCCACGGCCAAGGCGGCCCCCCGGTCCGATACCGGCGGCGCCGTGGTGTCTGCGCTGCTGATCGCATTCGCCTGCTTCGTGCTGTGGGACACTCTGAGCTACCGGGACAGCGACTCCTACGTCTTCCCCCGCACCGTCGCGGGCGTGCTGATCGTCGCGTCGCTGGCCCACATCATCGTGTGGTTCATCGGCCGTACCGCGCCGGAAGCGCCCTCGGAGGGTTCCTGGGTGCGGCGCATCCTGCTCGTCGTCGTGATGCTGGGGGGCGCCCTCGCGATGCCGCTCGTGGGCTTCATCCCGGCCTCGCTGCCGATCTTCGGCGCGCTGCTGCTGGTCGCCATGTACGACCGCTGGACGCCCTTCCGCATCGTCGTGTACCCGCTGATCGGGATCGCCATCGTGCTCGGCTTCTACTACATCTTCCACGAGCTGCTGCTGGTGCCGCTGCCTGCTGCGACGCTATTTTAGGGTTGTCTTTCGGGCCGGGCGACAAGCCCCTGTACGGCCAGAGTGTGCGCGTAGTCCGAGAGGGGTTGTTCGGATCAGCGGTGCAGTAATCTGGCGCCGGCACTGCAAAATGGACGAGGCAGCCAGGCTTGTTCTGCTGCTGGCGCATTTTCCCTAATCGCTGCGATGCACCAAAGTCGTGCCATGCGACGCGAGATGACGAGCGCTTAGCCGCACGTTAAGCGCGTGAGCGCCTGGCGGCAAAGTAACATCGCGTGCGGGGGCGATCGCCATTCCGGGGCGCCTGAGCCGTTGCGCCCGGCCCCCGCCACCTCCATCATTCCTCCATCAACGGAGGCATGCCGTGACCACCATCGGCTTCGTCGGCCTCGGCGCCATGGGGCTGCCGATGGCAAAAAACCTCGTCGGCGCGGGGTTTCGCGTGCGCGGCTACGACATCCGTCCGGCGGCGGTCGAGGCGCATGTCGCGGCCGGCGGGCAGGCGGCGCAGTCGGCGCTCGAGGCGGCCAAGGGCGCGGACGCGCTCGTCTTGATGGTGGTCGACGCCCCGCAGGCCGAGACGGTGCTGTTCGCCGACGGCGCGCTCGCCGCCATGGCGCCGAACGGGCTCGTCATCCTCTGCGCCACCTGTCCGCCGAAGGCCGTCGAGGCGATCGCCGCCCGGGTCGTCGAGAGCGGCCACGGCTTCGTCGACGCGCCGGTCTCGGGCGGGGTGAAGGGAGCGGCCACGGCGACGCTGACCATCATGGCGGCGGCGCCGGACCCGACCTGGGGGCGCGCAAAACCCTTCCTCGAGGCGCTCGGCGACAAGGTTTTTCGCGTCGGCGACAAGCCCGGCCAGGGCGCCACCGCCAAGGCGGTGAACCAGCTCCTCTGCGGCGTCCACATCGCGGTGGCGGCCGAGGCGCTGTCGCTCGCCGAAAAGGTCGGCATCGATCCGAAGATCGCGCTGGAGATCGTCGGCGGCTCGGCGGCTTCCAGCTGGATGCTGCGCGACCGCGGGCCCCGCATGTTCGAGGACGACCCGCCGGTCGCGAGCGCGGTCGACATTTTTGTGAAGGACCTCGGCATCGTGCTCGCCGCGGGCACCGGCGCGAAGGCCGCGCTGCCACTCGCCGCGGTGGCGCACCAGCTGTTTCTCGCCGTCTCCGGGCAAGGCAAGGGCCTCGCCGACGACAGCCAGGTCATTCGCGCCTATCGGGCGCTGGCCGGGAAGGAGTGAGGGGGTTCAGAGCCGCAGGCCACCCGCCGTCATTGCGAGGAGCGTCAGCGACGAAGCAATCCAGATTTAGGGCGCTGCAAGAGAAGCTGGATTGCTTCGCTTCGCTCGCAATCACGAGGGAGCGATGCCCCCTCAAAAGTCGCTGGCGATGCCGCGCACCTCCCAGTCGCCGTAGCGGACCGGCTCCGGCCCCTTCCGCCCATCCTCCTCCGGCACGGCGGCGAGCTCGGCCTCGCGGCGCTCCTGCTCGGCGCGGCGGGCGGCGGCTTCCGCGAGCGCCCGCTCGGCGGCCGGGGGCAACGGCCGCGGCATCGGCGGCTCGGATCGATTTTCGTCGTTCGGGTCGGTCATGGCACGGGTCTCGTCTTGCCGCCGGGGGGCGCCGGGCCAACATATAGCGCGCATCGCGCGGGCGCCCGTTCACCTCCGCGCGGGCCGAGGGTCTCATGAGCTACTTCAAGACAGCCATCCTGCTCGCCGGAATGACGGCGCTCTTCATGGGTGTCGGATTTCTCATCGGCGGCCAGAGCGGCATGCTGATCGCGTTCGTCGTCGCGCTCGGCATGAACGTCTTCACCTACTGGAACTCCGACCGCATGGTGCTCGGCACCTACGGCGCGCACGAGGTCGACGACCGCACGGCGCCCGAGCTCGTCGGCATGGTCCGGCAGCTCGCGCAGAATGCCGGCCTGCCGATGCCGAAGGTTTACGTCATCGACGAGGCGCAGCCGAACGCCTTCGCCACCGGTCGCAACCCGCAGAACGCGGCCGTCGCCGCCACCACCGGCCTTCTCAACACCCTGACGCGCGAGGAGGTGGCCGGGGTCATGGCGCACGAGCTCGCGCATGTGAAGAACCACGACACGCTGATCATGACGATCACGGCGACGATCGCCGGCGCGATCTCGATGCTCGTCAACTTCGGCATGTTCTTCGGCGGCAACCGCGACAACAACAACGGCCTCGGCGCAATCGGCACCATCCTGCTCGTCATCCTCGCTCCGCTCGCGGCGATGATCGTGCAGATGGCGGTGAGCCGCACGCGCGAATACAGCGCCGACCGCGACGGCGCGCTGATCTGCGGCCGGCCGATGGCGCTCGCCACCGCGCTGCAGAAGATCTCGGGTGCGGCGCACCACATCGAGAACGACACCGCCGAGCGCAACCCGGCGACGGCGCACATGTTCATCATCAACCCGCTGTCGGGCCATCGCATGGACAATCTGTTCTCGACCCATCCGGCGGTCGAGAACCGCATCGCCGCGCTGCAGCAGCTCGCCCACGAGATGGGCGCCGTTCCGCAGGCGAGCTTCCGGCCCTCCGGCGGCGCCTGGGGCAGAACCTCCTCCGCGCCGCGCGGGCCTTGGGGCTGAGCGCGCGCGCAGTGGCACGAGGCCGGCGGCCGGCTC
>JAEZCD010000098.1 GCA_023430145.1 Pseudomonadota bacterium
GGGGACGACACCGAGAATGCTCAGGTGTCGTCCCCGGCCGCGCGAAGCGCGGGGAAGGGGACCCAGGCCTTTCGGAGATCGATCGGGAACTCGGTTCTTCCTTGGAGCGCAGCGATGAAGCAATCCAGCGTTCGGCTCCGCAAGAGAGGACCTGGATTGCTTCGCTGCGCTCGCAATGACGAGGGCCGAGCTCGGGACGGCGTCACCCGGCAATCCGACCGGCAGGGTGCGCCGCTACCACCGGTCCCGCGCCGCTTCGTCGGCCTCGCGGGCGTCGACCCAGCCGGTGCCGGCGGCGGTCTCCTCGCGCTTCCAGAACGGCGCCTGCGTTTTCAAGAAGTCCATCATGAAGGAGGCCGCCTCGAAGGCGGCGGCGCGGTGCTCGCTGGCTGCGAGCACCAGCACGATCGGGTCGCCGGGAACGAGGCGGCCGAAGCGGTGCAGGAGGAAGGAATCCTCGAGCGGCCAGCGCGCCCGCGCCTCCGCCTCGATGCGGGCGAGCTCGGCCTCGGCCATGCCCGGATAGTGCTCGAGCGTCATCGCCGCGAGCGGCGCGCCGTCGGCGCCGGTGCCGCGGCAGACGCCGGTGAAGCTGACCACGGCGCCGGAGGTTTTCAGGCCGGCGGAAAAACGCGACAGCTCGGCGCCGGCGTCGAACGGCCCCTCCTGCAGCCGGACGGACATCAGCCGCCCGTCATCGGCGGGAAGAAGGCGATCTCGCGCGCGCCCCGCACCGAGCCCTCCGGCTTGACGTGCAGCCGGTCGACTGCGGCCCGCACCTTCAGCCCGGGCGCGAAGGCCGCGGCGTATTCCGGCCCCCGGCCGCGCAGCCACTCCATCAGCTCGCCGACCGTGCCGACGCTCGCCGGCGGCGAAAGCTCCTCCTCGGGGCGGCCGATGCGCTCGCGCACGCTGGCGAAATAGACGAGCATCATCGCGGGTCGTCGACGATGTGCCGGACGCCGGCGCGGAAATAGTCCCAGCCGGTATAGAGCGTGAGAATCGCCGACAGCCAGAGCAGCACGAGGCCGAGAAGGCTGGTGCCGGAGACGACCCGGTCCGCCGCCGGACCGGCGACGAGAAAGCCGACGGCGAGCAGCTGCAGCGCGGTCTTCCATTTGGCGAGCCGGGTGACGGGAACGCTGACCCGCAGCTCGGCGAGATATTCGCGCAGGCCGGAGACGAGAATCTCGCGGCACAGGATGACGAGCGCCGCCCACAGCGACCAGCCGGCGATCTCGCCGACCGAGGCGAGCGCCAGGAGGCAGGCGGCGACGAGCAGCTTGTCGGCGATCGGATCGAGCATCCGGCCGAGGCTCGACTGCAGCTCCCAGATCCGGGCGAGATAGCCGTCGAGATAGTCGCTCACCGCCGCGGCCACGAACAGCAGCAGCGCCGGCCAGCGCAGCCAGGGATCCTCCGCGACGAGGCAGGCGACGACCAGCGGCACTGCCACGATCCGCCCATAGGTGAGGCAGTTCGGCAGGTTGAACGGATCCGACCGGCGCGACTTGGTCACCGGCGGCACAGTGGAGCTGAACGCGTCATGCATACTGGAGCTCGATCCGGCGGGCGTTCCGGCACGGGCCTGTTTAGCAGACGAGCCGTGCCAGAAAAATGGCGGTGTGCGAGAGGAAGCGAAAGGCCCTCCAGTCGGGCGTTCGTCGCGAGTCCAGCCCCGAAAACGCCCGCATACCCTTTGATGTGCGGCTTGGATTAAGCTATCTTAGGTTGAGGCAGTGGGGACTTCATCACGGGGGCACAGATGGCCTTGACGCTCGACGTCGTGCAAACCGCGATCGCCGAAACGGATGCCGGGTGGACTGCTGCGGAAACATCGGTGAGCCGATACGCGGCCGCTCCGGCCGGCGATGTGAATCTGTTCGGACTGAACATCGGCGACGAGCAGGCCGAGGAGCAACTCGCCGAGGCACGCGCGCTCGAGACGGCGGAATTTCACGTGGTGGCGCCACCGCCGCCCGCCCACGAGTGGCGAAACGTCGGCGGTCGCAACTTCGTGACAAGCATAAAGAACCAGCAGACCTGCGGCTCGTGCGTGGCGTTCGCCGTGTGCGCAGCTCTGGAATCGAGGGTTGCAATCCAGCAGGACGAAGCCGACCCGCGACTGGACCTCTCCGAGGCTCACTTGTTCTACTGCGGATGCGGTCGGTGCTGTCGGACGGGTTGGAACTTCGCGCCCGCACTGAACTGGGCTCGAAACGGGATCGGACGCGAGACGAGCTTTCCCTACGTTCCCCGAGATCAAGTGTGCCCGGCCCCTCCACCGCCTGCCGTCGTCAACGTGCCATCATGGATATCGGTCGCGTCGCCCACCGCACGCAAACAGGCCATCGTCGCGTCGGGGCCGGTGATCGGCGGCTTGCGGGTGTACGAGGATTTCTACTACTACCGAGCGGGCGTCTACCGCCATGTCACGGGCTCGTTCCGCGGTCTGCATGCGATCTGCGTGATCGGCTATGACGACGCTCAGCAATGCTGGATCATCAAGAACAGCTGGGGCACCGGCTGGGGCGAGCAGGGCTTCATGCGCATCGCCTATGGCCAATGCGATCTCGACAGCACATATCCCTTCTATGATCCTACGGTGGTCGCGGCTGGCGGCATCGTATGACTGAAGGAGATCGCGTCGATGACGACTGTGAAGGTCGAGTCGGATCAGAACGTCGAGATCAAATCTGGCGATTCGGTGACGCTAGAAGTGCCGGGAGCTGCCACGACAGGACATCTCTGGGAACTGAAGGCCGACCCGGGGGCGGTCGAGGTGCTCGACCACAAGATCGTTCCGGATGAGAAAAGCTTCGGTGGCGCCGGTACCGAGCGCTTTACAGTGAAACCTCTGAAGGAGGGGGATGCTCTGATCACGCTGCAGCTCAGAGCCCCTTGGGAGAGCGAGCCAGCCGAGAGTCATTCGGTTCACATATTCTCCGGCGCCGATTAACGCCCACCCTCGTGGAAATGGTCGTAGACGAGCTTCGCCGTCGCCCGGTTGATGCCCGGCACCTGCTCGAGATCGGCGAGGCCGGCGCGTGAGACCGCCTTCGCGGTGCCGAAATGGCGTAGCAGGGCGCGCTTGCGCGCCGGGCCGACGCCCGAAATCTCGTCGAGCGGGCTCTTCACCAGCTCGTTCTTGCGCCGCGTGCGGTGCGAGCCGATCGCGAAGCGGTGCGCCTCGTCGCGCAGCCGCTGCACGAAATAGAGGACGGGATCGCGCGGCGGCAGCCGGAAGGGCGGCGTTCCGGGCAGCGTGAAGGTTTCGCGGCCGGCCTCGCGGTCCATCCCCTTGGCGACGGCGACCAGCGGCACGTCGGCGATGCCGAGCTCCTCGAAGACGGTGCGCACGGCCGCGAGCTGGCCGGCACCGCCGTCGATGAGGACGAGATCCGGCCAGGCCGGCACCTCGGCCGCGGCCGGAGCGGCGACATCGGCCTCGAGCTCCTCGACGAGCTGCGCCGCCGCCTCGTCGACGCCCTCCGAGCCGACGGGATCGAGCTCGGC
>JAEZCD010000202.1 GCA_023430145.1 Pseudomonadota bacterium
CCTCTGGGCCAGGGCGGCCACGCCGCCGCGGCCCGGATGGCTAGACGCTCGCCGCGCTGATGCGGCGCGCGCCTCGAGCGCAACCGGTGCCGGCTACCTGCAGCGGGTGACGATCCGGCCGTAGGCGTCGACGACCTGGACGCAGGCCGGCGCGACGACGACGGGCGCCGGCGCGACGACCACCGGCGCACCGTAATACGCACCGGCGGCACCGGCCGCATAGGCGCGGCGGGTCGTCCGCCGGGCGACGCCGGCATAGCTCATCGGCGTCAGCGGGCGGCCGATGACCGCGTTCGCCTGGGCGACCAGGGAGTAGGCGCCGGGCGCGGAGACATTGTCCCCGGCGAGGAGCGCGGCGAGAGCGACGGCCGCGGCAGCGGCGATCTTGAGCGGCACGATGCGGGTCACTGCTTTCCTCCCGAGATCTGGCCGGCCGGGATCTCGTCGATGTGCCCGAGATCGCCGAGCTCGACCTTCTTGGCCCCGGCCGGAGCCTTGAACGCGAACGCCTCTGCAGGGAACTGCACGTCCGTCCGCCAGTCCTTGATCCGCAGCGTATATTGCGGCGCCGCGGCGACCGCCTTGCTGGTGATCACGTATTTGCGCGGGATCGGCTTGGCGCCGATCTCGATCCAGATCTGCCAGTCGGTCTCGGTGTTGCGGAACGCGAGGTGCTCGCACTCGACGCCGTCGACGACGCCGCGGCCGATGTGCGAGGCCTCGATGACATCCTCCATCAGGGCATCGTAGGAGCCGGCGAGGACGAGGTCGGCGCCGGGCATGTCGAAGCCGTAGTCGGCGCGGAGCTTGTCGACCAGCTGATCGAGCGAGCCGGAGGCCGGCAGCTGCGCGTAGATGTTGGCGTGCTTGGCGAGGACGGTGAGCGAGGTGCCGTCGGCGACCAGCTCGACGTCCGCATAGCCGCCCGTGCGCTTGGCATGCACCTTGTCGGGACGGCTGATATCGATCTCGCCCGAGGAGGTGAACTGCAGCTTCTGGATCTGCGGCGTGATGATCTCGATGTCCGCATCGAAGCCGATCGAGAGGGTCTTCTGGGCCGCCACATACTCGGTCATGGCCTTCAGAATGCGCTCGGCCTCGGCGGCGCGCGCCGGGGCGCAAACGAGCCCGGCGAGGATCGCCAGAAGGGCCGCTCGTGACCCGACAGCGGAAATCGTCTCGACAAGCTTCATCCATTCTCTCCCTGTGCGGCGCCGCCTATGCGGCCCGACGTGAATATCGATCCGACCCGGCCGGCCGACCCAAGCCGACCGTTCCGGCCCAGCGCCGCGAGCGTCGAGCCCGGGTCGCCGACGCTACTCGCCCACGCCCTGCGATTCTTGCCATTTCGTGCCAGCTCCTTGCCCGCATCCCCAGGACGCTCGAGCACCGGGTGCCATGACCGGGTTTCCGGGACGCGGATAGAGGAGTGCGCGAAGCAGCGCCGGGCCTCGAGATTTTCACCCCGGCCGCCGGCCTTGGAGTATGGTCCGCCAACTTGCCCCGAGCGACCCACACTGCCCCCCAGGCACCGACGGGACCGCGCGGCGCCGGAGACCGACAATGACCGAAGAATCCGTCCGCGACCAGGTCGCCCGCCTCCTCTTCAAGGAGATCGCGATCGCCCGAGGGCACGGGCCCGACCAGTGGCATGAGCTGTGGACCACCGCCCGCGACTCCGTACAGGACCAGATCCAGCACGCCTACCGGCTCGCCGATCAGGTCATCGCCCTCGTCCAGGCCGAGGCACGCTGACCGAGCGCCGCCGGGTCTATCCCTTCTTCTTCGGCGTGCTGGCCTGCAGGGCGCCGTCCTTCAGGCTCGTCACCGCCTGATAGGCTGGCGTCTTGTTCTTCGTCTTGGCATCGGCCTTCGGCTTCTTGGCCTCTCTGGTGGATCGCTTCTGACCTTTGGCCATGTCTTCGTTTCCTCCTGCACCAGGTGGCGCACCGCATGCTACTCGCCCGTTCGGCACCGCGCTACCGGCCGGAGCGGCCGATGCCGGCTCGGGCACAGGAATTCAGTCGATACCCGCCTCGGTGAAGCAGCCCTTCCATCCGCTCCGAATGAAGGTCTCCTTTTTGCACCAGACGGCCAGCGGATAGTAATCTCCCATCACCTGCCGCGCGCATCGTCCGGATTCCAGGATCCCTTCCGGAGCCGGCGGTGTGGGGAAGGCGAACTCGACCCCGCAGCCCTTGGCGATCGCCTGCTGGACCGACTGGCCGAAGTCCGCAGACGGCAGCGTGTTGCGAAGAAAGAGCGTCTTGGGGAACATCTGTTCGTCGCCCCAGGGAATCCACGCGGCCTCACTCGGCATCCAGTCCGGCCGAAGAAGATCGTCGGTAACCACCGCCGTGTAGAAGCCGGCCTCGTCGATCGGCGTGCTCGCGTCGACCGCACATCCGGTTATCGGCAATGGTGAGACGAGAGCCCCGAGGCACATCGACCAGTATCGAAGCTGGATCGTGTCGAACCCGCGGGCAGGCTGCGACACCGGCGCACCACGATAGGTGTCCGGGAAACCAGGCATCTTGCCGCGGATGACGATGGCGTGGCCCGGCCTATAGTCGGTCATGAAGTAGGAGACCATGTACTTGTTGTCCGGGTTCGGCAAAAGCCGCACCGGCGGTGACGGCAGCGGCGCGAACCAGATGTGATCCGGAACGGGTGCCGTGGGCGGCGGATTCTCCAGAAGCGCCGGCACGAACCGCGGCTGCAATGACGCGAGCTCCGATTGCCGATTGACGGTCGGGCACGTCGGCAGAGCCGTTACCCGGCCGTGGGAGTCGGTGACGCTGATTGCCGGCAGTGGCACCCCGCCCATCGAGCCCGTACCGGCATTGGGCAGATACAGGCGATACAACAGCCAGCCCGTCCCGGCATGCAGACGAAGCACGTTGCCGCCCGCCCTCTCCTCCCGCGTCACGGTGATCGCATAGGCCTTCGAGCCGGCGGCCGCGCTCCCCGCCGGGCCGAACGGATTGACGCTGCCCGGCTCGGGCACGATCTGCGCATCGAACAGATGGTCGGCCAGTGCAGTGGACACGGGCGCGTCGTCATAGACGGCGAAGGAGAAGAAGCGGGCCTCGGGATAGACGCCGCTGATGGTCACGCTTCTCCACTGCGCATCGATCGGCATGTACCACCAGCGGTTCCCGGTATCCGGAAAGAGCCAGTTGCCGAGGCCGAAGGCCGACCATTCGAATGGCCACGCGCAGGTCGGGGCCGGCAATGGCTGCGCCGTGGATTCTGTCGGACTGCCGACGGCAGCCAGGATGATCGCGGCCGATGCCAACGCAGATTTCGCCGCTTGCACCATCGGGACGGATCTCATGCCATCCTCCATTCCTGGAACCTCTCGGCGATTCGGACCGAATCACCGCCGGTCGCATTGACCGCGATCAACCGTTCGACGCGCATCTTCAGACGCGGGGCTCCGCCGTGACCGGCAACACCCTCCCCGCTAAGCTCGCATCGCAATTCGCCTGATCGGCGCGGCGCCGATGACCGGGGGACGACCGCGTGTCTGCCGACGAGGAGCATCATGTTCCGACCTCCGTCGTCCTCGAGGGCCTGCTCGACGAGGCGGAGAAAACCGAGGAGATCACCCTCGCCTGGATCCTCGGTCATCTGAAGGAGCGCTCCTTCGGCACGATCATTCTCGTGCTCGGCCTGATCGGCGTGCTGCCGGGCGTCTCGGCGCTGGCCGGACTCCTGCTCGCCATCCCGGCCGTCGAGATGATGCTGGGCCGTCCGGGACCGAGCTTCCCGAAATCGGTCGCCGAGCGGCCGCTGCCGGCCGCGAAGGTCGATTCGCTGCTGCGCCGCGCCATTCCGAGCCTGCGCCGGCTCGAGGCCTACAGCCACCCGCGCTGGCACCTCGTCTTCGAGGCGACCCGGCACATCGTGGCTCTCGCCCTGCTGCTTCTCGGGGCTGCCCTGCTGACGCCGGTGCCGCTCAGCAATGTCGTGCCGGCGCTCGTCATTGTCGCCATCTCGCTCGCGTTCCTCGAGCGCGACGGCCTGCTCCTGACGATCGCGCTCGCCGCTGCGGCGGTGGTCCTCGGCGCGATGGCCTTCATGATCTCCGAGCTCGTGCGTCTCGGCATGCGGCTCGCCTGACGAGGACGTGCGGCACGGGCGCTGCCCGTCGAGACGAAGCTCCCGGATGACCGGGCGGGCCGAATCCGGCTAGGCTCGCCGGCATCCAGCCCGACCGGAGAGCCCGATGCCACACTCCGCCGCCTCGCCCGAGGACGCCCGCGCGCGCCTGCGCGACATCATCGACACCCGCTCGCTGCTCCGGGACGGCCCCTACAAGCTCGCCTCGGGCGCCGTCTCCGACCACTTCCTCGACATCAAGCGGACCATGGCCGACCCGGAAGGCCTCAACCTCATCGCCGATCTGATCCTCGACGCGATCGAGGGCGAGAAGGTCGACTGCGTCGGCGGGCTCGAGCTCGGCGCCGTGCCGATCGCCGCGGTGGTGTCGGCGAGGGCCTGGCAGCGTGGTCGGCGGCTGCCGATGTTCGTCGTCCGCAAGGCGATCAAGGACCACGGCACGCAGCGGCCGGTCGAGGGCGAGCTGAAGCCCGGCATGGTGGCGCTCGTGCTCGAGGACGTGACCACCAAGGGCGGCTCGGCGATGCAGGCGGTCGAGGCGGTTCGGGCGGCGGGCGTCGAGGTCGCCGGCGTGTTCAGCGTCGTCGACCGGCAGGAGGGCGCGGCAGCGCGCTTTTCCGCCGAGGGCATTCAGCTCCGCTCGCTGTTCACCTGGGCCGATTTCGTGCGCTGAGAGACGCCCGCCTCGTCGGAGGCGGGCGTGGCGCTGTGGGGGCGCCCCTATTCGGCGATGATCCGCTCCGGAACGGCCTGGAACGGGTCGGCCTGCGCGACCGCAGTTCGCGCCTTCGTTCCCGGCAGCACCTCGAAGCGCGGGTCGAAGTCGACCATCGCCGCGGCGAGCTTGCCGAGCACGCCGACGTCGCCTTGGACTTTCGCCGTCCCCTCGGCGATCTGCGCCTCGAGCGTCTTGCGGCCCATCATCGTCTGCTCGAGGTCGGAGCGGTTGATCGTCAGCGTCAGGTCGGGCTTCTCGGCCTGGAAGCCGGCGATGTTGGTCAGCGTCGCGTTGCGCAGCTCGATGAGGAATTTCTCGCCATTGTCCGGCGTGACGAGGTTGACCGTGAAGGTCAGCCCCTCGGCCTTGCGGCTGTCCATGCGAATGGCGAGGAAGTTCAGGAACAGCTCCGTCGACATAGCTCGGATCACGTCCGGGCTGCTCGAGTCGGCCGTCTGCCCCTGTGGGATGCCGGTTCGCAGCTCGTAGGCGCCGGCGAGGTAGCTGTTGCGGAGCCCGGGATTCTCCTGCTGGTAGCCGAGCTGCTCGAAGACGTCGGCGAGCAGATCCTTGGCCTCGGCATTGTCCGGCTCGGCCTGGACCAGCTTGTTCACGATCTCCGATGCGAGAAGATACTGCCCCCCATCGTGCAGCTCCCGCCCGCGGGCAAGGATCTTCGCCGAGCCGCCCATCATCTCGACGTAGAGCGGGGCGGAGTCCTCGGGCGAGAGCGGAAGAAGCGTCGCGGGATTGCAATCCCAGAAGCCGAGATAGCGCTGGATGACGCCGCGGCTGTTGTGCTCCGGCGAGCCGTGATAGCCGCGGCAGTGCCACTTCTCGAGGATGCTCGCCGGCAGCGAATAGGCGTTGTGGATCTGGTTGATCGTAACGCCCTGGTTGGCGAGGTGCAGGACCTGGTTGTTCATGTGCGCGTAGAGGTCGCGCTGGTCACGCAGCACCTCCTGGATGCGGTCGTTCCCCCAGCGCGGCCAGTGATGCGAGGCGAACATCACCTCGGCCTCGAGGCCGAAGAGATACAGCGCCTCGTTGATGTACTTGGACCAGCGGAGCGGATCGCGCACCTGCGCACCGCGCAGCGTGTAGATGTTGTGCAGCGAGGCGATGACGTTCTCCGCCATCCACAGCGCCTTCAGGTCGGGGATGTAGGTGTTCATCTCCCGCGGCGCCTCGGTATTGGGCGTGTTCTGGAAGATCATCCGGACGCCGTCGACCTCGAGCTCCTCGATCGGCGCGGCGACGAGCCGGTTCGGGGCGATGAGGCCGGTCGCGCCGGAGGAAACGGCCTGGCCGAGGCCCTGGCCGACATAGCCGTGCGGGCTCGCCGGCAGGAGCAGGCCGTACTGGAAGAACAGCCGCCGGTTCATGGCGTTGCCGGCGTAGACGTTCTCGGAGATGGTGAAGTCCATGAAGTCGCCCGGGGCGATCAGCGCCACCTTGCCGGAGCGCACGTCCGCCTCCTCGACGAGGCCGCGCACGCCGCCCCAGTGATCGCCGTGCGTGTGCGAATAGATCACCGCCGTGACCGGCAGCCCGCCGCCGACATGCTTCTGGAACAGCTGCCACGCCGCCCGCACCGGCTCGGCGCTGACGAGCGGATCGAAGACGATCCAGCCGGTCTTGCCGCGCACGAAGGTGATGTCGGACAGGTCGACGCCGCGCACCTGATAGATGCCGGGGATGACCTCGTAGAGGCCGTAATTGTTGTTCAGCCGTGACTGGCGCAGCAGCGAGGGATGGATGCTGTCGAAGTCCCTGTCCTCATTGAGGAACTGGAACCGCTTCATGTCCCAGGCGACATGGCCGGCGTCGGCCTTGATCTCGAGGTCCGGCATCGGCGCGATGAAGCCGCGCTTCTGCTCGTCGAAGTCGCGCCGGTCGGCGAAGGGCAGGTCGGCGCGCGCCTTGGCCAGCGCATCGAGCGTGAACCTCGACGGCGCCTTGCCCTTCGGATGGAAGTGGCCCGCGAGCGGCGCCGCCGGCTGCTGGGCGCGGGCGCTTCCCTCTTCGAAGATGGCGCCCGAGCCGAGGGCGAACGCCGCTCCGACGGCAGGTATGGTCTGCACGAATTCCCTGCGCGTCGGCATGCTTCGATCCCTCAAGCGTGTATTCGTTATGGTGATCTTGGTAGGCCGACGATGAGAGCACCTTGCGCTAGGTCAAACACCAAGTATGCCGGCGGCGGATAACCTTCGGTCTATCTCAGGTCTCCAGCGCCTGCGACGAAGCACCGTCGACGCGGGACGTGACCCGGCGCTACGGATGTTGCTGTTCAGAAACATGATTGCCGGGTTGCGAATCCAACCGGACATACTGGGGAAACGTCGACATCGTTTATGGGCGGCAACTCGTCGTCAGCGGATTCTCTCGACGCCGATGTTCGCCGATCGTCCCCCCCGGCCGGTGAGCGCGCGAGAGGTCCGCTGACTATCCAGAGGTTGCGTAGACCATGTATGCGTACCAGCCCCCGGAATCGCCGCCGCTCAGCAGGCCGCGGCCAGCGACTTCGCCATCGACCGTATGCTGGAGCTCGCCCGCATCGCCAATGTCGGCTTCGACGTCGCCGACGGCCGGCTCGTCATGCGGGCTTCCCGCGTGAACTGGAAGATCTGGCCCGCCGTCCGCGCCTATCTCGACGAGATCGGCACGGAGGCGCTGAAGGCGCATCTCGCGCGCGACGAGCGAGTCCTCCTCGCCGCCTGACGGCTCTCAGGCGGTAATGCCGACCTCGGCCTCGCGGCCGATCAGCCGGGACAGCTGGCGCAGCCGACTCGTCATGCGATCCGAGCAAAGATCGGCGAGATCGGGCGGCAGCGACAGCACGCAGGCGCCATGCCGTACGAGCAGCGGCGTTCGCGGCAGCGTCCCGGGCATCGCGGCGGAGACGAGATAGGCGACCCGAAAGGCCGCGCCGAGAATCCGCGCCCGGTCGAGCATCCGCGTCGAGGCGAGCTCGCGCAGCCGCGGCCCGGGCTCGTCCTCCGAGATGCTCGCATGGCGGTAGTAGACCGACATGGCGATGAAGGCGCGGCCCGGATGGTCGACGCCGACGAAATTGGCGTGGGCGATGATGTTGAGGCTCTGCTCGCCGCGATAGTCCGGGTGCGCGCGCCAGCCGATGTCCGACAGGTAGCAGGCGGCGCGGCGCAGGCGCCGTTCCTCCGCCGTCTCGTCGAGGCCGGACGAGGCGAAGAACTCGTCCGTCCACTCGGCGAGCTCGTCGCCGTGCTGGGGCGAGCGCGAGCGCAGATAGCCGAGCTCGCGGGCGGCGAGCAGCAGCGGGTCCTCGCGCTGCTCGGCCTCGTCGAGCAGCTCGTACAGGAGGCCCTCTCGAACGCCGGTCGCCGAGACGACGACGGCGCTCGGCTTGGCGCGCCGGATGATGTGCTCGAGCACGAGCGCGCCGTAGGGCAGGTATTCGCGCCGCCCGGACGCGACCGAGTCGATCGAGTCGAGCGTGTCGGTCGCCACCCGGCGCACGAGGCGGGCGAACTCCAGCGCTTCTCGGGCCGGGATCGAGTAGCCCTGCATGACGTGCAGCGGATAGCCGCGCTGGCGCATGTGCAGCCGCGCGAAGGCGCGCCAGGTGCCGCCGATGGCGTAGAAGGCGCGGCCCTCGGCCTTTGCGAGCTGCTTGACGTCGGCCAGCGTGGAGCGGACGAGCCGGTCGACGCTCTTCACCGAAGGCCCCTCGTCCAGCAGCCGCAGCGGCCCGAGCGGCAGGCTGACGCCACGGCCGATGCGATGGCCGCGGATGTCGATCAGCTCGAGCGAGCCGCCGCCGAGATCGCCGACGATGCCGTCCGGCCGCCAGGTGCCGGAGACGACGCCGTAGGCGGAAAGCTGCGCCTCGCGGCGGCCGGAGACGAGCTCGATCGGCGCGCCGCAGACCGCGGTCGCCTGGTCGAGGAAGTCCTGGCCATTGGCGGCGTCGCGGACGGCGGCCGTCGCGAACACGTACAGGCTGCGCACGGCCATCTCGCGGACGAGCACGCGGAAGCGGCGCAACGCGGCGAGCGCGGCATCGATCGAGTCGGCGCGCAGATGTCCGGTCGCGCCCACTCCCTTGCCGAGGCCGCAGAACGCCTTCTCGTTGAACAGCTGCGTCGGGCTGCGCGACAGCTGCTCGTAGACGACGAGGCGGACGGAGTTCGATCCGATGTCGATGACGGCGACCGGCTCGCCGGCGTGGATGCGGCTCGGTGCCGCCTCGGGCTCGCGCACGCGATCAAGCACGACGTGCCGGCCGCTGTGGTTTCTTCTTGTGCTGCAGCGACTTGCCGCGGCCGGACAGGCTCGGATGGGTCATGAAGTACTCGTGTGCGTTGAAAGGCTCCTCGCCCGCCGCCGGAACGACGCGCCGCGAGGTGCCGTCGGGCAGGAAGGTCCAGCTCTGCTGGTTGTCCTTGAAGTTGGCGACCATGATCTGGTCGAGGACCTGGTCGTGCACGGTCGGGTTGAGGATCGGCACCAGCGCCTCGACGCGGCGGTCGAGATTGCGCGGCATCAGGTCGGCCGAGGAGATGTAGACGGCGGCCTTGTCGCTCGGCAGGCCGTGGCCGCAGCCGAAGCAGTAGATGCGGCTGTGCTCCAGGAAGCGGCCGATGATCGACTTCACCTGGATGTTCTCCGACAGCCCCGGCACCTCCGGCCGCAGCGAGCACATGCCGCGGACGACGAAGCGCACGTCGACGCCGGCCGCGCTCGCCGCGTAGAGCGCATCGATGACGATCGGGTCGACGAGGCTGTTGCACTTGCCCCAGATGGCCGCCGGGCGGCCGGCGCGCGCATGCTCGATCTCCTCGCGGACATGCGAGAGGATCCTCTCCCGCAGGCTGAACGGGGAAACGGCGATGCGCTCCAGCTCGTCCGGCTGCGCATAGCCGGTGACGAAGTTGAAGGTACGCGCGACGTCGCGGGCGATGATCGGATCGGCAGTGAAGAAGGAGAGGTCGGTATAGATGCGCGCTGTCACCGGATGATAGTTGCCGGTGCCGACATGCACGTAGGAGACGAGGTTGCCGCCCTCGCGGCGCACGACCAGCGACAGCTTGGCGTGCGTCTTCAGCTCGATGAAGCCGAACACCACCTGGGCGCCGGCGCGCTCCAGATCCCGCGACCAGCGGATGTTGGCCTCCTCGTCGAAGCGCGCCTTCAGCTCGACCAGCGCCGTCACCGACTTGCCGGCATCCGCCGCCTCCGCGAGCGCCCGGACGATCGGGCTGTCGGCGGAGGTGCGGTAGAGCGTCTGCTTGATGGCGACCACGTTCGGGTCGCGCGCCGCCTGCTGCAGGAACTGCACGACGACGTCGAACGACTCGTAGGGGTGGTGGACGATGATGTCCTTCTGGCGGATGGCGGCGAAGCAATCGCCGCCATGATCGCGGATCCGCTCGGGGAAGCGGGGATTGTAGGCCGGGAACTTCAGCTCCGGGCGATCCAGCGCCACGAGCTGCGAGAGGTCGGCGAAGGCCAGCACGCCCTCGAGCACCACGCCCTCGTCGCCGGCGACCTGCAGCGCCTCGACGATGAACTGCCTGAGCTCGCCCGGAATCTCGTCCTCGAACTCGAGCCGGATCACCGAGCCGCGCCGGCGACGCTTCAGCGCGCTCTCGAAGAAGCGGACGAGATCCTCGGCCTCTTCTTCGAGCTCGATGTCCGAATCGCGGATGACGCGGAAGGCGCCCTGCCCCTTAACCGAGTAGCCGGGGAATAGGCGCCCGGTGAACAGGCCGATCGCCTGCTCGAGCATGATGAAGCGCTGCAGGCCCGGGCCGCCGTCCGGCAGGGCGATGAAGCGGTCCATCTTCGCCGGTAGGCGGATCAGCGCGTCCATCGGCCGGCCGTCCGACTGCCGCTCGAGCTGCAGGGCGATGGTGAAGCCGAGATTGGGAATGAACGGGAACGGGTGCGCCGGGTCGATCGCCAGCGGCGTCAGCACCGGGAAGATGTGCTGCAGGAACCGCTCCTCGAGGGAGGCGAGGTCGGCTTCCGACAGTGTGTTCGCCTCGACGAGGATGATGCCGGCGGTGGCCAGCTCCTGGCGCAGCTGCAGCCAGCGCTGCTGCTGGTTCTCGGTGAGAACCACGACATCCTCGTTGATCCGGGCGAGCGTCTCAGCCGGCGTCAGCCCGTCGGGGCTCTTGGCGGTCATGCCGGCGCGCAGCTGGCCGCGCAGGCCGGCGACGCGGACCATGAAGAACTCGTCGAGGTTGTTGGCCGAGATCGACAGAAAGCGCAGCCGCTCGAGCAGCGGGTGACGCGGATTGTCGGCCTCCTCCAGCACCCGCTGGTTGAACCGTAGCCACGACAGCTCGCGATTGACGAAGCGCTCCGGTTGCTCCGCGAGCTTCGGCCCCTCCTCGACCGCTGCGGCTTCCGCAACGATCTCCGCGACTTGATCCCTCGCCATGCCTCGCTTCACCTGCTCCACGTCCTCACCCTGGCGCCGGCGCGAAAGGTCGGCCGGCTCCGAGCTTAGAGGAACAATGTTACGGTTCGACGTTTCCATGACGCTCCAGGATCTGTGCCGCGAGCGCCCTCGTCACACGGCGGCCTCGGGCGAGCGCCTCGCGGTCGAGAGCCTCCACGACGAGCCGCGCTACGCCGATCGAGCGGTCGAGCCGGCGGGTCAGATATTCCACAACGCTCGTCTCCACGACAAGTTGCCGGTCGTCGAACAGCTTCACCAGCACCGCGCGCAGCGTCGCCTCGTCCGGCGGGCCGAGGCGGGCCTGCTGCATGGCGCGCAGGCGCGAGGCGAGATCGGGGATGCGCGGCCACAGCGACGACGGCGCCTCGCGCGAGGTGAGGAGGAGGTGGATGCGCCGTTCCTGGGCGAGGTTGACGAGGTGGAACAGCGCTCTTTCGTCGGCCCGCTCTGCTCCGTCGACGGCGGCGCCGCCGCCCGGCGCGAGCTGCTCGAGCACCGGGGTCGACAGCGCAGCACCGTCGATCAGCGGCGCGCCGGCGAGCGAGGACCAGATGGTCGCGAGATGCGTCTTGCCGGAGCCCTCCGGCCCGGAGACGAGGGCTGCCGTGCCCGTCCAGCCGGGCCAGCCGAGGACGAGGGCGTGCGCGGCCGCGTTGGCCGGACCGACGAGAAAGTCCTCGGCGCCGAGCCGCGGAGGATGGTCAAGCATCAGCGCCAATTGGCGATCCGAAGTCGGCACCGTCACTGCCCCCGGCCGACGCGCTCCGGCACCTTTGTCGGCCCCGGCGGCGGCGCCGGCACGCCGGTGTAGAACGGGCTCGCCAGATAGCGCTTGAGGGCGAAGCGGGTGAGCACGCCGATCGCTGCCGCGAGCGGGATGGCGAGCAGCGCGCCGAGGAAGCCGAACAGATAGGCGAAGGCCAGCAGGGCGAACATCGTCCACACCGGGTGCAGGCCGACCGAGCGGCCGACGAGCTTCGGCTGCAGGATGTTACCCTCGATGAACTGGCCGAGCACGAAGACGCCGACGACGGCGCCGATCATCAGCCACTCCCCCCAGAACTGCACGAGGGCGACGCCCACCGACAGGACGAAGCCGGTCAGCGAGCCGACGAAGGGGATGAAGCTGAGGATGCCCGCCGTCAGCCCGATCAGCAGGCCGAAATCGAGGCCGACGAGGGTGAGGCCGAGGGCGTAGAACGTCCCGAGCAGCAGGCAGAGCAGCGCCTGGCCGCGGACGAAGCCGGAGACGGCGGCGTCGATGTCGCGCGCCAGCCCCCGGACGGTGTCGCGCTGGTGGACGGGGATCCAGCTGTCGACGGTATCGACCATCCGGTCCCAGTCGAGCAGCATGTAGAAGGCGACGACGGGCGCCAGGAAGACGAGCCCGAGAACGCCGATCAGCGACTGGCCGCTCGACCAGATCTGGCCGAGCACGGTGCCGAGCCAGGTGGCGCCCTGGGCGACGAGCTGGCCGAGCGTGCTGCGGCCCTCCTCGTCGGCGCCGATCGAGGTGCGGATCCAATCGCCGAGCCAGGGCGGCACGCGGTCCTCGAGGCCCTGCACGATGCGCGGCGCGGCCTGGACGAAATTGGCGAACTGCTCGATCAGGACCGGCATGAAGAGCGAGCCGGCGGTGACGAGCACGAGGACGAAGGCGAGCAAGATGACGATCGTCGCGGCGAGGCGCGAGAAGCCGAGCCGCTGCAGCCGGTCGGCGACCGGGTCGAGGAAATAGGCGATCGCCATGCCGACCACGAACGGCAAGAGCACGCCGCTCAGCAGCACGAGCGCCAGCACGAACACGGCCAGCGCCGCCAGCCAGAAGAGCAGTTGCCTCTGAAGCGTCACCCCCTGCCTCGACTTCTCGCCGCCTTCAGGAGACCGGTTCGGGCCGCGTCATGTGCCGCATCCACGCTGCGAGATAGGCAGCCGTGGAGAGAACCGTCAAGGCGGCGACGACGATGCCGAAGGCCTGCTCGAGACCGGCGAGGTCGAGCGCATAGCCCTTGGCGCCGAGCACGATGGCGGCGAAGACGATCTGCGCCGCCGTGTTCGCCTTGCTGACGAAGAGCGGCGCGACCTGCATCGGCCGGCCGATGATCCAGGACAGCATGAAGGCGCCGACGATGAGCAGGTCGCGGAAGACGACCGCGATCACGAGCCACCGCGGCAGCTCGCCGACGAAGCCGAGCGTGACGTAGATCGAGACGAGCAGCGCCTTGTCGGCGAGCGGGTCGAGGTAGGAGCCGAGCAGGGTCCGCTGGTTCCAGCGGCGGGCGAGATAGCCGTCGACGCCGTCGGTGACGCCGGCCAGCACGAACAGCCAGAACGCGGCCATGTAGAGGCCGCTCATCAGCAGCCAGACGACGACCGGCACGAGCAGGATGCGGGCGATGGTCAGGAGGTTGGGGAGATTCACTGCGGGTCCTCGGCCGGCGATTCTTCCTCGAGGTCGGCCGGATGGGGCCCGAGTCTACGGCAGGCCGGTGCAAAGAAAAACGGCGGCCGTTGCGCGCGCCCGGGCGAGCCGCTAACCAACCACCGTTCCCAGGAGAAGCGCATGGCGGACGCGGCCCGACCGGGCATGACCTATCGCGGCGCCGGAGTCGATATCGACGCCGGCAATGCCCTCGTCGGCGCCATCAAGGCCATGGTGCGCTCGACGCGTCGCGCCGGCGCGGATGCCGAGATCGGCGGCTTCGGCGGCGTCTTCGACCTCGCTCGCACCGGCTTCCGCGATCCGCTGCTGGTCGCCGCGACGGACGGCGTCGGCACCAAGCTGAAGATCGCCATCGCCACCGGCATCCACGACACGATCGGCATCGACCTCGTCGCCATGTCGGTCAACGACCTCGTCGTTCAGGGCGCCGAGCCCTTGTTCTTCCTCGACTATCTCGCCACCGGGCGGCTCTCGGTGGAAACCGCCGCGACCATCGTCGGCGGCATCGCCAAAGGCTGCCGCGAGGCCGGCTGCGCGCTCGTCGGCGGCGAGACGGCGGAGATGCCCGGCATCTATGCCGGCGGCGACTACGACCTCGCCGGTTTCGCAGTCGGCGCGGTCGAGCGCGGCGAGCTCCTGCCGCGCGAGGTCGCGGCCGGCGACACCATCCTCGGGCTCGCCTCCTCGGGACTGCACTCGAACGGCTTCTCGCTGGTGCGGCGGGTCGTCGAGGCGAGCGGCCGCTCCTACGACGACGACGCGCCGTTCGCGCCCGGCCGCACGATCGGCGCCGCGCTGCTGGAGCCGACCCGCATCTATGTCGCGCCTCTGCTGGCGGCGATTCGCGAGGCGGGCGGCATCAGGGCGTTGGCGCACATCACCGGCGGCGGCCTGCCCGACAATCTGCCGCGCGTGCTACCGGAAGGGCTCGGCGCGGCGATCGACCTGTCCGCCATCCCGCCACAGCGCGTGTTCGGCTGGCTCGCCGAGGCCGGTCGCATCGCCGCCGAGGAGATGCTGCGCACCTTCAACTGCGGCGTCGGCATGGCGGTCGTCGTGAGGCCGGACCGTGCCGAGGCGGTCGCGAGCGTGATCCGGAGCCGCGGCATCGAGGTCTTTCGGCTCGGCGAGATCGTCGCCGGCGGGCCTCCGGTCGGCTTTTCGGGGGACCTGCCGCTGGAGCCGCGCGCCGCATGAGCACCCGGCGCCGCGTCGCCATCCTGATCTCCGGCCGCGGCAGCAACATGCAGGCGCTCATCCGCGCCGCCGGCGAGGAAGCCTATCCGGCCGAGATCGTCGGCGTCATCGCCGATCGGCCCGATGCCGGCGGCCTGCCCCTCGCCGCCGCCGCCGGCATCCCGACGATCGCCGTCGATCGCGCCGGCTACTCGGACCGGGCGGCCTTCGAGAGCGGCATCGAGGCCGCGCTCGCCGAGTTCGCGCCCGACCTTCTGTGCCTGGCCGGCTTCATGCGCGTCCTCAGCCGCGCCTTCACGCTCCGCTGGCACGGCCGGGCGCTCAACATCCACCCCTCGCTGCTGCCGTCCTTCCGGGGCCTCGACACGCACGAGCAGGCGCTCGCCGCCGGCGTGCGCATTCACGGCTGCACGGTGCACTTCGTCTCGCCCGAGCTCGACGCCGGGCCGATCATCGCCCAGGCGGCGGTGCCGGTGCTCGGCGACGACACGCCCGCGAGCCTCGCGGCCCGCGTGCTCGAGGCCGAGC
>JAEZCD010000241.1 GCA_023430145.1 Pseudomonadota bacterium
CCGCAAGCCGCAGCGCCATCCGCCGGCAGCGCCGGCGGCAAGCCCGACCCGTCGGCGCTCGGCCGCTATTTGTCGCAGGTGCGCGCGACGCTCGACCGGCGCAAAACTTATCCGGCCGGCGCGCAGGGCGCGCGCGGCACCGCGACCGTGCGTTTCACCATCCACCGAAGCGGTCGCGTGCTCGCCGCCTCCCTCGCCCGCAGCGCGGGCAATTCGGTACTCGACCAGACCGCCCTCGCGATGGTGCGGCAGGGCGGCTTTCCGGCCGCTCCCGAAAGCCTGCCCCAGGCCTCCTTCACGATCGCCGCGCCGGTCATTTTCTCAGCCCGCTGAGCGGGCAAAAGAAAACCCCGGCCGCGGGTCTCGCACGGCCGGGGCTTCGATCGCGGCATGCACCCGGGCGCAGGTGCCACCGCCACTACTCGGGATGCGTCAGAGCACCACCACCTTGGCGCCGACGGGGACGCGCTCGTAGAGGTCGACGACGTCGTCATTGGTCATCCGGAAGCAGCCCGACGACACCGCCTGGCCGATCGTGTGCGGCTCGTTGGAGCCGTGGATGCGGTAGAGCGTCGAGCCGAGATAGAGCGCACGCGCGCCGAGCGGGTTGTCGGGGCCGCCTTCCATCTTCACCGGCAGGTGCGGCTGGCGCGCGCGCATCTCCGCCGGCGGATGCCATTCCGGCCACTCGCGCTTGGCGGTGACGCTGTGCGTGCCCTTCCAGTCGAAGCCCGGCCGGCCGACGCCGACGCCGTAGCGGAGCGCGGTGCCGTCATCCTGGACGAGATAGAGGTAGCGGGTCGCCGTATCGATGACGACGGTGCCCGGCTCCTCCTTGCCGTCATAGGGGACGACCGTCTTCTGGAAGCGCGCATCCGGCTGCTTCTGCGCCGGGCTCGGATAGCTCGCCCGCGGCACATAAGTCGGCCGCTCGACGCGCGGCGGCACATAGTAGTGCTGATAGGGAGCGTCGTCGCTGGGCGCGATCACCACCGGCGCCGGCCGTGCATAGCGAGGCGCCGGCGCATAGTAGCTGGGGCTGGCCGGCCGGTAATAGGTCGGCGCCGGCCGGTAGTACGTCGCGGCCGGAGCCCGATAGGTCGGGGTCGATGGCCGATAGTAGCGCGGCGCCGGCGGCGCCGGGATGTAGTGGCTGTCACGCCGCTCGAACAGCACCTGCAGGAAGCCGCCACCCATGTTGGAGCGGGACTCGACCTGCGCCGCCTCGGGCGGTGCGCCGATCACGGTCGGGGTCTGCTGGAAGCTGGGCGGCGCGACGGGGCCGGCGACGGCGGACGAAGCCACCAGAACGCCGACCGCGGCGAGCTTCAAGGCGAAAGCGCGCGGCATGGAGATACTCCGAACAGGGATCGTGCGACGTGGGGGAGGAAAGCCACGGGATGGCTCTAGGTTCCCCGAACAGGGCAACCGAAGTATGAACGCGCCGCGGCTAGGATTTGTCAGGGTTAATCGCAACTTAATGCCCTCCGTTGAGATGCTGGTTGCGTCAGCTCCTCGCCCCTGCCGCGACTTTGGTGCCTTCCGTGGCCGTCTTGTAGTCACGAGTCCGAGATCGGCGGCCGGAACGGCACGCGCACGGTGATGTCAGCGGCGGCTTGCCGGAACTCGGCCGGCGTGAGAGAAGGCGGCCGGCATCTCCGCGATCCCACCCTATGACCAGCGCATCTCAACCCGGCCCGTCCATCCGGTCCGCCGTCAATGCCGACGGACCGGCGATCGGCCGCCTGATAGCCGGCGTGTTCGCCGAGTATCCGGGCTGCGTCTACGCGCCCGCCGAGTTTCCCGAGCTCGCCGCGGTCGCCGACCATTATGCCGGCCGCGGCGGCGCCATGTGGGTGGTCGAGCGGGCCGGCCTTCTCATCGGCTCGCTCGCCATCGCCGCCACCTACGACCCCGGCGTGATGGAGCTGCACAAGGTCTACCTGTCGTCGCGCCATCGCGGCCGCGGCGTCGCCGGCCGGCTGCTCGAGCTCGGCGAGGCGTTCGCGCGCGAGCACGACGCGCACACGCTCCGCCTGTGGACGGATACGCGCTTCGTGCAGGGGCACCGCTTCTACGAGCGCCAGGGCTTCATCCGCCAGCCCGGCGTGCGCGCCCTGCACGACGCCTCCGCCAGCCTCGAATATCCCTACGCGAAAGCGATCGGCATCTCGTCGTGACCAATGACAGCGGCTGGAAGCCGGCCGCCATGGTGGCGTTCGGCATCGCTCTCCTTTGCGTGCTGGACACCTTCGTCAAGGCACTGGCGGAGTCGCACGGGCCCTGGTCGGCGGTGTATCTGCGCTACGCCTCGGGCGCGACCTGGGCTGCCGTGATCTTCCTCGCTCTCCGCGGCGGCTGGCCAAGCCGGATCTCGATCCGGCAGAATTTTCTGCGCTCGATCGTCGTCGTCTGCACCGCGCTCTGCTTCTTCTACGCGCTCTGGCGGCTGCCGTTCGCCGAGGCGATCGCGCTCACCTTCACGGCGCCGATCTTCATGGTCGTGTTCGGGCGCCTGCTGCTCGGCGAGCGCGTGCGCGGCAACGTCGTCGCCGCCCTGGCGCTGGGCTTCGCCGGCGTGCTCGTCATCCTCAGCAGCCGGGTCGCAGGCGCCGGGCCGGAGTTCGGCGCCCTCGACGGCGTGCTGGCGGCGCTCGGCTCGGCCGTCTGCTACGCCTTCGCCATGGTGCTGCTGCGCAAGCAGACCGGCAAGGACCCGATCCTCACCATCGTCGCGCTGCAGAACGTCTTCGCCTTCGCGCTGCTGACGCCGGTCGGCGTCGTCGCGGCGAAGATGCCGACCGGCACCGAGGCGCTCATGGCGATTGCCGCCGGCCTGTTCGGCACGGTCGGCCACCTCGCCATGGCGTGGGGCTACAAGCGCGCCGAGGCCGGGCGGCTCGGGGCGCTCGAATACACCTCGTTCCTGTGGGCGGTTCTGCTCGGCTGGGTGTTCTTCTCGGAGACGCCGTCGCCGGTCGTTTTCGCCGGCGCGGTGCTGATCATCGGCGGCGCGGTGCTGGCCAATCGCGGCCCGCCGCAGCCGGCGACGGTGATCGAGGAGACCTGAGCGCCGGTCCGTCGCCGCGTTCAGTAGCCTTTCCTGCACAGCTCCACGAGCGCGTCGGCGTCGAGGGCGTCGAGCCCCAGCATCGGCAAGAGGTCGTTGTCGCGCGACAGATCGCGCCCGGCGGCGGCGGACATGATCGCGATGCCGGCCTCGTGCAGCGCGGCCGGCCGGCCGGCGAGGCGGCCGAGCAGCGCCGTCGGAACGAGGCCGAACGGCACGTCCTCGAAGACATAG
This sequence comes from Pseudomonadota bacterium, assembly GCA_023430145.1. GTDB lineage: Bacteria > Pseudomonadota > Alphaproteobacteria > Rhizobiales > Methylopilaceae > JAEZCD01. The sequence goes on from JAEZCD010000241.1 coordinate 3,305, forward strand.
CGGCTGTCGAAGGTTTTCGGGCCGAAGCCGCCGCGACCCTCGGCATGCATCTGCTGGTTCATCTCCGACACGCTCGCCATCGGCACGTGGAACGAGAGCGAGAAATGCTCGCGCACCGTTCGAACCGGCAGGCCGAAGCGCTCGGCGATCGCGAGCCGCTCGGCGTCGAGCGCCTCGATGACGCGGCCGACGGCCGGCGTCACGTGGTCGCCCTGCCCCCAGGTCTCGCCCTTCTCCATGCGGGTGAGGTTGAGCAGCGCGATGCCGAGATGGTTCTGCGGGTTGAGGTTCGACAGCGCGATGGCGAGCAGCCCGTCGCGCTGCACGAAGCGGTCGCCGAACAGGGTCGTGCACAGCGCCGCGCCCTCGGCGATGCGATCCTGCGGCAGGGTGGCGACGTCGATCTTCTGCCGCACCGTGTTGACCAGCACCGAGGACGGCCCCTGCACGCGGGCCGTCAGCAGCGTCGTGCCCCAGACGGCGATCGGTGCCGCGACGCCTCGCGCGACGAGCAGGCGCGACAGATAGAGGGCGCCGAACGAGGAGTGCGAGCTGACGATCACCGGCTGGCCGGGGCGCATATGCGGCGCGACCGCATCGAATGCCGCGCGGTGGCCGTTGCCGGGCATGGCGAGCAGCAGGACCTCGCCATGACCGACCGCCTCCTCGACGTCCGCCGTGGTCCGAACCGGTCCCTCGAACGAAAGCGCCCCGGTCGCCTTCAGCGGCTCGCCCGCCGCCAGAGCCTTCGTGCGGGTGCCCGACGGCGACCAGAGCATCGGCTCGTGTCCCTGGGCGGCGAGATAAGCCGCCGTGCCGAAGGCGATCGAGCCGGCCCCGAGTATGGTGATGCGCATTGCGTGTCCTTCCGCCATCGAGCCGGGCTGCCGAGCGCATATCGGGCGAAAGGCCGAGGCCGGCCGGCATGCCGCTCGTAGACATCGGCGCGTCGCACGGCAAGTCTCCCGGGTGGGAACGGTCGGGTCGGAAGCCTCGCCGCACCCGGCTCGCCCCTGCCGGACGCCGCCGCCACAAGAATGCTTTGGGCTGGGGGTGGCAGCGTATAGTCTGGATCGACTATAAAGCAGGCACCGAAGGACTAGATTTTACTCATGCGGTCTACCGAGCGAACTCATTCTACAAACTAGCTATTATCTAGGATGGAATTGCTCATTACGGCCCGAATGGAAGAAAATCCGCAATCGGATGACGCCCCGCTGCCTCTATGCTCAGGAGCGCAGGGTCGCGGGGACGGTTCGGCAATGAAGCGCATTGGTCTGATCGGCGGCATGAGCTGGGAGAGCACGGCGATCTATTACCGACGGCTCAACGAGCAGGTTCGCGACACTCTCGGCGGCCTCAATTCGGCCGATCTCGTGCTCCGTTCGGTGAACTTCGAGGAGATCGTGGCGCTCCAGAAGCGCGGCGCCTGGGACGACGCGGCGGGGACGCTGAGCAAGGCGGCGCGCGACCTCGAGCAGGCCGGCGCCGAGATGATCCTGATCTGCACCAACACCATGCACCTCATGGCCGATGCCGTGCAGTCGGCGGTGGGTGTCCCTCTTCTGCATATCGCCGATGTCACCGCAGCGGCGGTCCGCGCCGCGGGCTGCCGGCGGCCGCTGCTGCTCGCCACCCTCTATACGATGGAGAAGGAGTTCTACCGGCGGCGCATGCAGGAGCGGTTCGGCCTCGAGGTGCTGGTTCCCGACGCCGCCGACCGCAGGGACGTGCACGACATCATCTTCGGCGAGCTGTGCTGCGGCCTCGTCGAGGCGTCCTCCAAACAGCGCTACCTCGACATCGTCGCCAAGGGTAAGGCAGCGGGCGCCGACAGCCTGATTCTGGGCTGCACGGAGATCGGGCTGCTGGTCGATGCCGACGACTTCGACATGCCGACATTCGACTCGACGCTGCTGCACGCCGATGCGGCGATCGAACTCTCGCTTGCCTCCGAGCCCGATTACCGGTCCCATTCGCGCGGGGCGGAACGAGCGCAGGGAGACGGCTCGGCCCCGCCCATGCATTGAGCCGGCCTCGCCGCGGTCCGCGGCCGAGTGCAACCGGATGACCATAGCGACAAGAGGAACGATATGACCGCATTCGACGCCAATCGCCGCTCGACCCTCAAGCTGATCGCCGCCGGCGCGGGCCTCGTCGCCGCCCCTTCGATCATCCGGCCGGCGCGCGCTCAGGCCAAGGTCGTCAACGTCACTACCTACGACAAGTTCGTGCCGCAGTCCTTCATCGACCAGTTCCAGAAGGACACCGGCATCGAGGTCCGCGTCCGCCTCACCGACGACCAGGGCAAGCAGTACAACCTGCTGGCGGCCGAGGGCGGCAAGCCGACGACCGATATCGTCACCGTCACCGGCCACCGGCTCTCGCAGTTCCTCGGCTCCAAGCTGCTCGCGCCGCTCGACACCGCCCGCATCAAGAACTTCAACAAGCTCGCCAGCGCCTACAAGGGTGCGCCGCAGCTCACCGCCGAGGGCGTCGTCTACGGCGTGCCGCTGCTCGCCGGCTTCGAGGGAATGGCCCGGAACACCCAGTACACCAAGCCGACGGACACCTGGGGCTACATGTTCGACGACGGCTTCAAGCGGCTGACGTCGTACATCATCTCCGACTTCCTCGCCGTCGTGATGCGCTACCAGGGCAATGACGGCGACTTCGTCACCTATGGCGACAAGCCCGAGGTGGCGCAGAAGGCGACCAACCAGGCGCGCGACCTGCTGATCGCCAACAAGGACAAGGTCCGCAAGTATTACGACGCCGGCTCCGAGGTGCAGCAGATGTTCCTCAACGAGGACATCCACATCGCCCAGGCCTGGTCGGGCCCGGCCGCCAAGCTGATCATGGACGGCCACCCGATCGAGCTGTCGATCCCCAAGGAGGGCACCTTCGGCTTCCTCTACTCCTTCAACGTCGTCAACAACGCCCCGAACGCCGATGCCGCCTACACCTTCCTCGACGCCATCCTGTCGTCGCCGGAGATCGGCGCGGCGATGACGCGGCAGTCCGGCTTCGCCTCGGCCTTCGACGGCGTCGATAAGGTCTTGACGGCCAAGGAGCGCGCCGCCCTCGCGCTGCCGCAGGAGCAGATCGAGCGGATCCAGTTCTTCAGCCCGCTCAACCGAAAGATGAAGAACGACATGATCGATAAGGCGACGGCCGAGGTGAAGGCCGCCTGACGCGGCCCTCTTTCGCCGCTACACCAGAGCGGAGGCCGGCCGACCGGCCTCCGCGAGAACAGGATCGCATCGACCCGATGGCCGAGAGCAGCATCACCGACGTGCGTGTCCCTGCGGGCGACGCCGGGCCGGGCTATTCCGGCTGGATCGGCCGTGCGGTTCGCTCGCCCGCCTATGCCTGGACGATCGGCCTCGTCGCCAACAGCGCCCGGGCGCGGCTCGTGCTGCTGATCGTGCTGCCGCTGGCCTGGATCGTCATGCTGCACATCGGCCCGATCTATCAGATGGGCCGCATCAGCTTCATGCGCGTCTACCCGCCGCCGGCCGAGGGCGCGGAGTGGACGCTGTTCAACTACCGGCTGTTCTTCCAGGAGCCGCTCTACTTTTTGCCCTTCGTGCGCAGCCTGATCTTCGCCGCCGGGGTGACGGCGGTGACGCTCGTCGTCGTCTATCCGGTCGCCTACTACGTCGCCAAGGTGATCCGGCCCGCCAATCGCACGCGCGCCCTGCTCTTGCTGCTGGTGCCGTTCTGGGCCGGCGAGATCATCCGCGTGTTCTCGGTCATCATGCTGCTCGCCAACCGCGGCGCCGTAAACGTCCTCTTGCGCGAGCTCGGCTTCATCGACCGGCCGATCCCGATGCTCTACACCTATTTCTCGCTGAGCTTCGGCGTCGTCTACCTGCTCGCGCTCTACATGCTGCTGCCGCTCTATTCGGCGATCGAGAAGATCCCGCAGCAGCTTATCGACGCCGCCGCCGATCTTGGCGCGGGTCCCTTCCAGCGCTTCCGCCGGGTCATCCTGCCGCTGTCGAAGGACGGCGTCGTCTCCGGCTGCAGCCTCGTCTACCTGATCTCGATCGGCGTGTTCTCCGCGCCGTTGCTGCTCGGCGGCCCCGACACGGTCATCTTCCCCGAGATCATCGCCAGCCTGTTCCACGGCTCGAGCGACAAGTGGCCGCCCGGCGCCGCCTTCTCGATCCTCATGCTGATCGTCTCGCTGTCGACCGTCGGCCTGTTCATGCGGGTCGCCGGCGGCCGTTCCGTCCGGCTGATGTGAGGCGCCCGTGAGCCGCTACTTCAACGATCTGCCGCGCACGGCGCTGTCGGCCTCCTACTGGCTGTTCGTCATCTATCTCCTGTTGCCGCTCTCGCTGATGATGGCGATCAGCTTCAAGGACGCCAATTTCATCGCCTTCCCGATCAGCACCTGGACGCTCGACTGGTACGGGAAGGTCCTGCAGGACCGGCAGTTCCTCGGCGCCGTCGGCTACTCGCTCTTCATCGCCACGCTGGTGACGGTGTTCGCGATCGTCATCGGCGTCTGGACGGCGCTCTTGATCGCCGCCGACGGCGTGCGCGGACGGGCGGTCATCTTCGCGCTCGCCTGCCTGCCGGCGGTGGTGCCGGGGCTGATCAACGCCATCTCGCTGCGCATCTTCATCCGCGAGCTCGACATCCCGACCGGCACCGGCGCCATCATCCTCGGCCATACCGTGCACGCGGTGCCGTTCGTCGTCGTCATGGTGCTGACGCGGCTGCGGTCGATGCCGGCGAGCCTGATCGATGCCGCGCGCGACCTCGGCGCCGACAGCTTCGTCGCCTTCCTGCGTGTCACTGTGCCTTTCCTCGCCCCCGCTCTCGCCGGCGGCGCGATCTTCTGCGTGCTGACCAGCATCGACGATTTCGTCCGCACCTTCTTCCTCGGCGGCTACCAGGCGACGCTGCCGATGCTGATCTTCGCCAAGATCCAGGGCGGCATGTCGCCCGAGGTCAACGCCATCGCCACCATCGTGCTCGTCGTGACGGCCGCCGTCGGCCTCTGGGCGGAGCACTTCATGCGCCGTTTGAGGGCCTGACCGATGCCCCCCGTCGTCCACTTTCGCAACGTCAGCAAGAGCTACGGGCAGGTACTCGCGCTCGACGATCTCGACCTCACGGTCGAGGCCGGCCAGTTCGTCACGCTGCTCGGCCCGTCCGGCTGCGGCAAGTCGACGACGCTTCGCCTGCTCGGCGGCTTCGAGACCCCGACCTCGGGGACGATCTGGCTCGACGGCCGCGACATCACGCGCCTGCCGCCCAACAAGCGCAACGTCAACATCGTCTTCCAGGACTACGCGCTGTTCCCGCATCTCAGCGTCAGGCGCAACATCGCCTTCGGGCTCGAGCTGAAAGGCCTCGCCTCGCCCGAGATCCACGCCCGTACGATGGAGCTGCTGTCGCTCGTGCAGCTCGTCGACTACGGCGACCGGATGCCGGCGCAGCTTTCCGGCGGCCAGCGCCAGCGCGTCGCGCTGATGCGCGCGCTCGCCCCCGATCCGAACGTGCTCCTGCTCGACGAGCCGCTGAGCGCGCTCGACGCCAACCTGCGCGAGCAGATGCAGATCGAGCTGAAGGACATCCAGAAGCGCACCGGCAAGACCTTCATGTTCGTCACGCACGACCAGGAGGAGGCGCTCACCATGTCCGACGTCGTCGTGGTGATGAACAGCGGCCGCATCGAGCAGATGGGCGATCCGCACACGCTCTATTCGCGCCCGCGCAGCCGCTTCGTGGCCAATTTCATCGGCCGCAGCAACCTCATCGAGGGCGAGACGCTGGCGCGTGAAGGCGACACGACGGCGATCCGCTGGAGCGGCGACGTCATCCAGGCGAACAGCAACGGCCAGCGCCCCGCCGCTGGCAGCCGCGTCGCCGTCGCCGTGCGGCCCGAGGCGATCTATTGCCTGCCCGAGGAGCCGGCCGAGGGGTTCGCGGTGCGCGGACGCATCGGCAACCGCATCTTCAAGGGCAGCCACACGATGCTCGAGATCGAGTTTCCGGGGCGCCAGCCCATCACCGCGGCGCTCGACCCGAAGGCGCTCGCGCGCATCAGCGGCGACGAGGTGTTCGTCGGCTGGCGCCGCGAGGATGCGGTGGTTCTGGCCGATTGAGCAGGCGACGGCCCGTCGTCGGCGGGTGAGCGAGGCCGGCGCGTCGGCGTCGGCGGAGGACAGGCTTTGAAGGGACAGGCACCGACAATGATCCGTCAGACCGAGGAGGCGCCCGAGGCGCTCGACCGGCGCGTCCGCTACGACCTCGAATGCTTGAACTATCCGCCGCCGAACTGGTCGAAGCCGATTCCCTCGCCGGACGGGCGGCCGGTCAGCGATGTCGTCGTCATCGGCGGCGGCATGTGCGGCATGGTCGCCTGGTTCGCGCTGCGGCGCGCCGGTATCGGCAACATGCGCATCATTGACCGCTCGCCACGCGGCGAGGAGGGGCCCTGGGTCACCTATGCGCGCATGGAGACGCTGCGCTCGCCGAAGCAGTTGCTCGGCCCGGCGCTCGGCATGGCCTCGCTCACCTTCCGGGCCTGGTTTACGGCCCGCTTCGGCGAGAGAGCCTGGGAGGACCTCTACCGCATCCCGCGCACCATGTGGATGGACTACCTCAGATGGTACCGCGAGGTGCTGGACATCCCGATCGAGAACGACACGCATGTCGAGCGGATCCTGCCCCGCGCCGACGGGCTGATCGAGCTCGTGGTCGCCGGCGGCGGCAACATCCTCACTCGAAAAGTGGTGATGGCGATGGGCCGCGAGGGGCTCGCGGCGCCGACCATCCCCGACTTCGTGGCGCCGATCGAGCGGCACCGGCTCTGGGCGCACTCGTCCGACACGATCGACGGCGAGCGGCTGCGCGGCAAACGCGTCGTCGTCATCGGCGTCGGCGCCTCGGCGGTCGACAACGCCGCCGAGGCGCTCGAGGCGGGCGCGGCCGAGGTGCGGCTGCTCGCCCGCCGCAAGGAGATGCCGACCGTCAACAAGCTGATGGGCATCGGCTCCTACGGCGTCACCGCCGGCTTCCCGCGCGTCGCTCCCGAATGGCGCTGGCGGCTGATGGACTATGCGACCAAGCAGCAGACGCCGGCGCCGCACAACTCGACCCTGCGCGTCAGCCGCCATCCCAACGCCTATTTCCACTTCGACTGCGGCATCGGCTCGATACGCGAGGAGAACGGCGAGGTCGTCATCACCACGGTGCACGGCCGGGTGTTCCGCACCGACTTCGTCATCCTCGGGACCGGCTTCGACGTCGATCCGAGGAGCCGCGCGGAGCTCGGCGACTATCGCGATGCCATCGCCTGCTGGGAGGACCGCTACACGCCGCCGCCCGCGGAGGCCAACCGCGCCCTCGGCCGCTTCCCCTGGCTCGCCGAGGACTTCGCCTTCACCGAAAAGGTGCCGGGAACGGCGCCGTGGCTCGCCGACATCCACTGCTTCAACTACGGGGCGACGATGAGCCTCGGCAAGGTCAGCGGCGACATCCCGGCCATCAGCGAGGGCGCGCTCTGGCTCGCCCGCGGCGTCGCCGGCGCGCTGTTCGAGCGCGACGTCGACTATCACTGGCAAGGTCTCCTGGCTTACAGCAAGCCCGAGCTCGACGGCTCGGAATGGACCGACGCCGACGCCGTCGTCCCGCAGCAGAAGAGCGCCTGAGACCAGCGATGCCGAAGAAGACCGTCTACTACTATCACGCTCTCTCCTCGCCCTGGGCCTATCTCGGCTGGCCGCAGTTCAAGGCGCTGATCGAGAAGCACGATCTCGACGTCGTGGTCCGGCCGACGCGCATCGTCCCCGACAATGGCGGCGTGCCGCTGCGCACGCGGCCGCAGCCGCGGCAGGATTATCACGCCGTCGAGCTCGACCGCTGGCGCAAGCGCCTGAACATGCCGCTGGTGCTGAAGCCGAAATACTATCCGACCAACAACGAGTTCTCGGCCCGCATGGTGATCGCAGCCGACCGCGAGGGGCTGCCGGCGCTCGAGCTCAGCCACGCGCTGCTGCGCGCCCTGTGGAGCGAGGAGAAGGACGTCACCGTGCCCGAGGTCCGCATCGCGATCGCCGACGGGCTCGGCCTCGACGGTGCGAAGCTGCAGGCGATGGAGGACGAGCCGGAGATCATGCAGGCATGGCTCGACAGCCACGAGGAGGCCAAGCGGCGCGGCGTCTTCGGCACCCCGACCTGGATCTACGAGGACGTCCTCTACTGGGGGCAGGATCGGCTGAGCTTCCTCGACGAGGCGCTGTCGGCGAAGTGATGGATCAGGTGATGACGCCGCCCGAGCCCGACGTGATCGACGCGGTGCTGGGCCTCGAGCGCTCGCCGGCGACCGCCGAGCTGCGCGATCAGCGCCCGACGCTGAAGCGCCTCACCCAGACGAGCTACGCCGCCGCACTTCGCCCGCAGGAGCCCGGAAACTTCTCTTACGCCATGCGCGCGGCCCTCGCCGCCCGCTTGGCCGGCCTGTGGAAGTGCGCCGAGCTCGCCGCGCATTATCGCGGCGCGCTCGCCGCCGAAGCGCCCGGGGAGGCGGAGACGAAGATCGCCGATCCCGGCTGGCGGCCGGCGGAGGCGGGCCGGACCGCCGCGATCCTGCGCCATGTCGACCTCGTGACGCTGTCGCCGAAGCAGGCGACGCGGGCCGACATCGAGGCGCTGCAGGCGGCTGGGCTCGACGATCGCGACATCGTCACGCTCGCCGGGATCATCGCTTACGTGAACTACCAGATCCTGGTCGTCGCCGGCCTGAAAATGCTGCGGGATCACTGAGATGTCCGACGCCGTCCACGAATTCACCACCGAGGCGCTCGGCTGGCGCCCGCATGTGACGCCGGTCGACCTCGCCTCGGCGACGCCGGCCCAGCTCGACGCGCTGCAGACGACGCCGTCCAACACCGGCATCTCCGCCTATGTCCTGGTGCTGGCGCACGAGCCCGAGACGCTGCGCGAGCGCACCCCGCTGTTCAACGACATCATGTACAGCCCCGGCGGCCTCTCGCGCGGCGGGCGCGAGCTCGGCGCGCTCGGCGCCTCCGTTGTCAACCGCTGCATCTTCTGCGCGGCGGTGCACGCGGCCCGCTACATCCAGCTCGAGAAGAAGCCGGACGTCGTGGAGGAGATCTACGCCCGCGAGACGGCGGCCGACCTGCCGCCGCGCGAGCAGGCGATGTTCAACTTCGCCGTCGACCTCACTTCCGATCCCGGCAATGTCGGTCCCTACCATCTCAACCATTTGCGCGAGGTCGGCCTGACCGATCTCGAGATCCTCGACCTCATCCACTCGGTGGCGATCTTCGGCTGGGCCAATCGGCTGATGCACACGCTCGGCGAGCCGCACCGCAAGGAGTGAGTCGGGCCGATGGCGACCTCGGTGGCGGGCGCCGCACGGCCCTTCGAGGTCGGGCACCGCGACGTGCTCGGCATCGCGCTGCCGATGATGGTCGCCTACCTGTCGACGCCGCTCGTCGGGCTCGTTGCGATGGGCGTCATCGGCCAGCTCGGCGAGGAGGCGCTGGTCGGCGGCGTCGCGCTCGCCGCGGTCATCTTCGACGTCGTCTTCATGACGCTGAATTTCCTGCGCGGCGCCACGACCGGCTTCACTGCGCAGTCGGTCGGCGCCGGCGATCGCGTCGAGCAGCAGAGCATGCTGCTCGGCGCCCTCCTCGTCGCCCTCGCCTGCGGCCTCGCCATCCTTTTGCTGCAGGTGCCGATCGGCATGCTAGGTCTCGCGGCCCTCGGCGCCGAGGGGCCGGTCGCGGACGCGGCCCTCGTCTATTTCGGCTGGCGGGTGTGGTCGGCGCCGGCCGTGCTGCTGAACTTCGTCATCTTCGGCTGGATCATCGGTCTCGGCCGCGCCTTCACCGCTATGGCGCTGCAGGCGCTGCTGAACGGGCTGCACCTCGCTCTCAGCCTCTGGTGGGTGCTCGGCCTCGGCTGGGGCGTCGCCGGCCTCGCGCTCGCGAGCCTCGCGGCCGAGGCGGTGACCGCCGCGGTCGGGCTCGCCATCGTCGTCGCCCTCACCGAGCCCGGCCTCTGGCGGCTGCCCGGCCCGGCCGCGCTGCGCCGCATGTTCGCCGTCAACGGCGACATGATGATCCGCTCCTTCGCGCTCCTGATCGGCATCTCCTTCTTCACCCGCCAGAGCGGCACGCTCGGCATCGACGTCCTCGCCGCCAACACCATCCTCCTGCGCCTCTACTTCTTCGGTGTCGCCTTCCTCGACGGCATCGCCACCGCCGCCGAGCAGCTCGCCGGCCGGGCGGTCGGCGCCCGCTGGCGGCCGGCCTTCGACCGCATCATCGGCCTAACGACGCTTTGGGGGGTGATCCTTGCCGGTATCGTCTCGCTCGTTTTCCTGCTCGCCGGCCCCTGGGTGATCGCGCTCGCCGCCCCGACCGAGACGGTGGCGGCGCTCGCCGACGCCTTCCTTCCTTACGTGGTCCTCCTGCCGCTGATCGGCGTCGTCGCCTTCCAGATGGACGGCGTCTATATCGGCGCCACCTGGTCGCGCGAGATGCGCAACCTCATGCTGCTGTCGCTGCTCGCCTATTTCGCCGCCTGGGCAGTGCTGCAGCCGCTGTTCGGCAATCACGGCCTGTGGACGGCGCTGGCCCTGTTCCAGAGCGCCCGCAGCGTCGCTTTCCGTTTCATGCTGCCGCGCCTGGCCACCCGCACCCTCGGTCCGGCGCACTGATCGCGCCGCCGCCCGAGGACGGTGCATATCCGCGATCGGGATAGGCGCCCGGCGGCTCTCCGTGACACAGGGCCGCAGCCGCCGCCGGAGCGGCCGGAACAGAGGCGGAAATCACTCCTTTTCGAATTACTCTAATTATAAGCTATTGAAATCACTCGTGAATTGATTGACGGACGAGTCCCCCCTCCTTAAGGGTGCAGTCATCCGGCGCGCGAGCGTCCCGCCTGCGCGCATCCAGTCCGGAGATCGAAAATGACCGCTCGCCCGACCCGCCCCGCGAGCCTCGGCGGCCTTGCCGCGCTCCTCGCCGCGACGCTGGTCTCGGCCGTCCCGGCCGCCGCCGCGGAAGTTGTGAACGTCTATACGACGCGGGAACCCGGACTGATCAAACCGCTCTTCGACGCATTCACCAAGAAGACGGGCATCGAGGTGAAGCCGATCTTCGTCAATGCCGGCCTCACCGAGCGCGTTGCCGCCGAGGGTGCGAAGTCGCCGGCCGACATCCTGATGACGGTCGATTACGGCAACCTGCTCGACCTCGTCGAGAAGGGTCAGACGCAGCCGATCAAGTCGGCGGTGCTGGAGGAGGCGATCCCGGTCAATCTGCGCGATCCGAACGGCCACTGGTTCACGCTGTCGATGCGCGCCCGCGTCATCTACGTCTCCAAGGACCGCGTGAAGGACGAGACCCTGACCTATGAGGATCTGGCCGACCCGAAGTGGAAGGGCAAGATCTGCATCCGCTCCGGCCAGCACCCCTACAACACCTCGCTGGTCGCCGCCGCCATCGCCAAGGACGGCCCGGAAAAGGCGGCCGAGTGGCTGAAGGGGGTGAAGGAGAATCTCGCGCGAAAAGCCGCCGGCGGCGATCGTGACGGCGCCCGCGACATCCTCGCCGGCATCTGCGACGTCGCGGTCGGCAACTCCTATTATGTCGGCCTGATGCGCGGCGGCAAAGGCGGCGAGGAGCAGAAGCGCTGGGGCGAGGCGATCCGCGTCATCCTGCCGACCTTCGCCGACAAGAAGGGCACGCATGTCAACGTCTCCGGCGCCGCAATCGCCAAGAACGCGCCGAACAAGGACAATGCCGTCAAGCTGATGGAGTTCCTCGTCTCGGACGAGGCGCAGGACGTCTACGCCAAGTCCAACTACGAGTACCCGGTGAAGAAGGGCGCGCCGATCGACCCGATCATCGCCTCCTTCGGCGAGCTGACCGTCGACCCGCTGCCGCTGCAGCAGCTGACCGCGCACCGCAAGGAAGCGAGCCAGCTCGTCGACAAGGTCGGCTTCGACAACTAGGGCGCGGCGGCCGGGCTCGCCCGGCCTGCCCTCCCCGTGGCGGTCCTCGAACCAGCCTTCCTCGAGCCCTCTGCGACGCGGTCGGGCACCAGCCGTGGCGCCTGGCGCGGCGCGCTGCCGATCCTCGTCGCCGCGCTCGTCCTCGCGCCCGTCGGCGGCCTCGTCGGCCTTGCCGCGCGCGGCTCGGGCGATCTGTGGCCGCACCTCATCGAGAACGTGCTGCCGCACGCGGTGCTCGAGACGGTGCAGCTGCTCGCCGGCGTCGGCATCCTCGTCGCCATCGTCGGTGTCGGCACCGCCTGGCTCGTGGCGACCTGCGATTTTCCCGGCCGCCGCATCCTCGACTGGGCTCTGCTGCTGCCGTTGGCGATGCCGACCTACATCGTCGCCTTCGCCTATCTCGACATACTGCATCCGGTCGGCCCCGTGCAGTCGCTGCTGCGCGAGCTGCTCGGCATCGCGAGCCCCGCCGATTTCCGCCTGCCCGACATCCGCTCGCTCGGCGGCTGCATCCTGCTGCTCGGCTTCGTCCTCTACCCGTACGTCTACATCTCCGCCCGGGCGATGTTCCTGATGCAGTCGGCGACCGCGCTCGAGGTGGCGCGGACGCTCGGCGCCGGGCCGGCCGAGACCTTCTATCGCGTCGCGCTGCCGCTGGCGCGCCCCGCCATCGCCCTCGGCGTGACGCTCGCGCTGCTCGAGGCGCTGAACGACATCGGCGCGTCGGAATTCCTCGGCGTGCGGACCCTCACTGTGTCGATCTACGTCACCTGGGTGACGCGGCAGAGCGTCGAGGGCGCCGCGCAGATCGCGCTTGCCATGCTGGTGGTGATCGCCGCCCTCGTCTGGATCGAGCGCTGGGCGCGCCGCCGCCAGGGATTTTCGGCCTCCGGCCGCAGCAGCCGGCCCCCCGGTCTCCACCGCCTGCCGCCGCTGCGAGCCGCCACGGCGACCCTCGCCTGCACGCTGCCGATCCTGATCGGCTTCGTGTTCCCGGCGCTCTACCTCGTCGACGCCGCGCGCGTCCGCGTGCTCGCCTTCGGCCTGCCCGGCGACCTCGGCTTCTGGGCCTGGAACAGCATCGCCTATTCGGCCGCCGCGACGGTCGTCACCGTGCTGCTCGGCCTGCTCCTCGCCTCGGCCGCCCGGCGCCACCGCGGCGCCGCCACGACGGCGGCGATCCGGCTCGCCAGCCTCGGCTATGCGATCCCGGGCACGGTGCTCGCGGTCGGCCTTCTGACCCCGCTGGCGCTCGCCGACAACCTCCTCGACGACACGCTGCGGGCGGCAATCGGCTGGGGGCCCGGGCTGCTGCTCTCCGGCAGCGGCTTCGCGCTCGTCTACGCCTACGCCGCACGGTTCCTCGCCATCGCCGCCTCCGGGACGGAAGCCGGCTACGCGAAAATCCCGCGCAGCCTCGACGACGCCGCCCGCAGCCTCGGCGAGAGCCGGGCCGGCATCGTCGTCCGGGTGCACCTGCCGATGCTGCGGCCGGCGATTCTCGGCGCCGCGCTGCTCGTCTTCGTCGACTGCATGAAGGAGCTGCCGGCGACGCTCCTGCTGCGGCCCTTCGGCTACGAGTCGCTCGCCACCTATGTCTATGGCGAAGCGGCGCGCGGCACCTACGAGGACGGCGCCGTGGCGGCGCTGGCCATCGTTCTCGTCGGCCTCCTGCCGGTGGCGGTGCTGGCGCGCATGAGCCGGCCCGTCCGACGCGGATCGGGCGGCTCGAGCGCGACCCGTTCGCCGGCCTGAGCGCCGCGCGCGCCCCGCCGAACTCGCCTGTCAGGCCGCCAGCCGGTCGATCTTCGCCGCCATGATGAAGTCGTTCTCGTGCAGGCCCTCGATCTTGTGCGTGTAGAGGGTGATGGTGGCATAGCCCCAGCCGAAATTGATGTCGGGGTGGTGGCCTTCGGCCTCCGCGAGCTCGGCGATCTTGGTCACGAGCGCAAAGGCGCCGGCGAAATCCGAAAAGCGGAACGTCCGCTCGATCCGGTCGGGCGCCTCGCGCAGCCTCCACTCCGGCACATCCGCGCGCAGCCGCTCGGCTTCCTCCGAGCCGAGCTTCGGCACGCCGCCCTGGCAGGGGACGCATGACTTTTGAGCGAGCATGGCGGTTCTCCTCGGGATCGACCGGAGCGCATCATAGACTTCGGCGCGCCTGCGGCGTAGGAAGCCCGGCATGCTGCGGCGCATGTACGAGTGGACGCTGAATCTCGCCGGACACCGGCATGCCGTCTGGGCGCTCGGCGGGGTCTCCTTCGCCGAGAGCTCGTTCTTCCCCATCCCCCCCGACGTTCTGCTGGTGCCGATGGTGCTGGCGAACCGCGAGCGCGCCTACGTGCTCGCCGGCTGGTGCACGCTCACCTCGGTGCTCGGCGGCGTGCTCGGCTATGCGATCGGCCTGTTCCTGTACGATTCGGTCGGCCTGTGGATCATGAGCCTCTACGGCCATGTCGACGCGATCGATGCCTTCCGGCAGGCCTACAACGAGTGGGGCGCGGCGATCATCCTGTTGAAGGGCATGACGCCGATCCCCTACAAGATCGTCACCATCGCCTCGGGCTTCGCCGGCTACGACTTCCTGCTCTTCATCCTGTTGTCGGCGATCACGCGCGGCGCCCGCTTCTTCCTCGTCGCCTTCCTGCTGGTCCGCTATGGCGAGCCGATCCAGTCCTTCATCGAGCGCCGGCTCGAAGTGGTGACGACGGTGCTGCTGGTCGTCATCGTCGGCGGCTTCGTCATCGCGCGGTACGTCGTATGAGGTCTTCCATGGCGATGCGCCACGAGGCAATGGCAGCCGCTCTCGTCGCCGCGATCGGCTTCCTCGCCATCGCCGGCGCGCTCGTCATCGAGCACGGCTTCGGCTACGTGCCCTGCATGCTCTGCCTCTGGCAGCGCTGGCCCTACTATCTCGGCGTGCCGCTGGCCGCCCTCGTCGCGCTCGTGGCGCTGCAGGGTACCAACCCGGTGCTGGTGCGGGCCGAGCTCGTGCTGATCGCGGCGACCTTCCTCGTCGGCGCCGGCCTCGGCGTCTATCACGCCGGCGTCGAGTGGGGATTCTGGCTCGGGCCGGCAGCCTGCGGCGGCGGCAGCGTTTCGCCGACCAATGCCGGCGGCCTGATGGCGCAGATGCAGGCGACGCGCATCGTGCCCTGCGACGCGGCGGCGTTCCGCATCCTCGGCCTGTCGCTCGCCGGCTGGAACGCGCTCGTCTGCCTCGGCCTCGCCGGCATCGCCGCCTGGGGTGCGCTCGGACGGCCGGCGAAACGGTAGGGCTCTCCCCGCTACACGGGCCAGCGCTCGAGGCGCCAGGCGGAGTCCCAGAACATCCATTCGAGCTGCGTCGCCTTGGCGAAGGCCCGCTGCATAGCCGCCAGCGTCTCCGGGGAGGTCCTTTCGGCGACGCGGTCGGTGGTCGCGATCACCGCGCGGACGGCGGCGTGAAACTCCTCGCCGGCGTAAGTGTCGATCCAGGCGTCGTAGGGATTCGGCCGCGCGGCGCGGGAAAGGATGTCGCGGCCGACCTCGGCATAGATCCAGAAGCAGGGCAGCAGCGCCGCCAGAGCCACCGGATAGGGCTCGCTCCAGGCGGTGGCGAGCAGCCAGCTGCAATAATGATGGCACGTCGGCGATAGCGGCGTGGCGGAAAAATCCTCGGCGGAGACACCGAAGCGCGCAAAATAGTCGGCGTGCAGGGCCCGCTCGACGATGATGGCGACCTTCGCCGCTTCGGCGAACTGGACGATGCCGTCCGGGTCGTCGGCCTTGGCGGCGGCCACCGCGAGCGCGCGGCCGAAGGCGATCAGGTAGTGCGCGTCCTGGACGATGTAGTGCCGGAAGCGGTCTTGCGCGAGCGTGCCGTCGGCCAGCGCCGCGTTGAACGGCATGGTGCGGATTTTTTCGTAGAGCGCCGCGTTGGCGGCCCAGGCGTCACGGCTGAAGGACATTGTTCTCCGCCTCGTCGGTCCGGCCGCGGGCCGTCATTGCGAGGAGCGCCAGCGACGAAGCAATCCAGCTTTGCGGCGCCGGAAGAGAAGCTGGATTGCTTCGCTTCGCTCGCAATGACGAGGAGCGCGCCTGACGGACGGCCTCAGTGATGCGTCGCGGCAGCGCCCGCGGCGAGCGCGGCCTTCAGCTCGCGCAGGCGGTCGAGCTGCTCCTGAGCGCGCTGGCGGGTCGCCTCGGTCGTGGCGTCGGCGACGTCGGTCTCGGCGTCCCGGATCTCGGCATCGATATGCGCGGGGTCGAGGTCCTCGAGCGGGATCGCCTGCTCGGCGAGGATGGTGAGGCCGGTCGAGTTCACCTCGGCGAAGCCGCCGCGCACGAACAGCTTCTGCACCCGGCCGCCGGGCAGCTTCACGGTGACGATGCCGGGCTTCAGCGTCGACAGGAACGGCGCATGGCCGGCGAGAACGCCGAACTCGCCCTCGGTGCCGGGCGCCACGACCTCCTCGGCCTGCTCGGAGACGAGCAGGCGCTCCGGCGAGACGAGCTCGAACGGGAATGTTGCCATCACGCCGCCTCGGCGGCCAGCCGCTGCGCCTTCTCGACCGCCTGCTCGATCGTGCCGACCATGTAGAAGGCCTGCTCGGGCAGGTGATCGTACTTGCCCTCGACGAGGCCCTTGAAGCCCTTGATCGTGTCCGGCAGCTCGACGAACACGCCCGGCGAGCCGGTGAAGACTTCGGCGACGTGGAACGGCTGGCTGAGGAAGCGCTCGATCTTGCGGGCGCGGGCGACCGCCAGCTTGTCCTCTTCCGAGAGCTCGTCCATGCCGAGAATGGCGATGATGTCCTGCAGCTGCTTGTAGCGCTGCAGCGTCTGCTGGACCATCCGGGCGGTGTTGTAGTGGTCCTCGCCGATGACGCGCGCGTCGAGCATGCGCGAGGTCGAGTCGAGCGGGTCTACGGCCGGATAGATGCCCTTCTCGGCGATGCCGCGCGACAGCACGGTGGTCGCGTCGAGATGGGCGAAGGAGGTGGCCGGCGCCGGGTCGGTCAGGTCGTCGGCGGGCACGTAGATCGCCTGCACCGAGGTGATCGAGCCCTTCGTCGTCGTCGTGATGCGCTCCTGCAGCGCGCCCATGTCGGTGGCGAGCGTCGGCTGGTAGCCGACCGCCGAAGGGATGCGGCCGAGCAGCGCCGACACTTCCGAGCCGGCCTGCGTGAAGCGGAAGATGTTGTCGACGAAGAACAGCACGTCCTGGCCCTGGTCGCGGAAATACTCCGCCACCGTGAGGCCGGAAAGGCCGACGCGGGCGC